>NZ_CP092827.1:1573928-1878571 GCF_022533585.1 Pseudomonas sp. LS.1a
TGCATGCGCTGGCACGGCGGATCCAGGCCGATATCCTCGAGCGGTTCGGGGTCGAGCTGGAGATGGAGCCTAACCTCTACTGATTCATTGCCTGGGCTGGCCCTTTCGCGGCTAAAGCCGCTCCCACAGGGACCTCACAGGGCCTGAGGGTAGTGAGGTCCCTGTGGGAGCGGGTTTACCCGCGAAGAGGTCGGTACAGGCAAAACGCCTAGCCAAGAAAAAGCCCCGCCAGTTTGCACTGGCGGGGCTTTTTCATTCAGCCTTGGCTATCAACCGTGATGAGGCTTGTGCTCATCGGCGGCTTCCAGGGCTGGCTCGGCGGCTGCAGCAGCTTCCTGCGCGGCTTTGGCGGCAGCCTCGGCCTCGCGCTTGCGGCGACGCACTTCACGCGGGTCGTTCGGCGCGCGGCCGTTGGCCAGCATGACAGTGGCAGGCTCCACCGCCGCAGGGGCTTCGACCGGTGCAGGCTCGACGACCACTGGGGCAGGCTCGGCCACCACTTCTGGCTGGGCTTCGACAACCGGGGCAGGTTGCTCGGCAACCGGAGCAGCTTCGACCACGGCCGGGGCCTGTTCGATTTCACCGGCCTCGACGGCGGGTGCTTCTACCGGTGCTTCGGCAAGCACCGCCGGCTCGGCAACAGGTGCCGCCTCAACCACCGGCTGTGGAACGACTTCGACCACCGGCTCGGCAGTTGCCTCGATCACGGCCACAGGCTCGCTGACCGGCTGCTCGACCACCGGGGCCACGGCCACTTCTTCAGCCTTGGCGGCAGCTTCGACCTGCTCGACCTTCTCAGCCTGCTCGACCGGCTGGGCGACTTCGGCGGTGGCAAGCTCGGCCTGCTGGTTGGCCTGGGCTTCGGCGTCGGCGCTGATGTTGCTGCTGGCGACAGCGGCTGTCACGGCCAGGCCTGCGGCCAGTTCTGCACCCAGCTCGGTGGCCTGGTGCGGTTGTGGCTGCTCTTCGCCGCCTTCTTCTTCGCTGCCGTCGATCAGTTCGCCATTGGCGTTGCGCTGACGCTCACGACGGTTGCTGCGACGACGCTGGCCACGGGAGCGGCGGCGCGGGCGCTCGCCATCGGTGCCTTCCTGTTCGTCCTGCAGCAGTTCTTCGTTCGGCAGTTGCTCTTCGGCCAGTTCGGCAGCCTGCTCGGCGGCTTCTTCGGCTACGCGTGGCTGACGCTCCTCGCGTGGTGGGCGTGGGGCGCGTTCTTCGCGTGGAGCACGCTCTTCACGAGGTGCACGTTCCTCACGAGGTGCGCGCTCTTCACGTGGGGCACGTTCTTCACGTGGAGCACGTTCTTCGCGAGGTGCGCGTTCTTCACGCGGTGCACGTTCTTCACGCGGTGCACGTTCTTCACGCGGTGCACGTTCTTCACGTGGTGCGCGTTCTTCGCGTGGAGCACGTTCTTCACGGGCTACACGTTCCTCGCGCGGCTGACGTTCTTCACGTTCGGCAGGGGTGGCGTCCAGTGGCTCGCGCAGTTCGCGCACGCGCTCTTCGCCACGGTTGCCGCGGCGGTCTTCGCGTGGCTGGCGTGGTGCACGCTCTTCGCGTGGCGCACGCTCTTCGCGCGGGGCACGTTCCTCACGTGGCTGGCGCTCTTCGCGCGGCGTGCGCTCGGCACGTTCTTCACGTGGCTTGCGCTCTTCGTCGCGGCGGCCGTTGCGGTTGCGGGTCTGTTGGCGGCCGTTGCGGCGCTCTTCGTTGCGTGGGCTGCGCTCGGTGGCCGGTTTCTCGGCGGCGGTGACAACCGGCGCGGCAGCAGGCTCTTCCTTGGCGGCGAACAGGCTTACCAGCGACTTCACCAGGCCCTTGAACAGGCTTGGCTCCGGAGCGGCCGGGGCAGGTGCGACCGGGGCAGGCTGCGGCTCTTCAACAGCGGCTGGTACCGGCGCGTTGGCGCGGGCCGGGGCGGTCTTGACCGCAGCTTCCTGGCGTACCAGCGTGCGGGTGGCGGTCGGCTGCGGCGCTTCTTCGGTTTCGGCGGCGGCGATCTCGTAGCTGGACTGGTTGCTCAGCACTTCCGGGTTGTCGTCGCGCAGGCGCTGGACTTCGAAGTGCGGGGTTTCCAGGTGATCGTTCGGCAGGATGATGATGCGCGCACGGGTACGCAGTTCGATCTTGGTGATCGAGTTGCGCTTCTCGTTGAGCAGGAAGGCAGCCACCGGGATTGGCACCTGGGCGCGAACTTCGGCGGTGCGGTCCTTCAGGGCTTCTTCTTCGATCAGGCGCAGGATGGCCAGCGACAGCGATTCGACGTCACGGATAATGCCGGTGCCGGAGCAGCGTGGGCAGACGATGCCGCTGCTTTCGCCCAGCGACGGGCGCAGGCGCTGGCGGGACATTTCCAGCAGGCCGAAGCGCGAGATGCGGCCGACCTGGACGCGGGCGCGGTCGGCTTCCAGGCACTCGCGAACACGTTCTTCAACGGCGCGCTGGTTTTTCGCCGGGGTCATGTCGATGAAGTCGATGACGATCAGGCCGCCGATGTCACGCAGGCGCAGCTGGCGGGCGATTTCCTCGGCCGCTTCCAGGTTGGTCTGCAGGGCGGTTTCTTCGATGTCGCTGCCTTTGGTGGCGCGCGCCGAGTTGATGTCGATGGACACCAGGGCTTCGGTCGGGTCGATCACGATCGAGCCACCGGACGGCAGGTCGACCACGCGCTGGAAGGCGGTTTCGATCTGGCTTTCGATCTGGAAGCGGTTGAACAGCGGCACGCTGTCTTCGTACAGCTTGACCTTGCTGGCGTACTGCGGCATCACCTGGCGGATGAAGGTCAGGGCTTCTTCCTGGGCATCGATGCTGTCGATCAGCACTTCACCGATGTCCTGGCGCAGGTAGTCGCGGATGGCGCGGATGATGACGTTGCTTTCCTGGTAGATCAGGAATGGCGCGGCGCGGTCCTGGGACGCTTCCTTGATGGCGGTCCACAGTTGCAGCAGGTAGTCGAGGTCCCACTGCATTTCTTCGCTGCTGCGGCCAAGGCCGGCAGTGCGCACGATCAGGCCCATGTCGCCCGGTACGGTCAGGCCGTTCAGGGCTTCACGCAGTTCGTTGCGCTCTTCGCCTTCGATGCGGCGGGAGATGCCACCGGCGCGCGGATTGTTCGGCATCAGCACCAGGTAGCGGCCGGCCAGGCTGATGAAGGTGGTGAGGGCGGCGCCTTTGTTGCCACGCTCTTCCTTCTCGACCTGGACGATGACTTCCTGGCCTTCGCTCAGTACTTCCTTGATGTTGACCCGCCCTTCGGGGGTTTTCTTGAAGTATTCGCGGGAGATTTCTTTCAGCGGCAGGAAGCCGTGACGTTCGGAGCCGAAGTCGACGAAGGCGGCTTCGAGGCTGGGTTCGATGCGGGTGATCTTGCCTTTGTAGATGTTGGCCTTTTTCTGCTCGCGCGCGCCGGACTCGATGTCCAGGTCGTAGAGACGTTGGCCGTCCACCAGGGCTACACGCAACTCTTCGGGTTGAGTCGCGTTAATCAGCATTCTTTTCATGTTGTACCGTCGGTTTCCGGGCTGCCGGAAACGGCGTTCGGCACACACGACGTCTCATGGTCGGTGCCAAGGTGCGCAAAGGGTGGCCGGGCCACCCCCGTGTCGAGCAACGTTCGGCACCAGCCGGTTGCCCAGCCTGCCGTTGTCGCGACGACGCGTCCTGTTTGCTGCGGTGCCAACAAGGCCCCGGTGGCTTCGAATTGGAATCCGAATCAACCAAGCGGGCCTTGTGCACTCAGTCAGGAGGAGGAATCAACCGTCAGCCGTGGACGCCCGGGGGCATCTGTTCAGGACCTTATCCGCTCGCCAGCCGTTCAGTGGGCTGGTGGGCCGGACGCGGTGCTACACGGTCCGAGGGCTGTGCATCTCCACCCTGCACGTATCCCTGATAATTCGGGTGCTGCCGCGCGCTGAATCCGCAACGGGTTGCATTTTTCGCCAGCGCAGGTTCTGCGCTGGCGCCATTCATGTCCAAGGCAGGTATTTCCGAAGCATTCGCCGGGCGTTGCGTGGAAGCGACGGGGCGGGCAGAGGTGCAGCGAAAAGAATCGGGTAAGCAGGTGAAACACCGCACTTGTCGTTTTTTTCGGTCTTCTCTACACAGCGCTGGTGGCGATTCCAGGCAATTCGGTAAACTGGCGAAAACCCCGTAGGACGGCCTCGCGTCCTGGAGAATTGCGTTGGTCAGGGGCCGGCTGGAAGCCTGGTGCCGCTGGCCTGCCGCTTTTGGCGGCGTTCGCGACTATAGCAGCAATGATTAAGTGCTTCAATTCCATAAAAAATTGTTATGATCCCGCCATGACGACCAATACCCCTCCGACTTCCGGCGTTCAGCTGATCGAAGTCGCGCCGGAACTTGCCGGCCAACGCATCGACAATTTCCTCATCACGGCCCTCAAGGGCGTGCCCAAGACCTTGGTCTACCGCATCCTGCGCAAGGGTGAAGTACGGGTCAACAAGGGGCGCGTCAAGCCAGAGTACAAGATCCAGGCCGGCGATATCGTGCGGGTACCGCCCGTCCGCCTGCCGGAACGTGACGAACCGGCGCCGGTGGCCCAGGGCCTGCTGCAGCGCCTGGAGGCGGCCATCGTCTACGAAGACAAGGCGCTGATCGTGATGAACAAGCCGGCCGGCATCGCCGTGCATGGCGGCAGCGGCCTGAGTTTCGGCGTGATCGAGGCGCTGCGCCAGTTGCGCCCGGACGCCAAGGAGCTGGAGCTGGTGCATCGCCTGGACCGCGATACCTCCGGCCTGCTGATGATCGCCAAGAAGCGCAGCATGCTGCGCCACTTGCACGCCGCGCTGCGCGGTGATGGTGTCGACAAGCGCTACATGGCGCTGGTGCGCGGCCATTGGCCGACCTCGAAGAAGCAGGTCAGTGCGCCGTTGCTCAAGAGCAACCTGCGTTCCGGCGAGCGCATGGTCGAGGTGAACGACGAGGGCAAAGAGGCGCTGACCCTGTTCCGCGTGCTGCGCCGCTTCGGCGAGTTCGCCACCATTGTCGAGGCGCGCCCGATCACCGGTCGTACTCACCAGATCCGCGTGCACACCCTGCATGCCGGGCATATGATCGCTGGCGACAGCAAGTATGGCGACGAAGACTTCAGCCGCGAGATTCGCGACCTGGGCGGCAAGCGCCTGTTCCTGCATGCCTACGCGCTGACCGTGCCGCTGCCGGACGGTGGTGAGCTGAAGCTCGAAGCGCCGGTGGATGAAGTCTGGGCGAAAACCGTTGAGCGTCTGAGTGCGTCCTGACCTATGAAAAAAGGCTATGAGCTACTGATCTTCGACTGGGACGGCACCTTGGCCGACTCTATCGGGCGTATCGTCGAGGCCATGAACGCCGCCGCCGAGCGTGCCGGTGAGGCGCAAAGCAGCGAGGCTGCGGTCAAGGGCATCATCGGCCTGGCCCTGGGCGAGGCGATCCACACCCTGTACCCGCACCTGGCGCCGGCGCAGGTCGAAAGCTTCCGTCAGCACTATGCCGATATCTACATGGCTCTGGACCAGCAGCCGTCGCCGCTGTTCGAGGGTGTGGTCGAGTCGCTGGATGCCTTCCGTGCCGAGGGTTACCGCCTGGCGGTGGCCACCGGCAAGGCGCGTCGTGGGCTGGATCGGGTGCTCAAGGCCAATGGCTGGGAGCAGTTCTTCGACATCACCCGCGCTGCCGACGAGACCCGCGGCAAGCCGCATCCGCGGATGCTCGAGGAAATCCTCGGCCATTGCGCTGTCGAACCGGGGCGCGCGCTGATGGTTGGCGATTCGGCATTCGACCTGCAGATGGCCAGCAATGCCGGCATGCATTCGGTGGCCGTGGGCTATGGTGCCATGTCGTTGCAGGCGCTGGCCGAGTTTGGTCCGCAGGTGTGCATTGATCATTTCTCCCAGTTGCGTGAGTGGCTGGGTGGTTCCGCAATTCCATTTCCAAGGTAGGTAAGCATGGCAGACGAATGGAAAGCCCCCGAGGCCGAACCCGAGGAGCGCGAAGAGCGCAAGAGCTGGAAGCTGCTGGAAAAGACCCTGCTGGCAGGTGTTCAGGAGCAGCGACGGGCGCGACGCTGGGGGATCTTCTTCAAGTTGCTGACCTTCGTCTACCTGTTCGGCATCCTGGCCTTGTTCACACCGTTGATGGACATGGACAAGGCGGCGTCGCGCAGTGCCAGCCATACCGCGCTGGTCGAGGTGCGCGGGGTGATTGCCGACCAGGAGCCTGCCAGTGCCGACAATATCGTCAAGAGCCTGCGCGAGGCCTTCAAGGACAGCAAGACCAAGGCTGTGGTGATGCGTATCAACAGCCCGGGCGGCAGCCCGGTGCAGTCGGGTTACGTGTATGACGAAATCCGCCGCCTGCGTGCCGAATACCCGGCTATCAAGCTGTATGCGGTCATCACCGACCTTGGCGCTTCCGGTGCCTACTACATCGCCAGCGCGGCGGACGAGATCTATGCCGACAAGGCCAGTCTGGTGGGCTCGATTGGTGTGACAGCGGCTGGTTATGGCTTTGTCGGCACCATGGAGAAGCTAGGTGTGGAGCGGCGTACCTACACTGCGGGCGAGCACAAGGCCTTCCTCGATCCGTTCTCGCCGCAGAAGCCGGAAGAGACCGAGTTCTGGCAGGGCGTGCTGAACACCACGCACCAGCAGTTCATTGCCATGGTCAAGCAGGGGAGGGGTGATCGGCTCAAGGACAAGGAGCACCCGGAGCTGTTCAGTGGTCTGGTCTGGTCGGGTGAGCAGGCCAAGGAGCTGGGACTGGTGGATGGGCTGGGCAGTGCCAGCTATGTGGCGCGTGAGATCGTGGGTGAGAAGGAGCTGGTGGACTTCACTGTGCAGGAATCGGCGCTCGATCGCTTCTCCAAGCGCGTGGGGGCCAGCGTGGCTGAGCGCCTGGCGATGTGGATGGGGTTCCAGGGGCCGCAGTTGCGCTGATTTTGTGCAGGGTGGCGGTCTTGGGTTTTGCGTCGTCTGTGAGATCGAGCGCCGCGCGGGCGGCGCTCGATCTGTCAGGCGCAAAAAAATCTTGAGGCGAACTACGGGATAATCACTCCTTCCTTGGTCAACATATCCACTAGCCGAATCAACGGCAGCCCAATCAGGCTGGTCGCATCGCACCCGTGTGTGCTCTGGAACAAACTCACCCCCAGCCCCTCCGCCTTGAAACTCCCGGCGCAGTCCAGCGGCTGTTCTGCCGCCACGTAGCGCTCCACCCGCTCCCGGTCCAGTTCGCGCAGGGTCACGGTAAACGGCACGCAGTCCACCTGGCAGTGCCCGGTGGCGCTGTTCAGCAATGCCAACCCGGTCAGGAAGCTCACCTGCTGCCCGCTGCACTCCAGCAGCTGCTCGCAGGCCCGCTCGAACGTATGTGGTTTGCCCAGTACCTGTTCGCCCAGTACCGCAACCTGGTCCGAGCCGATGATCAGGTGCTCGGGGTGGCTGCCCGCCAGGGCTTCGGCTTTTTGCCTGGCCAGCCGGCGCACCAGCTCCACCGCGGGTTCGTCATCCAGGCGCCGCTCGTCTATGTCGGGGCTTGCCCAGGTGAAGGGCAGGCGCAGGCGCGCGAGCAGTTCGCGGCGATAGGCAGAGCTGGAAGCCAGTAACAGAGGAAGCATGGTAGACTCCTGAATCAGTTGAACAAATTCTATCACGCACGATGCCGCCGAATTTCCTTTGACAGGGGCGGGGGGCATCCCTAGAATGCTGCGCCTATGTTGAATGACCCGATTCCACCTCACGTTGACCCGCGCAAATTAGCCGATCGTGGCGTAACCATTAACGGTTCGCTGCAACTCGCTGATTTGGAAAGACTCTGCGACCCGCTTTCCGACAATGTCGGTACGGTGCAGGCGAAGTTCGATTTTGAACGAGATGAACAGCACGTGGTGGTTATCCACAGCGAGCTGGACGTCGAAGTCAAGATGGTTTGCCAGCGTTGTCTTGAGCTGGTCACCCTGCCGATCCACAGCGAATGTACGTACGCCGTGGTGAAGGAGGGTGCGAATACCCAGTCGTTGCCGAAAGGCTATGACGTGCTGGAACTGGGCGAAGATCCTTTGGATCTGCAGGCATTGGTCGAGGAAGAGCTTTTGCTTGCCTTGCCAATCGTGCCTGCTCACCATCCGGAAGAATGCCAGCAGCCGGCGGGCGCAGACGAGCCCGAATCGAGCAAGGACGAGGTATCGCGGTCCAACCCGTTCAGTGTTTTGGCGCAGTTAAAGCGTGACCCAAACGTTTAGGAGTTAATCAATTATGGCTGTTCAGCAGAACAAAAAATCCCGCTCTGCCCGTGACATGCGCCGTTCGCACGACGCCCTGTCGGAAAACGCGCTGTCGGTAGAGAAAACCACCGGTGAAGTTCACCTGCGTCACCACGTTTCGCCAGAAGGCGTATACCGTGGTCGCAAAGTGGTCGACAAGGGCGCTGACGAGTAATCCTTGTCCGCTCAGATCATCGCGATCGACGCAATGGGCGGGGACTTCGGTCCCCGCAGCATTGTCCAGGCTAGCATTGCCTGCCTTTCGGCTACCCCCTCGCTGCACCTGACCCTCGTCGGTCAACCCTCCCTCCTAGAAGATCTTGTCAGCGGCCTTGCGGCTGCGGATCGCGCGCGCCTGCAGATCGTGGCCGCAAGCGAGGTGGTCGGCATGGACGAACGGCCATCCCAGGCGCTGCGCGGCAAGCCGGACTCGTCGATGCGCATCGCCCTCGAACTGGTGCGCGACGGCAAGGCCCAGGCCTGCGTCAGTGCCGGCAACACCGGGGCGCTGATGGCGCTGTCGCGTTTCGTGCTCAAGACGCTGCCGGGTATCGACCGGCCGGCGATGGTGGCGGCGATCCCGACCCAGACCGGCTACTGCCAGTTGCTCGACCTGGGCGCCAATGTCGACTGCAGCGCTGAAAACCTCTACCAGTTCGCCGTGATGGGCTCGGTGGCCGCCCAGGCCCTGGGTGTGCAGCGGCCGCGCGTGGCGCTATTGAACATCGGTACTGAAGACATCAAGGGCAACCAGCAGGTCAAGCTGGCGGCCAGCCTGTTGCAGAACGCCCGCGGGCTCAACTACATAGGCTTCGTCGAAGGTGACGGGTTGTATCGCGGCGAAGCCGATGTGGTGGTGTGCGACGGGTTCGTCGGCAACATCCTGCTCAAGTCCAGTGAAGGGCTGGCGACGATGATCGGTGCGCGCATCGAGCAGTTGTTCAAGGGCGGCGTGTTGTCGCGGGCAGCCGGGGCCGTGGCCATGCCACTGCTCAAGCGCCTGCAGGCCGACCTGGCGCCGGCGCGGCACAATGGTGCGAGCTTCCTGGGGTTGCAGGGCATCGTCATCAAGAGCCATGGCTCGGCGGGGGTGCAGGGCTTCCAGAGTGCCATCCAGCGGGCGTTGATCGAGATCCAGGAAAACCTGCCGCAGCGCTTGCATGGGCGGCTGGAGGATTTGCTGTTGTAGCCTGTGCCGACACCTTCGCGGGTAAACCCGCTCCCACAGGTGCCCCACGACCTTCAGGCCTGGGGTAACCCTGTGGGAGCGGGTTCACCCGCGAAAGGGCCGTCACTGAAGGAACAAAGACCTTAGGCATATCGCTGATGAAGTGCTTAAATGTGACCGCTTGGTCTGCGTATCCATCCAAGCTTTCAGATTCCGCGCCTGGCCCAGGGCCTGGCGCACCCTATCCGACGACAAGATCATAAGGGCTTGTTCAATGTCTGCATCTCTCGCATTCGTCTTTCCCGGTCAAGGTTCCCAGTCGCTGGGCATGCTCGCCGAGCTCGGCGCCGAGAAGCCAGTGATCATCGAAACCTTCAAGGAAGCGTCCGAGGCACTCGGTTACGACCTGTGGAAGCTGGTCCAGGAAGGCCCGGAAGAGCAACTCAACCAGACCGACAAGACCCAGCCGGCCATCCTCACCGCGTCCATCGCGCTGTGGCGCCTGTGGCTGGAAGAAGGCGGTGCCAGGCCGGCCTTCGTCTCTGGTCACAGCCTGGGTGAATACAGCGCCCTGGTTGCCGCTGGCAGCCTGAGCCTGAAGGATGCCGTGCGCCTGGTCGAGCGCCGTGGTCAGCTGATGCAGGAAGCCGTGCCGGCCGGCCATGGCGCCATGGCCGCCATTCTCGGCCTGGATGACGCCGTGGTCGTGGAAATCTGCGCCGAAGCGGCCGAGGACCAAGTGGTCAGCGCGGTCAACTTCAACTCGCCAGGCCAGGTGGTCATCGCCGGCAACAAGGCCGCCGTCGATCGCGCCATCGAGCTGTGCAAGGCCAAGGGTGCCAAGCGCGCCCTGCCGCTGGCGGTCAGCGTGCCGTCGCACTGCGCGCTGATGAAACCGGCTGCCGAGCGCTTTGCCGAGGCGGTCAACGCCATCGAATGGCAGGCTCCGCAAATTCCTGTGGTGCAGAACGTCACCGCTGCCGTTGCCGCTGATCTCGGCGCCCTCAAGCACGACCTGCTGGCACAGCTGTACCAGCCGGTGCGCTGGGTCGAATGCGTGCAGACCCTGGCCGCGAACGGTGCGGTCAACCTGGTCGAGTGCGGCCCGGGCAAGGTTCTGGCGGGCTTGAACAAGCGTTGCGCCGACGGCGTGACCACCTACAACCTCAATACCCCTGACGCCGTTGCCGCCACCCGCGCGGCACTGGCCTGATTTGGAGAAGCTTGCATGAGCCTGCAAGGTAAAGTTGCACTGGTCACCGGCGCCAGCCGTGGCATTGGCCAGGCCATCGCCCTCGAACTGGGTCGCCAGGGCGCGACCGTGATCGGCACCGCCACTTCGGCTTCCGGCGCCGAGCGCATTGCTGCCACCCTGAAAGAGCACGGCATCGCCGGTACTGGCATGGAACTGAACGTGACCAGCGCCGAATCGGTTGAGGCTGTACTGGCCGCCATCGGTGAGCAGTTCGGCGCACCGGCCATCCTGGTCAACAACGCCGGTATCACACGCGACAACCTCATGCTGCGCATGAAGGACGACGAGTGGTTCGACGTGATCGATACCAATCTGAACAGCCTCTACCGTCTGTCCAAGGGTGTGCTGCGCGGCATGACCAAGGCGCGTTGGGGTCGTATCATCAGCATCGGCTCGGTCGTCGGTGCCATGGGCAACGCCGGCCAGGCCAACTACGCGGCCGCCAAGGCCGGCCTGGAAGGCTTCAGTCGCGCTCTGGCGCGTGAAGTGGGCTCGCGTGGCATCACCGTCAACTCGGTGACTCCGGGCTTCATCGACACCGACATGACCCGCGAGCTGCCAGAAGCGCAGCGCGAAGCCCTGCAGACCCAGATCCCGCTGGGCCGCCTGGGCCAGGCCGACGAAATTGCCAAGGTGGTTTCGTTCCTGGCATCCGACGGCGCAGCCTACGTTACCGGCGCCACCGTGCCGGTCAACGGCGGGATGTACATGTAACACTGCAACTCAATGTGACGGATTTCGTAAAAAAAGAGTCATACTGCGAGCCTAAAATCCGTTATAAAGCTGCAACCAGATTCCAGGCAGCGGGTGTGGTGACTGGTGTGAAAGTGCGTTTAGCTTGAAAAGCGAACGTCTTTCTATAAAATTAGCCACCGGCCAGCTGCCTGACATATGTCCATTAGGAGTGAAAACTAGGTATGAGCACCATCGAAGAACGCGTCAAGAAAATCGTCGCCGAGCAACTGGGCGTCAAGGAAGAGGAAGTGACTCTCGAGAAGTCCTTCGTCGATGACCTGGGTGCCGATTCGCTTGACACCGTTGAGCTGGTGATGGCTCTGGAAGAGGAATTCGAGACCGAAATCCCTGACGAAGAAGCCGAGAAGATCACTACCGTTCAAGCTGCTGTAGACTACGTCAAAAGCCACCAGGCCTAAGACGCTGTAGTCGACGCTTCTTGTCGGGAAAAACCGCACTGCCTTTGCCGGCGTGCGGTTTTTTCTTTGCGAGCGCCCTGTATTTTGCAGGTCGGCCTCGTTCACCGAGCACCTAGAGCTTGTTGCCATTTCATTCCATTGCTTGTAATGCAATGGCAAGAAACTCTGTGATTAGAAAAAGGAGAGTACTGTGTCGCGTAGACGCGTCGTGGTCACCGGTATGGGTATGCTGTCGCCACTGGGTACCGATGTACCGAGCACCTGGCAGGGCATTCTGGCTGGCCGCAGTGGCATCGGTCCGATCGAACACACGGACCTGTCTGCCTACTCCACCCGTTTTGGCGGCTCGGTGAAAGGCTTCGAGGTCGAGCAATACCTGTCGGCCAAAGAGGCCCGCAAACTCGATCTGTTCATCCAGTACGGCCTGGCGGCAGGGTTCCAGGCGGTGCGTAATGCCGGCCTGGAAGTCACCGACGCCAACCGCCAGCGTATTGGTGTGGCCATGGGCTCGGGTATCGGTGGCCTGACCAACATCGAAGAAACCAGCCGCACCCTGCACGATTCGGGGCCGCGTCGTATTTCGCCGTTCTTCGTGCCAGGCTCGATCATCAACATGATCTCCGGCTTCCTGTCGATCCACCTGGGGTTGCAAGGGCCGAACTACGCCATTGCCACTGCCTGCACCACGGGCACCCATTGCATCGGCATGGCTGCGCGCAACATCGCTTACGGTGAAGCCGACGTGATGATCGCCGGCGGCGCCGAAATGGCCGCCTGCGGCCTCGGCATGGGCGGTTTCGGTGCCTCGCGTGCACTGTCCACCCGCAACGACGAGCCAAGCCGGGCAAGCCGCCCATGGGACAAGGGCCGTGACGGCTTCGTGCTGTCCGACGGTGCCGGTGCCCTGGTGCTCGAAGAGCTGGAGCATGCCCAGGCACGCGGCGCGACCATCTATGCCGAGCTGGTCGGCTTTGGCATGAGCGGCGACGCCTACCACATGACTTCGCCACCCGACACCGGTGAAGGCGCTGCCCGCTGCATGGCCAACGCCCTGCGCGATGCCGGCATCCAGCCGGAAGAGGTCAGCTACATCAACGCCCACGGCACCTCGACCCCGGCGGGCGACGTGGCCGAAGTGGCGGCGATCAAGCGCGTGTTCGGTGAGCATGCCTACAAGCTGGCGGTCAGCTCGACCAAGTCGATGACTGGCCACCTGCTGGGCGCCGCCGGTGCCGTGGAAGCGATCTTCAGCGTGCTGGCGATCAACAGCCAGATGGCTCCGCCCACCATCAACCTGGACGAGCCGGACGAAGGCTGCGACCTCGACTTCGTGCCGCACCAGGCGCGCAGCATGCCGATCGATGTGGTGCTGTCCAACTCGTTCGGCTTTGGCGGCACCAACGGTTCGCTGGTATTCCGCCGGTTCGCCGGTTGATGCACAGCTGGATCGATGGCCAGCCGGCAGCTGCAGTCAACCTGCAGAACCGCGGCCTGGCCTACGGCGATGGCCTGTTCGAGACCATCGCCGTGCGCGGCGGCCGGCCCAGCCTGCTGGACGGCCATCTTGCACGCCTGGCGCTGGGTTGCCAGCGCCTGGCGATCAGCGCCGACCTGGCGCTGGTGCGCGACGAACTCCTGCGCTATGCCAGCCAGCTCGGTGATGGTGTGGCCAAACTCATCATTACCCGTGGCGACAGCCAGCGCGGTTACGCCCCGGTTGCCGGTGTCGCGCCGCGACGTATCCTGCAGGGCAGCCCGTTGCCCAGCTATCCTGTCGAACATGCCGAACGCGGCGTGCGCTTGTTCCCGTGCCAGACCCGGCTTGGGGAACAACCGCTGCTGGCTGGCCTCAAACATCTCAACCGCCTGGAGCAGGTACTGGCCCGTGCCGAATGGCAGGACAGCGAACATGCCGAAGGCCTGATGCGTGACGGGCAGGGCAGGGTGATCGAAGGGGTGTACAGCAATCTGTTCCTGGTGCGCGATGGCGTACTGCTCACGGCCGATCTCAGCCGCTGTGGCGTCGCTGGCGTGATGCGGGCTGCGTTGCTGGAACAGGCAGCGCTGCAAGGCATCCCGGTGCAGGTCTGCGACTTGCCGTTCGACGCGCTGGAGCAGGCAGATGAAGTATTTGTTTGCAATAGCGTCTACGGTGTCTGGCCTGTGCGTGGCGTTGCCGCGCTAAACTGGTCGCCGGGCCCGCTCACCCGTAAACTGCAGGCCGTTGCCCGTACGTTACTGGAAACCTGAATTCGTGAGACGTAAATTCCTGCTGCTGCTGGAAATGGGCTTGATCCTCGCCGGCCTGGCTGTGGGCTGGTCGGCCTGGAAGGTCAACTCGGTCCTGGAGCAGCCCCTGCACGTCACGCAGGAGCGCCTGCTCGACGTGCCCAATGGCACCACCCCCAACCGCATGTTCTATCGCATGCAGAACGAAGGGTTGCTCGACGACGCCGTCTGGTTGCGCCTGTACTGGCGCTTCAACATGGCCGGCACGCCCCTGCACACCGGCGAGTACCGCCTGACACCCGGCATGACCGTGGAGCAGCTGTTCGATGCCTGGCGTCGGGCTGATGTGGTGCAGTACAACCTGACCCTGGTCGAAGGCTGGACCTTCCGCCAGGTGCGCTCGGCTGTGGCCAAGCATGAAAAGATCAAGCACACCCTGGACGGCCTGTCCGACGCGGAAGTCATGGACAAGCTCGGCCATACCGGCGTGTTCCCCGAGGGGCGCTTCTTCCCGGACACCTACCGCTTCGTGCGCGGCATGAGCGATGTCGAGTTGCTGCAGCAGGCCTATATGCGCCTGGATGAAGTGCTGGCCAAGGAGTGGGCCGAGCGCACCACCGACCTGCCATACCGTGACCCGTACCAGGCGTTGATCATGGCCTCGCTGGTGGAGAAGGAAACCGGCATTCCCCAGGAGCGCGGGCAGATCGCCGGGGTTTTCGTACGGCGCCTGCGCCTGGGCATGATGCTGCAGACCGACCCGACGGTGATCTACGGCATGGGTGAGCGCTACAATGGCAAGATCACCCGCGCCGACCTGCGCGAGCCGACGCCGTACAACACCTACACCATCACCGGCCTGCCGCCGACCCCGATTGCCATGGTCGGCCGCGAGGCGATTCACGCGGCGCTCAACCCGTCCGATGGCACCAGCCTGTACTTCGTCGCCCGTGGCGATGGCAGCCATGTGTTTTCCGACGACCTCGACGACCACAACTCGGCGGTGCGCGAGTTCCAGCTCAAGCGCCGTGCGGACTACCGCTCCAGCCCTGCGCCGCAATCGCAGCCAGAGCCACAGCCGGGTGCCGGCGAGGCCGAACAGCCCGAGGCGCCTGAGGACGACTCTACTGCGCAGCCGGCACTCGATCAGCCGCCTGTGCAGGACGCCCCTGCCGGCGGCGCGCAAGCGGCCGAACGGCCGATGCCTGACGAACAACATTAAGGACTGCCCGTGAGCGGCTTGTTTATTACTTTGGAAGGCCCCGAAGGCGCGGGCAAGAGCACCAACCGCGACTACCTGGCTGCACGCCTGCGTGAGCAGGGGCTGGACGTGGTGCTCACCCGTGAACCCGGCGGTACGCCGCTGGCCGAAAAGGTGCGTGAGCTGCTGTTGGCGCCCAGCGACGAAAGCATGGCGGCCGACACCGAGTTGCTGCTGGTGTTTGCTGCGCGTGCACAGCACCTGGCCCAGGTGATTCGTCCAGCGCTGGCCCGCGGGGCTGTCGTTTTGTGTGACAGATTTACCGATGCCACATACGCCTATCAGGGGGGCGGGCGCGGTTTGCCAGTAGAGCGTATCGCTACTCTGGAGCAATTCGTCCAGGGCGACCTGCGCCCGGACCTGACCCTGGTCTTCGACCTGCCGGTCGAGGTGGGCCTGGCCCGTGCCGCCGCCCGTGGCCGCCTGGACCGTTTCGAGCAGGAAGGCCAGGGGTTCTTCGAAGCGGTGCGCCAGGCCTACCTGCAACGCGCCGGGCGGGAACCGCAGCGCTATAGCCTGCTCGATGCCGCCCAGCCTCTGGAAGCCGTGCAGCGTGCCATCGATGCGCTGCTGCCAGGCATCGTGGAGCGTTGCCGTGGCTGAGGCCTATCCTTGGCAGGAGGCACTCTGGCAGCAACTGGCCGGCCGTAGCCAGCACGCTCACGCCTACCTGCTGCATGGGCCGCAGGGGATTGGCAAGCGCGCCCTGGCCGAGCGCCTGATGGCCCGCCTGCTGTGCCAGCACCCACAAGGCCTGGAGGCCTGTGGCGAGTGCAAGTCCTGCTTGCTGCTCAAGGCCGGCAGCCACCCGGACAACTTTGTCCTCGAGCCCGAAGAAGCCGACAAGCCGATCAAGGTCGACCAGGTGCGCGAGCTGGTGGCCTTCGTGGTGCAGACTGCGCAGCTGGGTGGGCGCAAGGTGGTGCTGATCGAGCCGGTGGAGGCGATGAACGTCAACGCCTCCAACGCCCTGCTCAAGAGCCTCGAGGAGCCCTCTGGCGATACCGTGTTGCTGCTGGTCACCCACCAGCCCAGCCGCCTGTTGCCGACCATCAAGAGCCGTTGCCAGCAGGTGGCCTGCCCGCAGCCCAGCCTGGCCCAGAGCCAGGCCTGGCTGGCCGGCGCGCTGCCCGACAGTGACGAGGCCGAGCGCGACGAGTTGCTGACCCTGGCGGCCGGTTCGCCGCTGATGGCCGTCAGCCTGCAGGCGCAAGGCGTGCGCGAGCAGCGCGCGCTGGTCACCGACGGGGTGAAGAAGCTGCTCAAGCAGCAGCAATCGCCCAGCCAGCTCGCCGATGCCTGGAGCGGTGTGCCGCTGTTGCTGCTGTTCGACTGGTTCTGCGATTGGGCGCACCTGATCCTGCGCTACCAATTGACCCAGGACGAGGAGGGGCTAGGCTTGGCCGATATGCGCAAGGTGGTGCAGTACCTGGCGCAGAAGAGCCGCCAGGCCAAGGTGCTGGAGGTGCAGGCGTGGATACTGGAACAGCGCCAGAAGGTGCTGGGCAAGGCCAACCTCAACCGTGCGTTGTTGCTTGAATCGTTGCTGGCCCATTGGCTGCAACTGCCGGGCGCCCGCTGATTTCCCATTTTTCATGTGTGTTGTTATCCCATGCTCGTAGATTCCCATTGCCACCTCGACCGTCTTGACCTGAGCGCCCATCAGGGCTCCCTTGATGCTGCCCTGCAGGCGGCGCGTGAGCGCGGGGTCGGGCATTTTCTGTGTATTGGCGTCAGTGCCGAGAATGCTGGCGCGGTGAAGGCGCTGAGCGAGCGGTACGCCGATGTCGATTGCTCGGTGGGCGTACACCCGCTGGACCTGGCGCCGGGCGAAACGCCGGCGCTGGAATGGCTGCTGCGCGAACTGGCTCACCCACATGTGGTGGCCATTGGTGAAACCGGGCTGGATTACCACTACGAGCCGGAGGCTGCAGAGCTGCAGCAGGCGTCGTTCCGCCTGCATCTGGAGGCCTCGCGACAGACCGGCAAGCCGGTGATCGTGCACACCCGTGCGGCGCGTGCCGATACCTTGGCGCTGCTGCGCGAGGCCAACCTGCCGCAGGCTGGCGTGCTGCACTGCTTCACCGAAGACTGGGACATGGCCAAGGCGGCGCTTGACCTGGGGTATTACATTTCGTTGTCTGGCATCGTTACCTTCCGCAATGCCGATGCCCTGCGTGAAGTGGCGCGGCAGGTACCGGTAGATCGGTTGCTGGTGGAGACGGATTCGCCGTATCTGGCGCCGATTCCGCACCGGGGCAAGCCGAATTTGCCACAGTATGTGCGTGAGGTGGCGGAGTACGTCGCTTCGTTGCGCGGGGCCAGTTATGAGCAGTTGGCTGAGCAGACAACGGCGAATTTCAAGCGCTTGTTCCCGTTGGCGCGGGTGGGCTGATTCGCAGGGTTGGTATTGCGTGAGGGCCACCAGGGGCTCGCCATAGCAGTTTTAGCGCCTGTGAGATCGAGCGCCGCCCGCGCGGCGCATCGCGAGCGAAGCTCGCTCCTACATTTTTTCGGGCCAATTATTCCTGTGGGATTTGCGCGCGAACGCCTTGGCGCATGGCTCGATATCGCGTCGTACAAACAAGGCGGTCGCGCGCGCTGGCACAGGCGATACTGGCCCGAAACAGATGTAGGAGCGAGCTTCGCTCGCGATGCGCCGCGCGGGCGGCGCTCGATTTCACAGGCGCTGCAAAACTTGAGGCAGGCACCTGGTAGCCCGCCTGCAATCCTCCTCGAAACACCCAAAAAAAACCCGGGTTCTGGGGGGGGAATCCGGGTTAAGACCATTAGGAGTAAAACAAAGGTACGCGGTCCCTGAGCACCTTTATCGGCGCGCCACTTGGGGGGGATGCGCCGCGCCAACACTTCAAGTATTGGTCAGGTTTGGCGCAGTGCCAGTGCATATTGGTCGTTTTTTAAACAGATTTGGAATACGCCGACGTTTCATTCCTCCCGCAGCGCATGGCCGTATGCATCGTGAAACACAGACATGCGTGGATGATCCGTGCAATTTCCCGCAAGTTAGGCATAATAAACCGCTTCGATTGTCATCCAGTCCTTCCTATGCAGAAAGAACCTCGTAAGGTCCGTGAGTTTCGCCGCCGCGAACAGGAAATCCTCGACACCGCGCTCAAGCTGTTTCTCGAACAGGGTGAAGACAGCGTCACCGTCGAGATGATCGCTGACGCCGTGGGCATCGGCAAAGGCACGATCTACAAGCACTTCAAGTCCAAGGCGGAGATCTACCTGCGCCTGATGCTCGACTACGAGCGTGACCTGAACGCGCTGTTGCATTCGGCCGACGTCGACCGCGACAAGGAAGCCCTGTCGCGAGCCTACTTCGAGTTCCGCATGCGCGACCCGCAGCGTTACCGGCTGTTCGACCGCCTGGAAGAAAAGGTGGTCAAGGGCAACCAGGTGCCGGAAATGGTCGAGCAGTTGCACAGCATTCGTGCCTCCAACTTCGACCGCCTGACCCAGTTGATCAAGGGCCGTATCAGCGAAGGCAAGCTCGAAGACGTGCCGCCGTACTTCCACTATTGCGCCGCCTGGGCGCTGGTGCACGGTGCCGTGGCGCTGTACCACTCGCCGTTCTGGAGCAATGTGCTGGAGGATCAGGAAGGCTTCTTCCAGTTCCTGATGGACATTGGCGTGCGCATGGGCAACAAGCGCAAGCGCGATCCCGAACCTTCCAACTGAGATAGTGCAGGCTCTCCCTGAAGCCTGCCAGGCAGCGTTATTGGGGCTGCGCAGCAGCCCCATGACTGACAAGCCTGCTCCCGCGACAGCACGGCGACACCGACAGCGGCAAAAAGGATAGGGGCTTGCAAAAACCTGATTTATGAGTCAGGTTTTGCCAGCCCTCATCATCCATGCCGGAGTCATTCATGATCGTCGATCGTCAAGGCAGGCGTTTTCGCAACCTGCGCGTCAGCCTGACGGCTGCCTGTAATTATGCCTGCACCTACTGCGTACCAGACGGCAAGCGCCTGGTGGCAGCGCAGGACGAGCTGCCGGCGGATGCCCTGGCCCGTGGCGTGGCCTACCTGATCGAAGCCGCCGGCATCGAGCGCTTGCGCATCACCGGCGGTGAGCCATTGGTCAGCCCGCGCCTGGATGCCTTCCTGGCTGCCGTGGCCAAGCTCGACCTTGAGGATATCTCGCTGACCACCAATGGCCAGCTGCTGGCGCGCAAGCTGCCCCAGTTGCAGGCGGCCGGTATCCGCCGGCTGAACGTTTCCCTCGATACCCTCGACCCGCAGGCCTTCCGCCGCATTGCCCGGGGTGGCGATCTGGCCAGTGTGCTGGCGGGTATGGAGCAGGCCAGTGCCCTGGGCATGCAAATCAAGGTGAACATGGTGCCGATGCGCGGGCACAACCTCGAGCAGGTGCTGCCACTGCTGGATTACTGCCTTGAGCGCGGCTTCGAACTGCGCTTCATCGAACTCATGCGCATGGGCCACCTGGCCCGTGACCACAACGCCTTCCTGCAACAGTTCGTCGGCCTCGACCAGTTGCTCGCACTGATCGCTGGCAAGCATGCCTATGCCCAGGTCGACGCGCCGCTGGACGCCACCGCCTTGCGTTATCAGATCCCTGGCAAAGGCCACTTCGGCGTGATCGCCAACGAAAGCGTACCGTTCTGCCGCACCTGCTCGCGGCTGCGCCTGTCCTCCACGGGCTGGCTGCATGGCTGCCTGTCGTCGGGCAATCGCCATTTCGTCGGCGACCTGCTGGAAAAGCCGCGTCATCAGGCGCTACCGGCCCTGCAGCGCTTGCTGGTGAAGGCCTTGGCAGACAAGCAGGACCTGGCGTTTTCCGGTGGTGTGATGGTGATGAAGGTGATCGGTGGCTGAAGCTGGCGCAAAAGCTGCATCCGCCGGCTATTCGCCGGTTTTTCGTCGCCGGCCACTGGAGGAAAGATGCGTAGCCTGGTTTTGCTGCTGGCGCTGATGGCGCTGGGCGGTTGCATGAATGTCAGCGACATGGGCGAGGGCGTTCGTTATCACATGAGCGATGCCGGTCTGCTGGACCACAGCGATACCCGTCGCACCCTGTCGATCCGCCTGCAGCCCGATTCGTTCATCTTCATCGGCCAGGGTGCGTTCGTGCCACCGGGCAAGGGGCCGGTGCCACGGCAGAACGTGGTGGCCGAGCAGGCCTTCAAGAGTTTTGTCGAGTATTTCCCGCTGGTGCGTCGCGCCCAGGGCCCGCTGGGTCTGGAAGAGGCCATCGCCCAGGCGCGTTCGGTGGGGGCCGACTACGTGCTGTACACCCGCTTTGCCCGTACCGACGACCGAATCGGCAATGGCGACGAGTGGTATGACGAACAGGCGGTCGACCGCCTGGGCTGGGACACCGGTGTGGTGCAGATGATGCTGATCGAAACCAGCACCCGCTACCTGATCGACACAGCGCGTATCAAGAGCCGTGGCGGTTTGTTGACGTTCCACGATAACACCCCGGAGGATTTGCTTGGCGCGCCGATGCGCGAGTACGCTCGTAGCCTTCTGGGTGTGAGTGAATGAGGCAAGCGTGATGAGCGATTCCGGCAAGGCCAATGATCTTCTGGCGCAGATCCCCAAGGCCAAGGGCCTGCCGCCGGTGCATCTGTGGAACCCGGACTTCTGCGGTGACATCGATATGCGCATCGCCCGTGATGGCACCTGGTACTACCTGGGTACGCCGATTGGCCGCAAGCCGATGGTGCGGCTGTTTTCCACCATCATCCGCCGCGATGGCGATGACTACTTCCTGATTACTCCGGTGGAGAAGGTGGGCATCCGCGTTGATGATGCGCCGTTCGTAGCGGTGGCGCTGGACGTGGTGGGGGAGGGGGAGCAGCAGGTGCTGCGCTTCACCAGCAATGTCGAGGACCAGGTCGAGGCCGGGCCGGCCAATCCCCTGCGCATGGTGATTGACCCGGTGACGCAGGAGCCATCGCCGTATGTGCTGATGCGCAGCAACCTTGAAGCGCTGATTCATCGCAATGTGTTCTACCAGTTGGTGGAACTGGCGGTACCGCGTGAGATCGAGGGTGAGCAGTGGCTTGGGGTGTGGAGCCAGGGTGAGTTTTACCCGATCGGGCGTAGCAGCTGAGTTCCCTGTTGCCTGTGCCGGCCTCTTCGCGGGCACAGGCAACGATCGGCCTCTTGGTTTTTCCCCGAATTGGCCATTTGTCTCTCTGCCCCACAGGCCTAACCTGCAGGCAATTGCCATCCAGGAGAAGCCCACCATGAAACCCCTGAGCATCATCCTCTTTGCCCTGCTCGCCGCCCAATCCCCTGTCTGGGCCCATGGCGACGCTGCCGACCAGGTCAAGGTCCTGCAGCAGCAACAACCCTCGAACGCCCCCGGCAAGAACGCCGTGATGCTCACCGTCAGCTACGCCCCCGGCCAGGCGTCACCCGCGCATCAACATCCTGGCGCGGTGATGGCCTACGTGCTGGAAGGGGCAGTGCTATCGAAGCTCAACGGCGAGTCGGAGAAAACCTACAAGGCCGGCGAATACTGGTACGAGGCGCCAGGCACCGTACACAGCGTGTCACGCAACGCCAGCCAGACCCGGCCAGCCAAGCTGCTGGTATGGAGCCTGGTGGAGGAAGGCAAGCCCGTGACCGAGCCACTGAAGAACTGATTGTGAACATAACGAAAAAGCCCCCGGTTGCTTGCGCACCCGGGGGCTTTTTCAATGTTTGGCTCCGCGACCTGGACTCGAACCAGGGACCCAATGATTAACAGTCATTTGCTCTACCGACTGAGCTATCGCGGAATCTGTGCGTATCTTACTGATTGTCAGGGGGAAGTCAAGCCACCCCCTGACAAATCAAGCAGTTACAGTACTTCGACGATGGCCTTGGTGACCACGTGGATGTTGCTCTGGTTCAGCGCGGCAACGGCGATGCGGCCGGTGTCCAGGGCATAGATGCCGAAGTCGTTCTTCAGGCGGGCGACCTGCTCAACGGTCAGGCCCGAGTACGAGAACATGCCGACCTGGCGGCCAACGAAGCTGAAGTCGCGGCTGGCGCCATATTCGGCCAGCAGCGAAACCATCTGCTTGCGCATGCCGTGGATGCGCTCGCGCATTTCGGCCAGTTCGCTTTCCCACATCTGGCGCAGTTCGGGGCTGTTCAGCACGGTGGCGACGATGGTTGCACCGTGGGTCGGCGGGTTGGAGTAGGTGGTGCGGATCACGCGCTTGACCTGCGACAGCACACGGGTGCTCTCGTCTTTGGAGGCGGTGACGATCGACAGCGCACCGACGCGTTCGCCGTACAGCGAGAACGACTTGGAGAACGAGCTGGAAACGAAGAATTCCAGGCCCGACTCGGCAAACAGGCGCACGGCGAAGGCGTCTTCGGCGATACCGTCACCGAAGCCCTGGTAGGCCATGTCGAGGAACGGCACATGGCCCTTGGCCTTGACCACTTCCAGGACGTTTTTCCAGTCATCCAGGCTCAGGTCGACGCCGGTCGGGTTGTGGCAGCAGGCGTGCAGCACCACGATCGAGCCGGACGGCAGGTTGTTCAGGTCTTCGAGCATGCCGGCGCGGTTGACGTCGTTGGTCGGCGCGTCGTAGTAGCGGTAGTTCTGCACCGGGAAGCCGGCCGACTCGAACAGCGCGCGGTGGTTTTCCCAGCTAGGGTCGCTGATGGCAACCACGGCATTCGGCGACACACGCTTGAGGAAGTCGGCACCAATCTTCAGCGCACCGGTACCGCCGACGGCCTGCACGGTAACCACGCGGCCAGCGGCCAGCAGCGGCGACTCGGCACCGAACAGCAGCTTTTGCACAGCCTGGTCGTAGGTGGCGATGCCGTCGATCGGCAAGTAGCCGCGCGAGGCGTGCTGGGCGGCACGCTGGGTCTCGGCTTCGATCACGGCGCGCAGCAGCGGAATGCGGCCTTCCTCATTGCAGTACACGCCCACGCCCAGGTTGACCTTGTCGGTACGTGGGTCGGCGTTGAATGCTTCGTTGAGGCCCAGGATAGGGTCGCGGGGTGCCAGCTCGACAGCGGAAAACAGGCTCATTGTTACTTTGGCTCTGATTGGAGTGTGATAGGACGTACCCGCTCCAGCCCGAATGCACTGAAGCGGTGCACAAACGGGGAGTCAGTATAGTGATACCGACCGGTCACCGCGACAGTCTGGCGCACCTTTTCCGGTCATTTGCGCAAATATTTTTCTACCATTGGTCTAAATGCCGGGTCCACCGTAACAAGCGCTCACGACTGTGCCTTGAAAGCGCCCCCCGACAGGCGCATTTGGGTATAGACTACTGGCTAAATTTACAGTTACTGCAGCACCGCGAGGTCCGTCATGTCCGAGTTCCAGCTCGTCACCCGTTTCCAGCCGGCCGGCGACCAGCCCGAGGCCATCCGGCAGATGGTCGAAGGCATCGAGGCGGGGCTGTCGCACCAGACACTGCTCGGGGTGACCGGCTCGGGCAAGACCTTCAGCATCGCCAACGTCATCCAGCAGGTGCAGCGCCCGACCCTGGTGCTGGCGCCGAACAAGACCCTGGCCGCGCAGCTGTATGGCGAATTCAAGGCGTTCTTCCCCAACAATGCGGTGGAGTACTTCGTTTCCTACTACGACTACTACCAGCCTGAAGCCTACGTACCGTCGTCCGACACCTTCATCGAGAAGGACGCGTCGATCAACGATCACATCGAGCAGATGCGCCTGTCGGCGACCAAGGCGCTGCTGGAGCGGCGCGACGCAATCATCGTCACCACCGTGTCGTGCATCTACGGCCTGGGTAGCCCGGAGACCTACCTGAAAATGGTCCTGCACGTGGATCGCGGCGACAAGCTCGACCAGCGTGCGCTACTGCGCCGCCTGGCCGACCTGCAATACACCCGCAACGAGATGGACTTCGCCCGCGCCACCTTCCGCGTGCGCGGCGATGTGATCGACATATTCCCGGCAGAATCGGACCTTGAGGCCATCCGCATCGAACTGTTCGATGACGAAGTGGAGAACATCGCTGCCTTCGACCCGCTGACCGGCGAGGTCTTCCGCAAGCTGCCGCGTTTCACCTTCTACCCCAAAAGCCACTATGTCACCCCGCGGGAAACCCTGCTGGAGGCGGTGGAAGGCATCAAGGAGGAACTCAAGGACCGCCTGGAATACCTGCAGAAGGCCAACAAGCTGGTCGAAGCCCAGCGCCTGGAGCAACGCACCCGCTTCGATCTGGAGATGATCCTGGAGCTGGGTTACTGCAACGGCATCGAGAACTACTCGCGCTACCTGTCCGGGCGCCCGGCCGGGGCACCGCCACCCACCCTGTACGACTACCTGCCGCCGGATGCGCTGCTGGTGATCGATGAATCCCACGTCAGCGTTCCGCAGGTCGGCGCCATGTACAAGGGCGACCGCTCGCGCAAGGAAACCCTGGTCGAATACGGCTTCCGCCTGCCTTCGGCGCTGGACAACCGGCCGATGCGTTTTGACGAGTGGGAAGATGTCAGCCCGCAGACCATCTTCGTGTCCGCCACCCCGGGCCCCTATGAGGCTGAGCACGCCGGGCGCGTGGTGGAGCAGGTGGTGCGCCCCACCGGCCTGGTCGACCCACAGGTGGAAGTGCGCCCGGCGCTTACCCAGGTGGATGACCTGCTGTCGGAAATCCGCAAGCGCGTGGCGCAGGGCGAACGGGTGCTGGCGACCACGCTGACCAAGCGCATGGCCGAGGACCTGACCGATTACCTGGCCGACCATGACGTGCGGGTGCGTTACCTGCATTCGGACATCGACACCGTCGAGCGGGTGGAGATCATCCGCGACCTGCGCCTGGGTACTTTCGACGTGCTGGTGGGTATCAACCTGCTACGTGAAGGCCTGGACATGCCCGAGGTGTCGCTGGTGGCGATCCTCGATGCCGACAAGGAAGGTTTCCTGCGCTCCGAGCGCTCGCTGATCCAGACCATCGGTCGGGCGGCGCGTAACCTCAATGGCCGGGCTATCCTGTATGCCGACAACATCACCGGTTCCATGCAGCGCGCCATCGACGAGACCGAGCGCCGTCGCGAGAAGCAGATCGCCTTCAACCAGGCCAATGGCATCGTGCCCAAGGGCGTGGTCAAGGACATCACCGACATCATGGAAGGCGCCACTGTGCCTGGCGCACGCAGCAAGAAGCGCAAGGGCATGGCCAAGGCGGCGGAGGAGAGCGCCCGCTACGAGGCCGAGCTGCGCACGCCGGGTGAAATCACCAAGCGCATCAAGCAGTTGGAAGAGAAGATGATGCAGTTTGCCCGCGACCTGGAGTTCGAGGCCGCGGCGCAATTGCGCGACGAAATTGCCCAGCTGCGCGAGCGGTTGATTTCCAGCTGAAGGCTGACGCGGGCCCTGTGGGAGCGGGCGTGCCCGCGAAGAAATCAACGCGGTGGCTGGCACCGGCTGCGCCGGTGTTCGCGGGCGCGCCCGCTCCCACAGGGACCGCATAAAATCTGAAATGGCCTCAATGTGCTTCTTCCGCTTTCAGTCCCTCTGGCAACTTCCGCGTCAATAACACCGCCACCATGCTCAGCGCCTGCTGGTGAGTAATCTCGCTCAACTTGCCCAGCGCCGCATTGTCATTACCCAGCCGCTCCGCCACCTGCGAGTTGCTCGGCACCTGGCACGGATGATCTGGATACAGGTGACGTTCGCGCCATCGCTGGAGCCCGGTGCCTGCCTCCTGCTAACATCCCGCCTTTGTTTCATCTTTCGTTCGAGACCCTCCATGACCACCGTACGCACGCGTATCGCGCCATCGCCTACCGGCGACCCCCATGTCGGCACCGCCTACATCGCCCTGTTCAACTACTGCTTTGCCAAGCAGCACGGCGGTGAGTTCATCCTGCGCATCGAAGACACCGACCAGCTGCGCTCCACGCGCGAGTCGGAACAGCAGATCTTCGATGCCCTGCGTTGGCTCGGCATCGAATGGAACGAAGGCCCGGACGTCGGCGGCCCGCACGGCCCGTACCGGCAGAGCGAACGTGGCGAAATCTACGCCAGGTACGCCAAGGAACTGGTTGACGCCGGCCATGCCTTCTACTGCTTCTGCACCGCCGAAGAGCTGGAGCAGATGCGCGCCGAACAGCAAGCCCGTGGTGAAACCCCGCGCTACGACGGCCGCGCACTGCTGCTGAGCGCCGAGGAAGTGCAGCGCCGTCTGGACGCTGGCGAGCCGCACGTGATCCGCATGAAAGTGCCGAGCGAAGGCGTGTGCGTGGTGCCGGACATGCTGCGTGGTGATGTCGAGATCCCGTGGGACCGCATGGACATGCAGGTGCTGATGAAGAACGACGGCCTGCCGACGTACTTCCTGGCCAACGTGGTCGACGACCATCTGATGGGCATCACCCACGTGCTGCGCGGCGAAGAGTGGCTGCCATCGGCACCCAAGCTGATCAAGCTGTACGAATACTTCGGCTGGGAGCAGCCCAAGCTGTGCTACATGCCGCTGCTGCGTAACCCGGACAAGTCCAAGCTGTCCAAGCGCAAGAACCCGACCTCGGTGACGTTCTACGAGCGCATGGGCTTCATGCCCGAGGCGATGCTCAACTACCTGGGCCGCATGGGCTGGTCGATGCCGGACGAGCGCGAGAAGTTCTCGCTGGCCGAGATGGTCGAGCACTTCGACCTGTCGCGTATCTCGCTGGGCGGCCCGATCTTCGACATCGAGAAGCTGTCCTGGCTGAACGGCCAGTGGCTGCGTGAACTGCCGGTCGAGGAGTTCGCCGCGCGCCTGCAGAAGTGGGCGTTCAACAGCGACTACATGATGAAGATTGCCCCACACGTGCAGGGCCGGGTGGAAACCTTCAGCCAGGTTGCTCCGCTGGGCGGGTTCTTCTTCGAAGGCGCGCTGAAGCTGGATGCCAAGCTGTTCGAAAGCAAGAAACTGTCGGCCGACCAGGTGCGCCAGGTGATCCAGTTGATCCTTTGGAAGCTCGAAAGCCTGCGTCAGTGGGAAAAGGAGCGCATCACCGGTTGCATCCAGGCGGTAGTCGAGGCGCTGGAACTGAAGCTGCGTGACGCCATGCCGCTGATGTTTGCCGCCATTACCGGCCAGGCCAGTTCGGTTTCGGTACTGGACGCGATGGAAATCCTTGGCCCGGACCTGACCCGCTACCGCTTGCGCCAGGCCCTGGACCTGCTGGGTGGTGTGTCGAAGAAAGAAAACAAAGAGTGGGAAAAGCTGCTGGCTTCGATCGCCTGACAGTGGTCCTGGGGCTATAAGCCGAACTTGTGGGAGCGGGTTCACCCGCGAATACGATGGTGGCTTCACCATCGCATTCGCGGGTGAACCCGCTCCCACATGGCCCACTGTTCAGTTTTGGTAAGGGCAGGGCAGTAAGTGATTGTTATCTGTGAAAATTTTTTTGAATATTTTGAAAAATTCGTTTGACAGCCCTGCAATCCGATCTTAATATGCGCCCCGTCCACAGCGATGAACGAAAACGAAACGCCAGGCACCCAGCCAGCGCTTCGGTTCAAAGCGACATTGTGGGGCTATAGCTCAGCTGGGAGAGCGCCTGCATGGCATGCAGGAGGTCAGCGGTTCGATCCCGCTTAGCTCCACCAAATTCCGCTTGGCAGCCAAGGCTGTCGGGCAAGACCGGGTCCAGCAACCGGGTCTTGAAGGTAAGAAGGTTCGTCCCCTTCGTCTAGTGGCCTAGGACACCGCCCTTTCACGGCGGTAACAGGGGTTCGAGTCCCCTAGGGGACGCCAGTTTTGCACAAGCGATGTTTCAGGATGTCGCTGGGCCGAGAGGCTATAAATCCGGGGCTATAGCTCAGCTGGGAGAGCGCCTGCATGGCATGCAGGAGGTCAGCGGTTCGATCCCGCTTAGCTCCACCATTTCTGCCGCGGTTCGCGTAAGCGGATCGGCACGAAGGTTACGTCCCCTTCGTCTAGTGGCCTAGGACACCGCCCTTTCACGGCGGTAACAGGGGTTCGAGTCCCCTAGGGGACGCCACTTTTCCTGCGTTTTGCAGGGCTTTAAAGGCTCGTCGATTACTGATGAGCCTTTTGTTTCGGGGCTATAGCTCAGCTGGGAGAGCGCCTGCATGGCATGCAGGAGGTCAGCGGTTCGATCCCGCTTAGCTCCACCATTTCTGCCGCGGTTCGCGTAAGCGGATCGGCACGAAGGTTACGTCCCCTTCGTCTAGTGGCCTAGGACACCGCCCTTTCACGGCGGTAACAGGGGTTCGAGTCCCCTAGGGGACGCCACGTTTCCCCGCGTTTTGCGGGACTTTGAAGGCTCATTCGATTATTGAATGGGCCTTTTGTTTTTCTCCCCTCCGCAAAATTCAGCGACCGACAGGCGGCTGCAGATTCCGCTTGCCAAAAAATATTATGCGAATAATATTTCGATCATCATATTTTGATCGGCGAGTGGCCTGATGAGCGACAAGAAGAGCAGAACCCGCGAACGCATTCTCGAGGCGGCGCGAAGTGCGCTGATCCAGCACGGCCCGGCCGAGCCTAGCGTCAGTCAGGTCATGGGTGCGGCTGGTCTGACCGTTGGCGGTTTCTATGCCCACTTCGACAGCAAGGACGAGTTGATGCTCGAAGCATTCCGCCAGTTGCTGAGCGAGCGCCGCGCCTTGCTCGCCCAGATCGACCCGAGCCTCGATGGCGCAGGGCGGCGGGCGCTGGCCAGTGCCTTCTACCTGTCGCGCAAGCACCGTGATGCCGAAGTGCACGCCTGCCCGCTGCCTAACTCGCTGGGCGAGATGCAGCGCCTGCCGGAGGCCTTCCGCGAAGTGCTGGCCGAGCACATCGAGCTGATGGCTGCCGCCATGGTCGACCGCCCCGAGGACGCCGACAAGGCCTTGGCCGACCTGGCGCTGATGGTTGGCGGCCTGGCGCTGGCCCGTGCCCTGGGCAGCAGCGAGCTGTCTGATCGTATTCTGCGCGCCGCCAAATCGGCGGTGCTTTAACCCTGGAGCATGGCGATGACTACCCTGAGCTGGATTCGTGGTGTCAATGGCACCCTGGGCCATCTGGTCCCCGAGCACGTCGCGGGCAAGATGCGCCGTGCCTTCATGACCCCGCGCAACCTGCCGCCGCGGGATTGGGAGTTGCCCGTGCTGGCCAGCGCCGAGCGCATTACCCTGCGCTTCGGCTTGTCGGCGCTGCGCTGGGGCAAGGGGCCGACCGTGCTGCTGATGCATGGCTGGGAAGGGCGCCCGACCCAGTTTGCCGCGTTGATCGAAACCTTGGTCCAGGCCGGGCACACGGTGGTGTCGCTGGAAGGGCCGGGGCATGGGCGTTCGCCCGGCGAGCAGGCAAATGTGGTGCTGTTTGCCCGGGCGCTGCTGGAGGCTGCCGCAGAGCTGCCGCCGCTGCGTGCGGTGATTGGCCATTCCATGGGCGGTGCCAGTGTATTGCTGGCCCTGCAGATGGGTTTGCGCACGGAAGCGGCGGTGAGCATTGCAGCCCCGGCGCGCCTGCTGGGCGTACTGCGGGGCTTTGCCCATCGCCTGGGGCTGCCAGCGCGGGCGCGGGCAGCGTTCATTCGTCAGGTGGAGCGGGATGTGGGCATGCCGATTGCGCGGCTGGATGTAGCCGGTTACCAGCTGGAGTTGCCAGGGCTGGTAGTGCATGCCGCCGATGATGCCTTGGTGGCAGCCGATGAGGCCCAGGTGATCCACAAGGCCTGGTTCGATAGCCGCCTGATGCTGCTGGAGGCGGGTGGCCACCAGCGGGTGCTGTCCGATCCACGCCTGAGTGAAGCGGTGCTGGAGCTGCTGGCCCGGGCTGGTGCACCAGCCCGGCAAAGTGCCTGACTTACGCAGAAGGGCTGGACTTTCCCCCGGCGGTCCCTGCTAAATCCACTTTTGCTCCAAGGAAGCGAACATGAGTTGGGACCTGGCAACACCCTTCGTCATCGACCTGCGCGTCGGAACCGAGGATATCGACGGCCTTGGCCACGCCAACAACGCGGTCTACGTCACCTGGCTGGAGCGCTGCGCCTGGCGCCACTCCCAGCGCCTGGGCCTGGACCTGGCCGAATATCGCCGGTTGGACCGGGCCATGGCCGTGGTGCGCCACGAAATCGACTACCTGGCCGCTGCCTATGAGGATGATGAGCTGCAACTGGCCACCTGGATCATCGACTGGGACCAGCGCCTGCGCATGACCCGGCGCTTCCAGCTCAAGCGCCCGCGCGACGGCATGACCTTGCTGCGCGCCCAGACCACCTTTGCCTGTATCGAGCTGTCCAGCGGCAAGCCCAGGCGCATGCCGGCGGAGTTCCTCGATGGTTATGGCCCGGCGCTGATCGGCGCCTGAAACACCGGCAATTTTTGTTAGACTGCCGGCTTTTCCGCCGAGACCCCGACATGCAAATTGCCCTGGCCCCCATGGAGGGGCTGGTCGACAACATCCTGCGCGACGTGCTGACCCGCGTCGGCGGTATCGACTGGTGCGTCACCGAGTTCATTCGCGTGTGCGACCGCCTGCTGCCGCCTTCCTCGTTCGACAAGCTGGCACCCGAGTTGCGCAATGGCGCACGCACCGCCGCTGGGGTGCCCATGCGTGTGCAGCTGTTGGGCTCGGACCCCGTGTGCCTGGCGGAAAACGCCGCGCTGGCCTGCGAGCTGGGGGCGCCGGTGATCGACCTGAATTTCGGTTGCCCGGCCAAGACCGTGAACAAGTCCCGTGGTGGCGCGGTGCTGCTCAAGGAGCCGGAGCTGCTGCATGCCATTGTGCGTGAGGTGCGCCGTGCCGTACCGGCGGATATCCCGGTCACCTCGAAGATGCGCCTGGGCTTCGACAGCCCCGATGGCGCCCTGGAGTGCGCCACGGCGCTGGCCGAAGGCGGCTCGGCACACCTGGTGGTGCATGCCCGGACCAAGGTCGAGGGCTACAAGCCGCCGGCCCACTGGGAGTGGGTGGCGCGGGTGCAGGATGTGGTCAAGGTACCGGTGTTCGCCAATGGTGAGATCTGGACCGTGGACGACTGGCGGCGCTGTCGTGAGGTCAGCGGCGCCGAAGACATCATGCTGGGCCGTGGGCTGGTCTCGCGCCCCGACCTGGGACTGCAGATTGCCGCGGCGCGTGATGGGCGGGAGTACCAGCCGATGAGCTGGGACGACCTGCTGCCGTTGCTGCGTGAGTTCTGGCGTCAGGCCCAGGCCAAGTTGTCGCCGCGCTATGCGCCGGGGCGGATGAAGCAGTGGCTGGCGATGCTGACCCGCAGTTATCCCGAAGCGGTGGTGCTGTTTGCCGAGTTGCGGCGCGAGGATGACTGTGCGCGGATCAGCCGGTTGCTGGGGGGTGAGGTGGCTTCCTTCGAAGCTTGTGTTGCCTGATCCGGCCCTTTCGCGGGTGAACCCGCTCCCACAGGTTCGGTGCAGGTTTTGGAATGTGTGAGCTCCCTGTGGGAGCGGGTTTGAACTGGCCTAATGATCCCGGACACCTCTTAAGGGCGATATGATTCGCCCAATCAGGAGGTTCCATGCAAGAACGAAAGACCTACACCCGCGAGTTCAAGCAACGTGCTGCCAGCATGGTTCTTGATGACCACTGCTCGATTCCCGACGTCTGCGCATCAATGGACGTCGGCCCTACAGCCCTGCGCCGCTGGGTTGATCAGGTACGTAAAGAGCGACAGAAGGGCCAGCCAGTAGCCGGTACCAAACCGATCAGCGACGAACAGCGAGAGCTCCAGCAGCTGCGAGCCAAGATCAAGCGCCTGGAGACCGAGGCTGAAATCTTAAAAAAGGCTACGGCTCTCTTGATGTCGGATCCCGATCGTTTTTCCTGATTGAGGAACTGAGAGAGTCAGGCTCGTATCCGACCAGCCTCCTTTGCAGTGCGCTGAACGTATCCCGTAGCGCGTTTTATGACTGGCTTCGCCGTCGTTCAGCGCCGAATACCAAGCGTGACGAACTCAGAGAGAAAGTAGTTCAGCTGCACGTCGAAAGCAGGGGAAGCGCGGGCGCGAGAATGATCTCTGAGTACCTGAAGGCCCAGCAGCTCAAGGTGGGGCGGTATCTGGCCGGAAAACTCATGGAGGAGGCAAATCTGGAAAGCAAGCAACGCCGTCCGCATCGGAATCGCTCCAAAGGCGTTGAAGCGTTTGTGGCCAAGAACCTGCTCGAGCGTAACTTTGAGCCAACCGCAATTAACCAGGTCTGGTGCGGTGACGTGACCAGTTTGATGGTCGGGAAGCGCTGGTATCACCTGGCAGTAGTGATTGACTTGTTCGCGCGTCGGATCGTTGGGTGGGCATTTTCCCTGATCAACGACGCCAACTTGGTTAGCAAGGCGCTTAGGATGGCAGTAGGGGTTAGGGGCAAGCATGCAGGCTTGATGTTTCACTCGGATCAAGGCTGCCAATACACCAGCCAGCGCTTCCAATCCGAGCTGCTTGAGCATGGGATAACGCAAAGCATGAGTCGCAGGGGACAATGCTGGGACAACGCACCAACAGAGCGCTTCTTTGGGACGCTCAAGTCAGAATGGGTGCCGCCCAAGGGCTACAAGGAAATTGAAGAAGCCAAGCAGGACATGACCAGCTACTTCATGCGATACAACCGAATCAGGCTCCACAGCTACAACGACTACCTGTCACCAATAGCTATGGAGCAGCAGGCGGCTTGATCACCGTAACCGGTGTCCGGAAATACTTGACCAGAACAGTTTGCCCGCGAAGAGGCCAACAAGCCCAATGCAGGAATCCAGATTTTTTCTGCTCGCCCCTTGAAAGCATTTCCCTCGGCCATATCTCTTGAGTACGCGATGCCGAAGTCGGGTCGCGTAATGACTTACTTGCTGAATCTCAGGAGTTCATGACCATGACTACCGCTTTCTCTCTCGCTCCACTGTTCCGCCATTCCGTTGGTTTCGACCGTTTCAACGACCTGTTCGAGTCCGCGGCACGTAACGAGGCCGGTAGCAGCTACCCGCCCTACAACGTTGAAAAGCATGGCGATGACCACTACCGCATCGTGGTTGCCGCAGCCGGTTTCCAGGAAGACGACCTCGACCTGCAGGTTGAAAAAGGCGTCCTGACCGTGACGGGTGGCAAGCGCGACAATAGCGCTGCTGAAGTGACCTACCTGCATCAGGGGATCGCGCAACGCGCCTTCAAACTGTCGTTCCGCCTGGCCGACCATATCGAGGTCAAGGCCGCCGGCCTGGCCAATGGCCTGCTCAGCATCGACCTGCTGCGCATCGTGCCTGAAGAAGCCAAGGCCAAGCGCATTCCGATCAACGGCGACAAGCCAGCGCTGAACTGATCGTGCAGATGTGAAAAAGGGCACCCTTCGGGGTGCCCTTTTTTGTGCTCATCGCCTGAGGCTGCCCCTCCCTTGTGGGAGCGCATCCGCATCGGTTTCAGTAATCCGCCGGCGCCTCCAGCAACATCTGCCGAAACTCCGTCAGCGGCAGCGGCCGGCTGTGCAAGTACCCCTGGTAAAGGTGGCACCCCAGCCGCTCCAGGAACTCCAGTTGTTCGGTCAGCTCCACCCCTTCGGCAATCACCGTCAGGTCCAGGCTGCGGGCCATGGCGACGATGGCGCGGACGATTTCGGCGTCGTTGGGGTCCACCGGCGCATCGCGCACGAAGGTCTGGTCGATCTTCAGCGTATCCACCGGCAGGCGCTTGAGGTAGGTAAGCGAGGAGTAGCCGGTGCCGAAGTCATCCATGGCAAAGCTCACCCCGTAGCGCTTCAGCTCGCGCATCTTGCTGATGGTGTCTTCCAGGTTCTGGATGACGATCCCTTCGGTAATTTCCAGCTTCAGCATCTGCCGTGGCAGGCGGTAATCGTCCAGGCTGCGCAGCACCCGCCCGACAAAGTCGTTCTGGCGGAACTGCCGTGGACTGATGTTCACGCACAGGCTGAAATCGTCGGCGTCGATCAGCCCGTCGCCGAGCATGCGCGCGCAGGCATCGCAAGCTTCGTCGAGGATCCAGCTGCCAACTTCAAGGATCAGGCCGCTTTCTTCCAGTACCTGAATGAATTGCGCAGGCGGCTGCTGACCCAGTTGCGGGTGATGCCAGCGCAGCAGCACCTCGGCGCCGACGATGCGGTTGTCGCGGGCATCCACCTGTGGCTGGAAGTGCAGCGCCAGTTCGCCACGGGCCAGGGCCAGGCGCAGGTCGTTTTCCATGCGCAGGCGCTCGCTGGCGGCCTTCTGCATGGTGGTGTGGAACAACTGAGTGGTATTGCGCCCGGAATCCTTGGCCCGGTACAGGGCGATATCGGCACGCTTGAGCAGGTCGGCCGGGGTGGCGCCGTGGTCAGGGATCAGCGCGACGCCAATGCTGGGGGTTACCTGCAGGCGCTGGCCGTCCAGCGACATCGGTTCGGCCAGCAGTTCGCGCAGGGTGTCGGCCAGCCCGCGGACTTTTTCTTCGACCAGCTCGCGGCTGCCTTCCAGGCCGCTGAGCAATACCACGAACTCGTCGCCACCCAGGCGCGCCACGGTGTCTTCCAGGCGCACGCTGGCTTCCAGGCGCGCAGTGATGATCTTCAGCACCGTGTCGCCCACCGGGTGGCCCAGCGAGTCGTTGATGTGCTTGAAATGGTCGAGGTCGAGGAACAGCAGGGCGCCGCGCAGGTTGTGGCGCTTGAGCAGGGCGATCTGCTGGCTCAGGCGGTCCATCAGCAGGGCACGGTTGGGCAGGTTGGTCAGCGGGTCGTGGTAGGCCAGGTGGCGAATCTGCGCCTGGGCATTTTTCAGCTGGCTGACATCGCGGGCGGTCAGCAGCAGGCAGTCCACCTCGTTGAGGGTGATCGGCTCCACCGAGACCTCTACGGTGAGGATATCGCCACGCTTGTTGCGCCCGAGCATCTCGCGGTGGTGCACCCGGCCACGCTCGCGCAATTCGGCCAGCAGGGCGGCGCGCTGCTTGTCGTCGGCCCAGATGCCGATCTCGTACACCGTGTGGCCGACCACTTCGGTGGCGTCGTAGCCGGTCAGGCGGCAGAAGCCGTCGTTGATTTCCAGGTAACGACCGCTGTGGCGTTCGGTGATGGTGATGGCGTCGGGGCTGGAGTGGAAGGCCTTGGCAAACTTCTCCTCGCTGGACTTGAGCGCCGCCTCGGCGCGCTGCTGCTGGGTGATGTCGCGCAGGGTGGTGACGCTGCAGGGCTGGTCGTCGACGGTGATGAGGCGGCTGGAAATCACGCAGGTCAGCGGTGCGCCATTGCGGTGGTTGACCACCACGGCGACGTTGCTCAGGGCCTGCTCGCGGATTACCCGCTCGATGCGTTGTGCGCGCTCGATGGACTCCGCCCACAGGCCGATTTCCTCGGCGGTGCGGCCGATCACCTGGTCGGTGCTCCAGCCGAAGGTCTGGGTGAACGCCGGGTTGATCTCGATGAACTGGCCGGTGTCCTGGCGGGTGACGCAGATCGGGTCGGGGCTGACCTGGAACAGGCTGGCGAACTTCTCTTCCGAGGCGCTCAGGCGCTGTTCTCGCTCAACCTGGTCAGTGATGTCGAGCAAGGTGCCGGCCATGCGCAGCGGGTTGCCCTGCTCGTCGCGGTACAGTCGGGCGCGGCTTTCGATGTAGCGCGAGATGCCGTTTTCCAGTTGCACCCGGTAGGTGATCTGGTAGTTGCCGGCAGGCCCTTCGCGCAGGCTGCGGTAGGCCTGGCGCATCGAGTTGCGTTCTTGCTCCGGTACCCCTTCGAAAAATGCGTCGAACGATTCGTGAAAGGGGATGGGCGGCAGGCCGTGCAACTGCGCGGCGCGGGCCGAGCCGTAGAGCATGCCGCTGGGGATATGCCAGTCCCAGGTCCCCAGCTGTGCCGAGTCCAGGGCCAGGTCCAGGCGCTCCTGGCTGTCCTTCAGGGCCTGCTCGGCGCGTTTGCGATCGGTGGTGTCGATAAAAGTGCTGAGGAGGAAGGTCACACCCTCCAGCTCGATGCCCTGGGTGCAGAGAATGCCGTCGTGCACCTTGCCGCTGACGGCGCGGAACTGTACTTCCAGGATCAGCGGGCCACTATTGGCCCGGGTCGACTCCAGCAACTGGTGGCGCTGTTCGGGGTTGACCCACAGGCCCAGCTCCAGGCTGGTCTTGCCGATCACCTGGCTGCCGGGCCAGCCGAACATGTCTTCGAAGTGCTGGTTGACCTCGAAGATCATGCCGTCGTGGCGGCGGGTGAGCAAAATGGCATTAGGGCTGAGGTGGAACAGGGTGGCAAAGCGTTTTTCCGAATTGATCAGCGCCGTTTCCCGTTCGCGCTGACGGGTGATTTCGCGGATCACCCCGATCATCTGGGGCCGACCATTTGGGTCGTGGGTCAGGCTGCCATTGATTTCCAGCCAGTGCAGGCTACCGTCCGGCCAGCGGATGCGATGGCGCATGGCCTGTTCCACGGGTTCGCCGTTGAACACCGCCTGGAACACCTGGCGTGTGCGCGCGCGGTCTTCCTCGGGCAACAGGTCGAGGTAGTCGACATCGGCGGGTAGCGGGCGCTGCGGGTCGAAGCCGAACAGGGCCTGGGTGCCTCGCGACCAGCTGACCCGGCCGCTGTCGATATCCCATAGCCAGGCACCCAGCCGCGCGCCGTTGAGCGCGGCCAGCAGTTGCGGGGCGTTCTGCCAGGCCTGTTCCGACTCCTGGGGGTCGGCCGCTGGTATACGCGGCAGGCGCAAAAAGCGGTTAACTGATTTGGGCATCGGTACCAGACCTTTGGCGTATGACGCGTCCTTGGAGGTGGCAATACCGGGCTGACGACCGGTCAGGCGGGCCCCGCGTGGCTGTCGAGCAGGGCCATGAATGCCCTGGCTGCGTTCGATAGCGTACGCTCCGTGTGCAAAATGTAGCCTAGCTGGCGCGACAGCTGTATGCCCGGCAAGGCGATGGGTGCAACCTGTTCGTCGAGCATGGTGCGCGGCAGCACGCTCCAGGCCAGGCCGATCGACACCATCATCTTGATGGTTTCCAGATAATTGGTACTCATGGCGATGTTCGGCGTCAGGCCCTGGCTTTCGAACAGGCGCTGGACAATATGGTGGGTAAAGGTGTTGCCGCCGGGGAACACGGCCGGGTGACGGGCGACATCGGCCAGGCTGACCGCATGGTTGTTGGCCAGCGGGTGCTCGGGGGCGGCGACGAAGTCCAGCGCGTCGTCCCATACTGGCACGGCCTTGACCAGGTGGTGCGGCTCGGGCGCCAGGGTGATCACGGCAATCTCGGCGCGGCCATGCAGAATCTCGTCGTAGGCCTGTTCCGAATCCATGAACTGGATATCCAGTGCCACGGCCGGGTACTGACGGGTGAAGGTTCGCAGCAGCGGCGGCAGGCGGTGCAGGCCGATGTGGTGGCTGGTGGCCAGGGTCAGGCGACCGCTCACTTCCCCGGTCAGGTTGGTCAGCGCCCGGCGGGTATCATCGAGCACATTGAGAATCTGGTAGGCCCGTGGCAACAAGGCGCGCCCGGCTTCAGTCAGGGTTACCTCACGGCCCAGGCGGTCGAACAGGCGCACATCCAGCTGCTGCTCCAGGCCGGCGATGCGTTTGCTGATGGCCGGCTGGGTCAGGTGCAGCCGCTCGCCGGCGCCAGAGAAGCTGCCGGTTTCGGCGATGGCGATGAAAGCGCTGAGGTTGGCCAGGTCCATTGCTTGAATTCCTGATGGTTATGCAAAGCATGAAAATTATGAATTTGAGTTATTCAATCTATCGCCATAGCATCGTCCGTACAAGCCAAGGGGTCTTTGGCATAGAAAGACGCTGATGAGGAACAGTCTGATGGCTGGCAAAACGCTCTACGACAAACTCTGGGAAGCCCATGAGGTCAAGCGCCGTGATGACGGCTCGTCCTTGATCTACATCGACCGCCACATCATCCACGAAGTGACGTCGCCCCAGGCCTTCGAAGGCCTGCGCCTGGCCAACCGCAAACCCTGGCGCATCGACGCCAACATCGCCACGCCAGACCACAACGTACCGACCACGCCAGAGCGCAAGGGTGGTATCGAAGCCATCGTCGACCAGGTGTCGCGCCTGCAGGTGCAGACCCTCGACGAGAACTGTGACGAATATGGCATCGTCGAATTCAAGATGAACGACGAGCGTCAGGGTATCGTCCACGTCATCAGCCCGGAGCAGGGTGCCACCTTGCCTGGCATGACCGTGGTCTGCGGTGACTCGCACACCTCCACCCACGGCGCCTTCGGTGCCTTGGCCCATGGCATCGGCACCTCCGAGGTCGAGCATGTGCTCGCTACCCAGTGCCTGGTCGCCAAGAAGATGAAGAACATGCTGGTACGCGTGGAAGGCCAGTTGCCTGCCGGCGTTACCGCCAAGGACATCGTACTGGCCGTGATCGGCAAGATCGGTACCGCCGGTGGTAACGGCCACGCCATGGAATTTGCTGGCAGCGCCATCCGCGAATTGTCGATGGAAGGCCGCATGACCATCTGCAACATGTCCATCGAGGCTGGCGCCCGCGTTGGCCTGGTGGCGGTGGACGACACCACCGTTGCCTACGTCGAAGGCCGCCCGTACGCGCCGAAGGGCGAGCAGTGGAAGCAGGCGGTCGAAGCCTGGAAAGGCCTGGTTTCCGACGCTGACGCGGTGTTCGACACCGTGGTCGAGCTCGACGCTGCGCAAATCAAGCCGCAGGTCAGCTGGGGCACCTCGCCGGAGATGGTCCTCGCCGTCGACCAGCGCGTGCCGGACCCGGCTGCCGAGCCTGACCTGATCAAGCGTGGTTCGATCGAGCGTGCCCTCAAGTACATGGGGCTGGCCGCCAACCAGGCGATCACCGATATCAAGCTCGACCGCGTATTCATCGGCTCGTGCACCAACTCGCGCATCGAAGACCTGCGCGCTGCCGCCGAAATCGCCAAGGGCCGCAAGGTTGCTGCCAACGTCAAGCAGGCGCTGGTGGTACCGGGCTCGGGCCTGGTCAAGGCCCAGGCCGAGCGTGAAGGCCTGGACAAGATCTTCCTCGAAGCCGGTTTCGAATGGCGTGAACCAGGCTGCTCGATGTGCCTGGCGATGAACCCGGACCGCCTGGAGAGCGGCGAGCACTGCGCGTCCACCTCCAACCGCAACTTCGAAGGCCGTCAGGGCGCCGGTGGCCGTACCCACCTGGTCAGCCCGGCCATGGCCGCCGCCGCCGCGGTGACCGGCCACTTCATCGATGTCCGCGAGTTGATCCAAGGGAGCGCAGCATGAAAGCCTTTACCCAGCACACTGGCCTTGTCGCGCCGTTGGACCGTGCCAACGTCGACACCGACCAGATCATCCCCAAGCAGTTTCTCAAGTCGATCAAGCGCACCGGCTTCGGCCCCAATCTGTTCGACGAGTGGCGTTACCTGGACGTGGGCCAGCCTTACCAGGACAACAGCAAGCGCCCGCTGAACAAGGAGTTCGTGCTCAACCACGAACGCTACCAGGGTGCCAGCGTGTTGCTGGCACGGGAGAACTTCGGTTGCGGCTCCAGCCGTGAGCACGCCCCATGGGCGCTGGACGAGTACGGCTTCCGCAGCGTCATCGCGCCAAGCTTTGCCGACATCTTCTTCAACAACAGCTTCAAGAACGGCTTGCTGCCGATCATCCTCAGTGACGAGGAAGTCGACGAGCTGTTCAAGCAGGTCGAAGCCAACCCGGGCTACCAGCTGACCATCGACCTGCAGGCGCAGGCGGTGACCCGCCCGGATGGCAAGGTACTGCACTTCGAGATCGATGCGTTCCGCAAGCACTGCCTGCTCAACGGTCTGGACGACATCGGTCTGACTCTGCAGGACAGCGATGCGATCAAGGCCTTCGAAGGCAAGCACCGCGCCGGGCAGCCTTGGCTGTTCCGTGATGCCTGAAGTGTGCAGGTAACAGTACCGGCCTCTTCGCGGGCACGCCCGCTCCCACAGGTACAGCGCAGGATTCGAAACCTGTAGAGGTCCTGTGGGAGCGGGTTTACCCGCGAAAGGGCCGGTACAGGCAGCAGAAAGACCAAAAGGATCGAGACATGACCAGCACCCAGCACACCGATGTGGTCCAACGCCAGTTCGGCGAACAGGCCAGCGCCTACCTCAGCAGCGCCGTGCACGCCCAGGGCAGTGAATTCGCCCTGCTGCAGGCTGCGTTGGCAGGGCAGGGCGATGCCCGCGTGCTGGACCTGGGCTGCGGTGCCGGTCATGTCAGCTTCCACGTCGCCCCGCTGGTCGCCGAAGTGGTCGCCTACGACCTCTCGCAAGCCATGCTCGACGTGGTCGCCAGTGCCGCCGCCGAGCGCGGCCTGGCCAATATCGGCACCGAACGCGGTGCCGCCGAACGCCTGCCGTTCGCCGACGCTTCGTTCGATTTCGTCTTCAGCCGCTACTCGGCCCACCACTGGAGCGACCTGGGCCTGGCCCTGCGCGAGGTGCGTCGGGTGCTCAAGCCGGGTGGCGTGGCAGCGTTCATCGACGTCATGTCGCCGGGCAGCCCGCTGCTCGACACCTACCTGCAAACGGTCGAAGTGCTGCGCGACACCAGCCACGTGCGCGACTACTCCGCCGCCGAATGGCAGCGCCAGGTCAGCGAGGCCGGCCTGCACGTACGCAGCCACACCCGCCAGCCGCTGCGCCTGGAGTTCGGCAGCTGGGTCGAGCGCATGCGTACCCCCGAGCCTATGCGCGTGGCCATCCGCCAATTGCAGCAAGCCATGGGCGAAGAAGTACGGCAGTATTACCAGATCGAGGCCGATGGCTCGTTCAGCACCGATGTGCTGGTGTTGTGGGCCGAGCGTTAAGAACTTTTCGGTGGGGCCCGTTTGGCTGCACCGCGTGAATGGATAGAGGAAAGCATGAGCAAGCAGATTCTGATTCTCCCAGGTGACGGTATCGGTCCGGAAATCATGGCCGAGGCGGTCAAGGTGCTGGAGCTGGCCAACGACAAGTTCCAGCTCGGCTTCAACCTGGAGCACGACGTGATCGGTGGCGCCGCCATCGACAAGCACGGCGTGCCGCTGGCCGACGAGACCCTGGAGCGTGCGCGCAAGGCCGATGCCGTGCTGCTGGGCGCCGTGGGCGGGCCGAAGTGGGACAAGATCGAGCGTGACATCCGCCCGGAGCGCGGCCTGCTGAAAATCCGTTCGCAACTGGGCCTGTTCGCCAACCTGCGCCCGGCCATCCTCTATCCGCAACTGGCCGATGCCTCGTCGCTCAAGCCAGAGATCGTTTCGGGCCTGGACATCCTCATCGTCCGTGAGCTGACCGGCGGTATCTACTTCGGTGCCCCGCGTGGCCAGCGCGAGCTGGAAGGCGGCGAGCGCCAGGCCTACGACACCCTGCCGTACAGCGAAAGCGAAGTGCGCCGCATTGCCCGTGTCGGCTTCGACATGGCCCGCGTGCGTGGCAAGAAGCTGTGCTCGGTGGACAAGGCCAACGTCCTGGCTTCCAGCCAGCTGTGGCGTGAAGTGGTCGAGGACGTGGCCAAGGACTACCCGGATGTGGAACTGAGCCACATGTACGTCGACAACGCTGCCATGCAGCTGGTGCGTGCGCCCAAGCAGTTCGATGTGATGGTGACCGACAACATGTTCGGTGACATTCTGTCGGATGAGGCTTCCATGCTGACCGGTTCCATCGGCATGCTGCCTTCGGCGTCGCTGGATGCCGACAACAAGGGCATGTACGAGCCGTGCCACGGCTCGGCGCCGGACATCGCCGGCCTTGGCATTGCCAACCCGCTGGCGACCATCCTGTCGGTGTCGATGATGCTGCGTTACAGCTTCAATCAGTCGGCTGCCGCCGAGGCAATCGAGAAGGCCGTGAGCCTGGTCCTGGACCAGGGCTTGCGCACCGGCGACATCTTCTCCGAAGGCTGTCGCAAAGTTGGTACGCAGGAAATGGGCGACGCAGTAGTCGCAGCGCTGCGGAATCTGTAATCTCTCTGGCCCGCCACCCAAAATTCCCGGTGGCGGCCCACTTTTAGCAAAGGTGTAGTTGCGATGAAACGTGTAGGTCTGATCGGTTGGCGCGGTATGGTCGGTTCCGTGCTCATGCAGCGGATGCTGGAGGAGCAGGATTTCGACCTTATCGAGCCGGTGTTCTTCACCACCTCCAATGTTGGCGGCCAGGGCCCGAACGTGGGCAAGGATACAGCTCCGCTCAAGGACGCTTATTCGATTGAAGAACTCAAGACCCTCGACGTGATCCTGACCTGCCAGGGCGGCGACTACACCAACGAGGTCTTCCCCAAGCTGCGTGAAGCCGGCTGGCAGGGCTACTGGATCGACGCCGCTTCGTCCCTGCGCATGCAGGATGACGCGGTGATCATCCTCGACCCGGTCAACCGCAAGGTCATCGACCAGCAGCTGGACGCCGGTACCAAGAACTACATCGGCGGCAACTGCACCGTCAGCCTGATGCTGATGGGCCTGGGCGGCCTGTTCGAAGCCGGCCTGGTCGAGTGGATGAGCGCCATGACCTACCAGGCGGCCTCGGGTGCCGGCGCACAGAACATGCGCGAGCTGATCAAGCAGATGGGGGCTACCCATGCTGCCGTTGCCGATGACCTGGCCAACCCGGCCAGCGCCATCCTCGACATCGACCGCAAGGTTGCCGAGGCCATGCGCAGCGAAGCGTTCCCGACCGAGAACTTCGGCGTACCGCTGGCTGGCAGCCTGATCCCGTGGATCGACAAGGAACTGCCGAACGGCCAGAGCCGTGAAGAGTGGAAGGCCCAGGCCGAGACCAACAAGATCCTCGGCCGCTTCAAGAGCCCGATCCCGGTCGACGGTATCTGCGTGCGCATCGGCGCCATGCGTTGCCACAGCCAGGCGCTGACCATCAAGCTGAACAAGGACGTGCCACTGGCCGACATCGAAGGCATGATCAGCCAGCACAACCCTTGGGTGAAGCTGGTGCCGAACCAGCGTGAAATCAGCATGCAGGAGCTGAGCCCGACCAAGGTTACCGGTACCCTGAACATTCCGGTTGGCCGCCTGCGCAAGCTGAACATGGGTTCGCAGTATCTGGGCGCGTTCACCGTCGGTGACCAGCTGCTGTGGGGCGCGGCCGAACCGCTGCGCCGCATGCTGCGGATTCTGCTGGAGCGTTGATCGTTCCGGTCTGACCGAAAACCCGCGCTGGTTACAGCGCGGTTTTTTTTTGGTCTGGGGAAGTGTTTTGGCTGCAAGGTGCTCGCCACGGCATTTTCAGCGCCTGTTAGATCGAGCGCCGCCCGCGCGGCGCATCGCGAGCGAAGCTCGCTCCTACATTTGTTTCGGGCCAGTCAAGCCTGTGGCAGGTGCGCGCGACCGCCTTGTTTGTACGACACAATTTCGCGTCATGCCCAAAGCATTCGCGCGCAAATCCCACAGGATAAATTGGCCCGAAACAAATGTAGGAGCGAGCTTCGCTCGCGATGCGCCGCGCGGGCGGCGCTCGATCTAACAGGCGCCAAATATCTCACGCCCCCCAGCGGCCATCACCCATTCAAATGCGGGGCCTGTCATACCCGCCATAGGGTCAACAAAGACAAACGCCTACAATCCAAGTAAAGTGCCGCCCCCGCCGTTTTCAGCAAAAGGATCCCTTCCATGACACACCCTTTGGACATCGCCGTCGTCGGCGCCACCGGCAGCGTCGGTGAAGCCCTGGTGCAGATCCTCGAAGAGCTGGATTTCCCGGTCGCCACCCTGCACCTGCTGGCCAGCATGGAATCGGCGGGCAGCAGCGTGATGTTCGCCGGCAAGAAGCTGAAGGTGCGCGAAGTGGACAGCTTCGACTTCGCCCAGGTCAAGCTGGCCTTCTTCGCCGCAGGCGCCGCCGTCAGCCGCAGCTTTGCCAGCAAGGCGCTGCAGGCGGGCTGCACGGTCATCGACCTGTCCGCTGGCCTGGACGACGCCCTGGCCCTGGTGCCTGAAGCCAACGCCGAACGCCTGGCTGGCCTGGCATTGCCCGCCCGCATCGTCAGCCCGTGCTCGGCTGCGGTTGCCCTGGCCGTGGCGCTGGCACCGCTCAAGGGGCTGCTGGATATCGAACGGGTGCAGGTAATGGCCGCGCTGGCGGTGTCCGCGCAAGGCCGTGATGCGGTCAACGAACTGGCCCGGCAAACCGCCGAGCTGCTCAATGCCCGACCGCTGGAGCCGCGCTTCTTCGACCGCCAGGTGGCGTTCAACCTGTTGGCCCAGGTCGGCACCGCCGATGAGCACGGCCACACGGCGCTGGAGCACCGCCTGGTCAGCGAACTGCGTGTGCTGCTGGGCCTGCCTGAGCTGAAGATTTCCGTGAGCTGCGTTCAAGTCCCGGTGTTTTTTGGCGATAGCTTCAGTGTGGCGGTGCAGAGCCGTCGCCCGGTAGACCTGGATGCGGTCAACCAGGCCCTCGAGGCGGCCGACAGCGTCGAGCTGGTGGCGCGCGATGATTATCCGACCCCGGTTGGCGACGCAGTGGGCCAAGACGTGGTCTATGTTGGTCGTGTACGGCACGGTGTTGATGAAGACCAGCAGCTCAACCTCTGGCTGACCACCGACAACGTACGAAAAGGCGCCGCGCTCAATGCCGTGCAAGTGGCGCAATTGTTGATTAAACACATGCCGTAAAAGATACTGGCGAGCACTTTTGTCCTGCTCCGCATGCAGGTTTCAGGACGCTTCATACAAGGGAAGAGGTCATGCTTCGAATTCGCAAACTGGTTCTGGCCATGGCTGCAGCATCGGCGCTGTCGTCGGGCATGGCGAATGCCCTGGGCCTGGGGGAGCTGACTCTCAAGTCGGCACAGAATCAGCCGCTGGACGCCGAGATCGAGCTGCTCGACGTGCGCGACCTCACCGCCGCCGAAGTGGCGCCGAGCCTGGCGCCGCCGGAAGAGTTCAGCAAGGCCGGGGTGGCGCTGCCGACTTACCTCGAAGACCTCACCTTCACACCGGTGATCAACCCCAACGGCAAGAGCGTGCTGCGGGTTACCTCCAGCCAGCCGCTGCCGGGGCCGGTGGTAAAGTTCCTGGTCCAGGTGATGTGGCCGCAGGGGCGCCTGCTGCGTGACTACAGTGTGCTGCTCGACCAGGCCAAGGCCCAGGGCGACAAGCCGGCGGCTGGCAACGTCGCGCCGGCGGTGACCGGTGCCGGCAGCTATACCACCCAGCGCCGTGACACCTTGTGGCAGATTGCCGCGCGCAACACCCAGGGTGGCTCGATCCAGCAGACCATGATCGCGATCCAGGCGCTGAACCCGGACGCCTTCATCGGCAACAACATCAACCAGCTGAAGGTTGGCCAGGTGCTGCGCCTGCCCGACCAGCAGCAGATCCAGAATATCCCGCAGGGCGAGGCGACCGCTGAGGTGGCCGAGCAGTATGCCGCCTGGCGTGAAGGCCGCCGCCTGGGGCCGCGGGCCCGCCAGTTGGACGCCACCCGTCGCGGGGCGGCCGAGGCAGCGCCTGCGCGTATCGCCCAGGGCGACAACCTGCGCCTGGTCAGCCCGGGCAACCAGGCCGGTGCCGACCAGGCCAAGGCCCTCAGCGACAAACTGGCGGTGGCCCAGGAAAGCCTGGACACCAGCCGTCGCGACAACGAAGAACTCAAGAGCCGCATGGCCGATCTGCAGAGCCAGCTGGACAAGCTGCAGCGTCTGATCGAGCTGAAGAACAACCAGCTGGCCCGCCTTGAAGCCCAGGGTGCGGCTGCCCCGGTCCAGCCGGTGGTCAAGCCTGCGCCCGCTGCCGTCGATAGCGCACCCAAGCCGGTGCCAGCCGCCGAGGTTGCACCTGCCGGCAGCGTGGTCGACGAAATCATGGGCAACCCGCTGTTGCTTGGGCTGATCGCCGGTAGTGCCTTCCTCGTGCTGCTGCTTCTGCTGTTGTTGCTGGCGCGCAAGCGCAAGGCTCAGCAGGAGGCTGAAAAGCACCTGCGCATGGCGCGGGCGCTCGAAGAAGAGCAAGGCGCAGGCTTCGACAGCGATAGCGCAAGCCTCGATGGGGTCGAGGTCTCGGCCCCGAGTGTGACCCTGTCGCCGGCCGTGGTCGCTGCTTCGGTTGCCGCTGCAGCCGCCGCGGAAAAACCGGCGGCACCCGCCGTCGAAGCGCAGCCTGAAGCGCAAGCCGACCCCCACGCCGCGCTGTTGGCGGAGGTCGAGCAATGCGTGGCCGAAGGCCGCCTGAACCGCGCTACCGACCTGCTGGAGCCTGCCGTTGCCGCCGCGCCACAGCGTGACGATCTGCGCCTGAAACTGATGGACGTGTACGCCCGCCAGGGTGACCAGAGCGCGTTCGTCGAGCAGGAGCGCAAGCTGCCTGCCAGCGAGCAGAACAGCGCAGCGGTTGCCGGGCTGAAAGAGCGCTACCCGGCCATGCTTGGCCTGGCCGCAGCCGGCTTGGGTGCGGCGGCCCTGGCTGCCGAGATGGATGAGCAGTACGTGCAGGAACTGCTGCTGGATCAGCCTGAAACGCCCGTGGTTGCCGAGGCGGCGCCCGAGGAACTGCCGGCGTTCGAGCCAGAGGCCGTCGCGCAGGCCGAACCTGAGGCCGTGCTCGAGCCTGAGTTTGAATTGGATGCTGAGCTGGATGCCTTCGACGAAGCGCCGACCCTCGATGCGCCAGGCCTGGACGAGCAGGGCCTGGACAGTGCCTTCGACCTGAGCCTGGGTGAAGACCTGCCTGACGAAGACCCGCTGGCAGCGCCGCTGCTGGACGAACCGGTGACGCAGCAACCTGTACTCGACGAGCCGGTACTGGATGAGCCCATGCTGGAGGCGGCTCAGCCGGAAGAAGAGCCGTTTGCCGTGGATGCCGAGCTACAGGCCGATGCCGACGCCGATTTCGAGGCCATGCTGGCCCAGGCCGAGCCACAGCCTGCTGTGGATCTGTCCGATTTCGACCTCGATATCAGCGAACCGGTTGCCCCGGCCGCCCCGACTGCGGTCAACGAAACCCCGGTGGATGTCGCTGCCGAGCTGGCTGCCTTCGACAGCGAACCAGCGTTCGATCCGCTTTCCGAGTTCGACCTGCCATCCGACTTCGACCTGTCGTTGTCGCTGGAAGACGATTCGCCGGCGGCCAAGAGCTTTGCCTCGGAACTGGACGACGTCAACGCCGAACTGGACAAGCTGTCGCAGAGCCTCGAGTCGCCGTCGCTGGAGCCACACTTCACCAGCGAAGACGCGGCTGCCCAGCCCGAGCCTGAGCCACTGGACGACCTGGACTTCGACTTCTTCTCCGGCAGCGACGAAGTGGCCACCAAGCTTGACCTGGCTCGTGCCTATATCGACATGGGCGACAACCAGGGTGCGCGCGACATCCTCGATGAAGTGGTCAAGGATGGCGACGACAGCCAGCGCCAGGAAGCCGAGGACATGCTCTCCCGGTTGGTCTGAAAGTTGGAGCCAATATTGGCTCCAGCGCGGTCATTGTGGGAGCGGCCTTGTGTCGCGAAAGGGCCGCAAAGCGGCCCCAGGATTTCAGTCATACCGCCGATATCGCCGGGGCCGCTTTGCGGCCCTATCGCGACACAAGGCCGCTCCCACAGCCCTACACGGCTGCCGTTGTCGTTATAATCCCCGCCATTCCGTACACCCCCACAGGTTTCATGCTCTTGGACATCATCGACACCGCCGCCGAGTCCGCGGCCGAAGGCTACTCCCGCATCGCCCTGGGCGTGGAATACAAAGGCGCGCGCTACCGCGGCTGGCAGCGCCAGGCCAGTGGCGTGCCCAGTGTCCAGCAGGCCCTGGAACAGGCGCTGTCCAAGGTGGCCAACGAGCCGATCTCGGTCATCTGCGCCGGGCGCACCGACGCCGGTGTGCATGGCTGCGGGCAGATCGTGCACTTCGACACCCGCGCCGTGCGCGACGAACGCGCCTGGACCATGGGCACCAACTTCAACCTGCCCCATGACATCAGCGTGGTCTGGTCGCGGCCGATGCCGGCCGACTTCCATGCCCGTTTCAAGGCCTGCGCCCGGCGTTACCGCTACGTCATCTACAACGACCCGATCCGCCCGGCGCACCTGGCCGAGGAAGTCACCTGGAACCACCGACCGCTGGATGTCGAGCGCATGGCCGAAGCCGCGCAGTTTCTGCTCGGTACCCATGACTTCAGTGCCTTCCGCGCCAGCCAGTGCCAGGCCAAATCGCCGATCAAGCACATCTATCACCTGCGCGTCACCCGCCATGGCCAGATGATCGTGCTGGACGTGCGCGCCACGGCCTTCCTGCACCACATGGTGCGTAACATTGCCGGTGTACTGATGACCATTGGTGCCGGCGAGCGCCCGGTCACCTGGGCGCGTGAGGTGCTGGAGGGGCGCAACCGCCGCGAAGGCGGGGTCACGGCGCACCCGTACGGTCTCTACCTGGTGCAGGTGGAGTACCCCGAGGAGTACGCGTTGCCCAAGCGTTACATCGGCCCACACTTTTTGACCGGCTACGAGGCATTGGCAGACTGACGGGCGAAAAGTCATTTGCTAACATCCGGCCTTTCACCGTAACAAGCAGGGTTCGCTGTCCATGAGCAATGTTCGCAGCAAGATCTGCGGGATTACCCGTATCGAAGACGCACTTGCCGCTGCTGAAGCGGGTGCCGATGCCATCGGCCTGGTCTTCTATGCCAAGAGCCCGCGCGCCGTGGACGTGCGCCAGGCGCGCGCGATCATCGCCGAGCTGCCGCCGTTCGTGACCACGGTCGGGCTGTTCGTCAACGCCTCGCGTTGCGAGCTGAACGAGATCCTCGAAGTGGTTCCGCTGGACCTGCTACAGTTCCACGGCGACGAAGCCCCGCAGGACTGCGAAGGCTACCACCGCCCCTGGATCAAGGCCCTGCGCGTGCGCCCGGGCGACGACCTGGAGGCGGCCTGCCAGCTTTACGCCGGTGCCCGCGGCATCCTGCTGGACACCTATGTGCCGGGTGTGCCCGGAGGCACCGGTGAAGCGTTCGACTGGTCGCTGGTGCCGGCGCGCCTGAGCAAGCCGATCATTCTGGCGGGCGGGCTGTCTGCCGACAACGTTGGCCAGGCCATCGCCCAGGTGCGGCCGTACGCAGTGGATGTCAGTGGCGGCGTGGAGCAAGCCAAGGGCATCAAGGACGCGGCGAAGATCGAGGCCTTCATGCGTGCGGTGAAACAGGCGTGATGGCAGATGTGACGGCTGGCTGCGCGCCATCGTCCATAGCTTTCGCAGCCCTGCGGGGCAGCCGCCCGAGCCTGTGGCGGCAGAACAATACATTAGCGGTGGGGTGGCGCGCTGGAAGTCCCGGCGGCCGGTCCATCATCGTTTCATAAAAGATTTTGAGCTCAAGGGCAGGGCAGGGCCGGCGACACCGGCCCATGCCTGCCAATACTGGAGAAAGAAAGCATGAGCAACTGGTTAGTCGACAAACTGATCCCTTCGATCATGCGTTCCGAGGTGAAGAAGAGCTCGGTGCCTGAAGGCCTGTGGCACAAGTGCCCGGCCTGCGAGGCCGTGCTGTATCGTCCGGAGCTGGAAAAGACCCTGGATGTCTGCCCCAAGTGCAACCACCACATGCGCATCGGCGCACGTGCGCGCATCGACATCTTCCTCGACGCCGATGGCCGTGCCGAACTGGGCGCCGACCTGGAGCCGGTCGACCGCCTGAAGTTCCGTGATGGCAAGAAGTACAAGGACCGCCTGACTGCCGCGCAGAAGCAGACCGGCGAGAAGGACGCCCTGATCTCCATGAGCGGCACCTTGATGGGTATGCCGATCGTGGTCAGCGCCTTCGAGTTCTCGTTCATGGGCGGCTCCATGGGCGCCATCGTCGGCGAGCGCTTCGTGCGCGCGGCCAACTACGCCCTGGAGCACCGCTGCCCGATGGTGTGCTTCTCCGCCTCTGGCGGTGCGCGCATGCAGGAAGCGTTGATCTCGCTGATGCAGATGGCCAAGACCTCGGCTGTGCTGGCACGCCTGCGCGAAGAAGGCATCCCGTTCATCTCGGTACTGACCGACCCGGTGTACGGTGGTGTTTCCGCCAGCCTGGCCATGCTCGGTGACGTGATCGTTGGCGAGCCGAAGGCACTGATCGGCTTCGCCGGCCCGCGCGTGATCGAGCAGACCGTGCGCGAAAAGCTGCCGGAAGGCTTCCAGCGCAGCGAGTTCCTGCTGGAACACGGCGCCATCGACCTGATCATCGCCCGTGGCGAACTGCGCCCGCGTCTGGCCCGTCTGCTGGCGCAGATGACCGGCCAGGAAACCCCGGAGCAAGCGCGTGAGGCGGCTGCCGTCGCGTGATGAAACAACGATCCCTGGGCGAATGGCTCGCCTACCTCGAGCAGTTGCACCCCTCGGCCATCGACATGGGCCTGGAGCGGTCGCAGAAGGTGCTTGCCCGGCTGGCGCTGGGCAAGCTGGCGCAGCGCGTGGTGACGGTGACCGGCACCAACGGCAAGGGCTCGACCTGCGCCTTCGTGGCCTCGCTACTGCAAGCCCAGGGGCTCAAGGTGGGCGTGTACAGCTCGCCGCACCTGTTGCGTTACAACGAGCGGGTGCTGATCGACGGCCAGGAAGCCAGCGATGAGCGCCTGTGCGAAGCCTTCGCCGCCGTCGAGGCGGCGCGGGGCGAAATTTCCCTGACCTATTTCGAGATGGGCACCCTGGCTGCGTTCTGGTTGTTCTACCAGTCGCAACTGGATGCCGTGGTACTGGAAGTGGGTCTTGGTGGCCGTCTGGACACCGTGAACGTGGTGGATGCCGACCTGGCTCTGGTGACCAGCATCGGTGTCGACCATGTCGATTACCTGGGGGATACCCGCGAGTTGGTGGCCTTCGAGAAGGCCGGCATCTTCCGTCAGGGCAAGCCGGCACTGTGCGGTGACCTGGATCCGCCTCAGCCGCTGCTGGACAAGGCTGCCGAACTGGCTGCGCCGCTGTTCCTGCGTGGGCGTGACTTCGACCTGGCCAGTGCCGATGGCCACTGGAGCTGGCGGGGTACTGCGGCCGATGGTGCGCAGGTAGAGCTGCATGACCTGCCTTTGCTCGACCTGCCCATGGAAAACGCCACGCTGGCCCTGCAGGCCTACCTGCTGATGGGCCTGCCCTGGGACGCCGGGCAGATTCGCCAGGCGCTGCTGGATACGCGCATCACTGGCCGCCTCGACCGTCGCCTGCTGAGCTGGCAGGGCAAGCCGGTGGAGCTGTTGCTGGATGTCGGGCACAACCCGCATGCTGCAGAGTACCTGGCCCGGCGCCTGGCGGCCCGGCCGCTCAAGGGGCGCCGCCTGGCGGTGTTCGGGCTGCTCGCCGACAAGGACCTGGGTGGCGTTGTCGCGCCGCTGCAGGGCCTGGTCGACGATTGGGCGGTAGCGCCACTGGATACCCCGCGCAGCCGCCCGGCTGCGGAACTGGTCACGGCCTTGACGAACGTCGGCGCAGCGGTGAAGTCTTATGCCAGCGTCGGCGCCGCCCTTGAAGGGCAATGCGCGCAGGCGACGGCGGATGACCAGATCTTGCTGTTCGGTTCGTTTTTCTGTGTTGCCCAGGCGCTGGAATGGCTGGAGCGGCACGCCCAGGAGGGTGGAGTAGATGGCAGTGCTGGATAAAGGGATGAAACAGCGCATGGTGGGTGCGTTGGTGCTGGTGGCGCTGGCGGTTATCTTCCTGCCGATGCTGTTCACCCGCGAGGACGAGATGCGCCAGGTGCACGTCGAGGCCCCGCAGGCACCGGCCATGCCAAACTTGCCGGAAGTGAAGGTGGAGCCGGTCGCCGTGCCGGAACCGCAGGCTATTCCGGCTGAGCCGCAACAGCCACCGGTGGTGGTGGACGAGTCCACGGCACCGGCGAGCACGCCCAGCCAGCCGATTACACCGTCGCCGCAGACCCAGCCCCAGGTACAAGTGCAGCCCCAGCCGGCCAAGCCGCAGGCGCCCGTGGCCAAGGTCGAGCCTCAGCCGGCAGCCAAGCCGGCCGCGCCAGCGGCGCCGTCGAAGATCGATGTCAATGGCCTGCCGGTCAGCTGGGCGATCCAGTTGGCCAGCCTGTCCAACCGTGCCGGGGCCGAAAAGCTCCAGCAAACGTTGCGTAGCCAGGGTTACAACGCCTATATCCGCTCGGCGGGTGGCATGAACCGGGTGTACGTCGGGCCGCTGATCGAGCGCGCCGAGGCCGAGCGCGTGCGTGACGCCATCAACCGCCAGAACAGCCTCAAGGGCTTCGTGGTGCGCTTCCAGCCTGAACGCAGCTGATACCCCCGGGGCGGCTTTGCCGCCCATTCGCGGGTAAACCCGCTCCCACAAGAATCGTGTAAGCCCGGGTGGCGCTAATCACCTGACATTCCGCTTACCCAAGCCCCCGTCGCTCTGGTAAAATGCGCCGCCTCAAACGTATGCAGGCAGCACCGTGGCATTTACCTTGGTTGATTGGGCGATCATCGCGATCATCGCCGTCTCCACACTGATCAGTCTCAAGCGCGGCTTCGTCAAGGAAGCCTTGTCTTTGCTCATCTGGATCATTGCCGGTGCGGTTGCCTGGATGTTCGGTGGTTCGCTCTCGGTGTATCTTGAAAGCTACATCCAGACGCCGTCGATGCGCGTCATCGCCGGCTGCGCCATTCTTTTCGTCGCCACCTTGCTGGTGGGGGCCATGATCAACTTCCTCATCGGCGAGCTGATCCGCGTGACCGGGCTGTCCGGCACCGATCGTTTCCTGGGCATGGCCTTCGGTGCTGCGCGCGGGGCCTTGCTGGTGGTGGTGGCCATCGGGCTGATCAGCCTGGGGCCGGTTCAACAAGACACCTGGTGGCAGGAATCACGCCTGATACCACAATTTCTCTTGGTCGCCGACTGGTCGAAAAACCTGATCCTGGGTTTTACTGGCCAGTGGACACCCAGTGGGCTGATCGGCACTCCGGCTGATCTTCCGTTCAAGGAACAGTTGCTCGGGCCGGCAAAGCCCTGAGCGCTATTCACTCAAGTTTCGTCAAAGTAGGGGTTGCGTCGCATGTGTGGCATCGTCGGTATCGTCGGTAAGTCGAACGTCAATCAGGCGCTGTATGACGCGCTTACGGTCCTCCAGCACCGCGGCCAGGACGCTGCCGGTATCGTGACCAGCCATGACGGCCGGTTGTTCCTGCGCAAGGATAATGGCCTGGTGCGCGACGTGTTCCAGCAGCGCCACATGCAGCGCCTGGTGGGCAGCATCGGCATTGGCCACGTGCGCTACCCGACCGCGGGCAGCTCGACCTCGGCCGAGGCCCAGCCGTTCTACGTCAACTCGCCCTACGGCATCACCCTGGCGCACAACGGCAACCTGACCAACGTCGAGCAGTTGGCCAAGGAGATCTACGAGTCCGACCTGCGCCACGTCAACACCAACTCCGACTCGGAAGTGCTGCTGAACGTGTTCGCCCATGAGCTGGCCGTGCGTGGCAAGCTGCAGCCGACCGAAGAAGACGTGTTCGCCGCGGTTTCCCATGTGCACAGCCGCTGCGTTGGCGGTTATGCCGTGGTGGCGATGATCACCGGCTACGGCATCGTCGGCTTCCGTGACCCCAACGGCATCCGCCCGGTGGTGTTCGGCCAGCGTCACACCGACGAAGGCGTGGAATACATGATCGCCTCGGAAAGCGTGGCGCTGGACGTGCTCGGCTTCACCCTGATCCGCGACCTGGCGCCGGGCGAAGCGGTGTACATCACCGAGGAAGGCCAGCTGTACACCAAGCAGTGCGCCGAAGCACCGAAGCTGCAACCGTGCATCTTCGAACATGTCTACCTGGCCCGCCCGGACTCGATCATGGATGGCGTGTCGGTGTACAAGGCCCGTCTGCGCATGGGTGAAAAACTGGCCGACAAGATCATGCGCGAGCGCCCTGAGCACGACATCGACGTGGTCATCCCGATCCCGGACACCAGCCGCACCGCGGCCCTGGAACTGGCCAACCGCCTGGGCGTGAAGTTCCGCGAAGGTTTCGTCAAGAACCGCTACATCGGTCGTACCTTCATCATGCCCGGCCAGGCCGCGCGCAAGAAATCGGTACGCCAGAAGCTCAACGCCATCGAGCTGGAGTTCCGTGGCAAGAACGTGATGCTGGTGGACGACTCGATCGTGCGCGGCACCACCTGCAAGCAGATCATCCAGATGGCCCGCGAAGCCGGCGCCAAGAACGTCTACTTCTGCTCGGCAGCCCCTGCGGTACGCTACCCCAACGTCTACGGCATCGACATGCCGAGTGTTCACGAACTGATCGCCCACAACCGTACCACCGAACAAGTGGCCGAGTTGATTGGCGCCGACTGGCTGGTCTACCAGGACCTGCCGGACCTGATCGACTCGGTCGGTGGCGGCAAGATCAAGATCGACCACTTCGATTGCGCGGTATTCAACGGTGAGTACGTCACCGGTGATATCGACGAAGCCTACCTCGACCGCATCGAGCAGGCGCGTAACGACCTGGCCAAGGTCAAGAACCAGGCGGTCAGCGCGATCATCGACCTCTACAACAACTGATTTCGGGAGCGACGGCATGACGGATCAATGGGATGCCGGCCGACTGGACAGTGACCTCGAGGGTGTCGGTTTCGACACCCTGGCGGTGCGCGCCGGTCAAAACCGTACACCGGAGGCCGAGCACAGCGAAGCGCTGTTCCTGACCTCCAGCTATGTGTTCCGTACGGCTGCCGACGCGGCCGCACGCTTTGCTGGCGAAACACCGGGCAACGTCTATTCGCGCTACACCAACCCGTCGGTGCGTGCCTTCGAGGAACGCCTGGCGGCCATGGAAGGCGCCGAGCAGGCCGTAGGTACCTCCACCGGCATGGCGGCAATCCTCGCCGTGGTGATGTCGCTGTGCAGTGCCGGTGACCATGTGCTGGTGTCGCAGAGCGTGTTCGGCTCGACCATCAGCCTGTTCGAGAAGTACTTCAAGCGCTTTGGCGTGCAGGTGGACTACGTGCCACTGGTCGACCTCGCGGGCTGGGAAAAGGCCATCAAGGCCAACACCAAGCTGCTGATCGTCGAATCACCATCCAACCCGCTGGCCGAGCTGGTCGATATCACCGCCCTCAGCGAAATCGCCCATGCCCACGGTGCGATGCTGGTAGTGGACAACTGCTTCAGCACCCCGGCGCTGCAGCAGCCGCTGAAGCTGGGTGCCGACATCGTGTTCCACTCGGCCACCAAGTTCATCGACGGCCAGGGCCGCTGCATGGGTGGCGTGGTTGCCGGCCGTGCCGAGCAGATGAAAGAAGTGGTGGGCTTCCTGCGTACCGCAGGCCCGACCCTCAGCCCTTTCAACGCCTGGATCTTCACCAAGGGCCTGGAAACCCTGCGCCTGCGCATGCGTGCGCACTGCGAAAGCGCCCAGGTGCTGGCCGAATGGCTGGAGCAGCAGGAGGGCGTGGAGAAGGTGCATTACGCCGGCCTGCCGAGCCACCCGCAGCACGAACTGGCCAAGCGCCAGATGAGTGGCTTTGGTGCGGTGGTCAGCTTCGAGGTCAAGGGTGGCAAAGAAGGCGCCTGGCGCTTCATCGACGCTACCCGGGTGATTTCCATCACCACCAACCTGGGTGACAGCAAGACCACCATCGCCCACCCGGCCACCACCTCCCACGGCCGCCTGACGCCGCAGGAGCGTGAAGCCGCGGGTATCCGCGACAGCCTGATCCGCGTTGCCGTGGGCCTGGAAGACGTGGCCGACCTGCAGGCCGACCTGGCGCGCGGGTTGGCGGCCCTGTGATCGAAATTGGCGGCAGTACGCCCGGCCACAACGGCCGGGTAGCCCTGGTGACCGGTGCCGCGCGCGGCATCGGCCTGGGCATTGCCGCCTGGTTGATCTGCGAAGGCTGGCAGGTAGTGCTCAGCGACCTCGACCGCCAGCGCGGCGCCAAGGCGGCCAAGGCCCTGGGTGACAATGCCTGGTTCATCACCATGGACGTTGCCGACGAGGCCCAGGTCAGCGCCGGGGTGTCCGAGGTGCTGGGGCAGTTTGGCCGCCTGGACGCGCTGGTGTGCAATGCGGCCATTGCCAACCCGCACAACCAGACCCTGGAAAGCCTCAGCCTGGCGCAGTGGAGCCGGGTGCTGGCAGTCAACCTCAATGGCCCGATGTTGCTGGCCAAGCACTGTGCGCCGTACCTGCGGGCTCACAATGGGGCGATCGTCAATCTCACCTCCACCCGGGCGCGGCAGTCCGAGCCCGATACCGAGGCCTACGCGGCGAGCAAGGGCGGCCTGGTGGCTTTGACCCATGCTCTGGCCATGAGCCTGGGCCCGGAGATCCGCGTCAATGCGGTGAGCCCGGGCTGGATCGATGCCCGTGACCCGTCGCAGCGACGTGCCGAGCCGTTGACCGAGGCCGACCACGCCCAGCACCCGACGGGCAGGGTAGGGACGGTGGAGGACGTGGCGGCCATGGTCGCCTGGCTGCTGTCTCGGCAAGCGGCGTTCGTTACCGGCCAGGAGTTCGTGGTTGACGGCGGCATGACCCGCAAGATGATCTACACCTGAGCATTTTGCATATCCTGTACCGGCCCTTTCGCGGGTAAACCCGCTCCCACAGGTGCAACACAGTTATCAAAACCTGTGCAGTACCTGTGGGAGCGGGTTTACCCGCGAAGAGGCCGGCACAGGCAACCGCACCGCTTTTGGTTTTTTTGAAAAAAATCCAACGGGGCTATTGACTTAGCTTCGCCACCTGCGTAAATTTCGCGGCCTCAGCGAAGCAAACGCAACAAGCAACATCGCGAGGGTGATTAGCTCAGCCGGGAGAGCATCTGCCTTACAAGCAGAGGGTCGGCGGTTCGATCCCGTCATCACCCACCACTTCCTGAGATGTTCCTGGTGCATCAGGTTTCGCAAGAAGCCGATAGCCAGAGAGGAACGCACTGCGCAGCGGTAGTTCAGTCGGTTAGAATACCGGCCTGTCACGCCGGGGGTCGCGGGTTCGAGTCCCGTCCGCTGCGCCATTTTTCAGTAACAGATGGGTGCCTGGCACCGGTCTGAAGCATCAGGGCAAAATGCCCTGGGCTGACCCAGTTTCAATCGGGCGCAAGCCTGAACGATACGCAGCGGTAGTTCAGTCGGTTAGAATACCGGCCTGTCACGCCGGGGGTCGCGGGTTCGAGTCCCGTCCGCTGCGCCATCTTCGTTTCAAGGTCCCATGAACACCTTGAAGCAAACACAAGAGAAGCGATCATGTTATCGCTTTTTTTGTGCCTGTCCTGAGGCCGCCGCGCCGGAAGGGTAGACCCAGGTTTCAATCGGGCGCAAGCCTGAATGATACGCAGCGGTAGTTCAGTCGGTTAGAATACCGGCCTGTCACGCCGGGGGTCGCGGGTTCGAGTCCCGTCCGCTGCGCCATCTTCGCCTCGAGGCCCCTTGAACGCCTCGAAGCCACGGGAAAGCGACCTTAGGGTCGCTTTTTTCGTTTTTGCGCCTGGCAATTGCCGCCCTTGACCCGGATTTACACGAACCTGACAGACTCTTCACCGATCAACGGTTCCTGTGCCTGCCTGCTGTGTTGCACAATAGGCACTTTCTCGACTTACCCGGAATTCGCAATGACCAGATCTTCCGTCTTTGGTGCGCTCGGGCTGGCCCTGGTGCTGGCGGGCGTGGCCGGTTGTTCCTCGAAAAAAGCTGCTGTCTACGAGCACGAGAACTTCGATGACTCGGGTACCTTCTCGCGCAGCTTCCCGGTGAGCGATGCCGGCTCCTGCGAGGCCGCCCGGCGTGCCTTGCTCAGCCAGGGCTACATCATCACCAGCAGCGGTGCCAACCAGGTGGTAGGCAACAAGAGCTTCCAGCAGAACAGCGAGAACCACCTGCAGATCAGCTTCAACGTCACCTGTGCACCCGATGTGAGCGACGCGCAGCGCTCGACCATGTTCGCCAACGCCTTGCAGGACCGCTACGCCCTGAAAAAGTCCAACACCTCCGCCAGCCTGGGCGTGGGTGTACTGGGGTCGGTGTCGATGCCGATCGGCTCCAGCGACGACTCGATGGTCAAGGTGGCCAGCGAGACGGTGACGGCGGCGCAGTTCTATGACCGCTATTTCGCCCTGGTGGAGAGCTACCTGCCAAAGCCCAAGCCGACGCAGGAGAGCAAGGCCAAGGTCGAGGAGCCCGCGCCGAAGGCCGAAGCGCCGGCGGCTGCCCTGGGGTTACCGGAGCAGGCTGCGGTGGCACCGGCCCCGGTAGCGGCGCCTTTGGTTGACGCGGCGCCAGCTCCGTCCGCCGTTGCCCCGACCAGCGAGGCGGTAGCCGCACCGGTGGCGGACGACAGCCAGGGCTCGCAGCCGGTGGCGCCGCCAGCGGAGTCGGCGCCAATCGAGGTCCAGCAGGAAGCCCAGCCTGCCGAGGCTGCATCGCCCGCTCTCTGATTTTTTGCCTGTGCCGGCCTCTTCGCGGGCTTGCCCGCTCCCACAGGTACTGCGCAGGTTTCGAAACCTGTAGAGGTCCTGTGGGAGCGGCTGGTACAGGCCGGACACATTCCTTGTTACAGACACCTGGCGAAAACTTCCTGAACACCTGCTACGTTAACCACTCATAAGCTTGTCATCATTCCGTCACTCCACCTGCTTAGGTTGAAGGCGACACTGATAAAGATCATGAGATGAGAGGACGCAGGGCGATGGACGAATACCAGGAAGAACTTCTCGAATTCCAGGCTTATGAACTGGACACTCCGGAACCGGCTGACGACGCTACCGAGCTCTAGCCCACCCGCCGCTGGCTGCGGCGAAACTCCCCCGGTGTGAGGCCCGTCCAGCGCTTGAAGGCGCGCTGGAAGGCCTCGGCCGAAGCAAACCCCAGCAGATAGGCAATCTCGCCAAAGGCCAGCTCCGTATCGCGGATGTAGGTCTCGGCCAGGTCGCGCCGTGTTTCGCTGAGCAGGTCACGATAGCGCGTGCCTTCCTCGGCCAGTTTGCGGCGCAAGGTCCAGGTCGGCAGTTGCAGGTGCAGCGCCACTTCTTCCAGGTCCGGTTCACGGCCGCCATTAAGCAACGGCCCCAGCAGGTGGGTGATGCGCTCACCCAGGCTGCGCACCCGCGTGCGCTGCAGCATTTCCGCCTCGCACAGCTGCAGCAGGTGCTGCCAGGTGCTTGGGCAGTGCCTGGGGTTGGCCAGCTGCAGCGTGGCGCGGCTCAGGCGCAGCTGGTTGCCGTCGGCCGCGAACTGCACGGGCGTGCTGGACAAGGGCTGGTAGCGCGCGGCATAGGCGGGCGTGGCAAACTCGATATCCAGGCGTTCGGCCTGCACCGGTGTACCGGCAAGGTCGGCAAGCTGGGCCAGCCAGCCGGCGAGTAGCGAATCCACCACGAATCGGTTGTAGGCGTTGTATGGGCTGATGGAGTAGAAGCGGAGCCAGGCGCCTTGGGCATCTTCCTGAAAACTGGAGTGGCCGCGGTAGTTGGCGGCGTACAGTGGCTCGAAGCGCAACAGGGTGCGTGCCGCCTCGCCCAGGGTCGGCGCCTGGGCGGCGGTGACCCCGGCCAGGCCGGCATGCGCCAGGCGGCTCAGACGCCCCATGTGCAAGCCCAGTGCGGCCTCGCCACACAGCTCGATGGCAGCGTGACCCAGGTGCATGTAGCGCGGAATCGACAAGCGCGCGCCAGCTTCGCCCAGGCGCGCCGCATCCAGGCCATAGCGGCGCAGCAGCGGCTCGGGGTCATGGCCCAGTTCGCGCAGGGCCTCGGTCAGCGGCTGGACAAAACCAACCGACAGGTCGCCCAGGCGCACGCGGGGGCGGGCCATGGGCTTACAGCCACAGGTTCAGCAGGCGGGCGCCAGGGCTGGGGGTACCCGCCAGCAATTCACCCGCGTGGTGGGCAAAGCCCTGGCCGTCGCTGCCCTGTTCCCAGAACTGCCCACGCATGAACACGCTCATGCTGCTGACGCCAGCCCCGGCGGCTTCGGTCAGGCGTTGCCAGGCGGCTTGTTCGCTGACTTCGCCGCGCTGCAAGGCCAGCCCGGCGCTGGCATCCTGGTGGCGATTGCCGCGCCAGGGCGCTTGCCAGCTGCCCTTGCCGCTGAGGAATACCGGGTTGGCGATCAGTTGTACCGCCTGTTGTGCCAGTTGCTGGTGGTTTTCCGGGTACCAGCTGTCACTGCCCACCAGCACGCCCAGGCGCCCGGCAGGGGTTTGCAATACCTGCAGCGGGTGCTGGCGGCCATCGTGCACATAACGGCGCATTTCGCTGTCGGGGAACTGCTGGCGTTGCGGCTGGCCCAGCAACGAGCCGTCGCCGGCGAACACCACGCTGCTGTTGAACAGCGGGCCGCTGCCGGCATGCAGCACGCCCTGTTTCACATAAGGGGCGGGTAGCACGATGGAGCCAGCCACCAAGGTGACATTGAATTCCTTGGCCAGGCCGCCGAACAGTTGCTGGTAGTCCGCGGCCATCTGCTCGGCCTTCATGCGCAGGTGCGCGTCGGCGCGCCAGTCGTCGCCGTCGGCACCGAGCATGGCCAGGCCATAGCGCAGCGGGTTGCTCAGCTCCAGCCATTGCAGGGCTTCGCGGCTTTGCGTGACCTGGTACAGCTCGTTCTTTTCCCCGCGTGCCCACAGCCAGGTGCCGATGTGCTCCGGTAGCACCACCACCGTGCGCGGGCCTACCAGCCCTTGGGTGCGGGCTTGCTCCAGGTAGGCCGCGAGCTTGCGGTGCAGGCGCTGCAGGTTCTGGTAGTCGCCCGGGAACAGCAGCGGTTCGACGCCAAGCAGGTTGCCGTGCTCGCCCGGCACGCCATGGTTCAGCGCCAGTTCGATGCGCAGGTCGGACAGATAGTGGCCTTCCGGGCGCTGCTGGGTCCAGAAACCGTAGCCACACAGTGCGGCGGCCATCACCAGTGCCAGGGTGCTTGCCAGGAGTTTTCGCATCAAACTTCAGCTTTTACCTAAAAATGAACTGGCCATGCAGGGCATCAAGGGCAAAGTGCGGCCTTATTCATCAGCTTTGGAATCCTTGGTGCACTGCTTTTGCATAATCGTGTTTGATCATACCAAAGCTACCGGGTGCTTATGAGTATTCTCTGCTGACAAGACCTGGTGTCACGGCCGACACATCAGGCGCTGGCGTTCGTAGTTAACCGCCTTGTCCCGTTCTGGCAGGCTGAAAGGCGCTGCACACTGGTGCTCACCCCATTTGATTGTCAGGCTACCCTGGTCCTGTTCGAGCAGCACCAACGCCTTGCCGCTCGGGTCGGAAATCGCCAGCTGCTTGCCTTCGGCGTCCTCGACGGAGGCGCCGAACGGTATCGACTGGCCGTGCTCGTCGAGCAGTTCAAATTGTACCCGGCGCCCACTCTTGCCGGTGTAGCGGGCAAGCACCACGGCGCCGCGGCGAGGCACCAGCTGTTGGGTGGCGTTTTCGATTTCGATGTCGCCCCCCAGGTCGCGGGTGTCCAGGCTGACCCAGTTGACCCTGTAGGGCTGAGCGTTGGGGATCACCGCATAGCCATTGCGCCCGGTTTCCACTCCGCTGAAACTGCTGATCTTCGCACCCTTCACACCCGGCACTTCGGCCAGGGCGAAGGTTTCGCTGAGCGTCTGGCCGAGGTTGATGCCGCCTTGGTGGGCAACCACGGCGCCGGCAACGTTCAGGTTCTGCGAGTCGTAGCCGCGCCCCTGGCTATAGCCCAGGCTGATGTCGGCGACCGAGGTGCGGGTGTTCAGGTTGGCCGAGGCCGAGCTGCCACTGGTGCGGCTGTGACCACCCTGGATCGAGTAGAAGGTGTCACTGCTCTCCGACAGGTAGCCGTTGATGCCGGCCTGGGTGGTGTCGTTGCCCTTCTGCGTGCTGGCGGTGACGAACGCCCGCGGTGCACGGTCGCGGCTGCCGATCGGGAACGACACCGACAGGTTGAACTGGGTATCCTGCCCCGAAGGGCCTGAGGTTCCCAGCTCCTTGGTGCGGCTGACGTCAAGGTTGTAGGAGATATCGCCCCAGTTGTTGCTGTAGCCGGCGGACAGGCTCTGCGAACCGCCGCGGTTCCAGTAGCGCTGGTCGGTGGCCGTCAGATACAGGCTGCCGAGTGCGCGGTCGCGGCCCAGGCTCTGGTTGATGGTCAGGTCGGTGCGGGTCTTGGAGTTGCCGCTGCGCTTGATCGCGTCGGTGCTCAGGTCCTCGATATGCTGGGTGAGGGTGCGGAAGCCCTCGGTTGAATAGCGGTAGGCGGCCAAGGTGAAGTTGGTGTCGGTGCCGGTGAATGTCTTGGCGTATAGCGCCCGCAGGCTGTTGCCCTGGGTGGTCTGGCCCTGGGCTTTGCTCGAGGAATGGGTGACATCGAGCGAAAAGGCGCCCAGCAGCGTGTTCAGGCCGCTGCCCACGGCCAGCGCCTTGTAGTCGTCGGTGGCTTGCAGGCCAACGACGCCGGTCACGGTGTTGGTGAGGCCGTAGGCCAACATCGTGCTGAGCATCTGCGGCGTGGCCAGGCCTTCGGTGTTGCTGTTGTAGCGTCCGGCGGACAGGCTGTACTTGACCTGGCCGCCACGGACCATGAGCGGCAGACTGGAGAACGCCTGCACGCTGACCCGTCGGCGGCCGTCGGCCTCGATGATGGTGATTTCCAGGTCGCCGTTGGAGCCGCTGGGGTAAATGTCGCTGATCTCGAACGGGCCGGGCGGTACGTTGGCAGTGTAGAGCAGGTAGCTGTTCTGGCGGATCTCGACTCTGGCGCTGGTCTGGGCCACGCCCCGCACCACCGGCGCGTACCCGCGCTCGCTGTCGGCGCGCATGCCTTCGTCCGAAGCCAGCTTCAGGCCCCGGTAGCGCACGCTGTCGAACAGGTCGCTGTCGCTGAAGATGTCGCCGGCGCTGAACTGGCCCTTGAGTGCAGTTACGTCGTGCTGCACGTAGCTGCGGTTGCTCTTGAAGCTGTCCGGCCGCCCGGTGCCGCTGCTGAAGTTTGACTCGTTGCGCAAGCGCCAGCCGCCCAGGTTGATGCCGTTGCGCAGGCTCAGGTTGTTGTTGATGCGGGTGTCGGCATCACCGGCGCTGCGGCTGGTGTTGAATTGGTAGTTGATGAACGCCGCAGGCACCCCTGCGTCCCACAGTTGCGGGTCGACGTAGCCGCGCAGACCGCGCTTCATGGCGACCTGCGGGATGCTGGCGGACAGGCGCAGGTGACCCGAGTCATAGCTCAGGCTGGCCTGGTCGATCAGCGTCGGCAGGTCGTGGCAGGCCTGCGCGGTATCCAGGCGCCCCTGTGCCTTGAGCTTGTCCATGTCTATGCCCAACTGCTCGAGCAGTTCCAGGGTCAGGCACGGTTCCACGCGCCCGGTCTGGAGGTTGCGGTTGAAATCGATGTCGCGCCGGCCCACCAGTACCTCGTTGCTGTACAGGTCTACCCGATAATTGCCCGGCAGCACGCTGTTGGCCGACAGCAGTAACTGCAGGTCGACCGCCGATTGCGCACCCTGCAGGAAGGTGGTGTTGAAGCCCAGCAGCTGGGGATCGTCCTGCGCCGTCGAGAGGCCGGGCAGCGCGCAGCAGAGCACCAATGACAGGGCGTTGAGCTTCCAGGCCGGAGGAGGCGTGCCGCCATGGAGCGCGCGCGCGCCTGCATCGGCACCGTCTACGGAGCGGGGGGCGATGGACAGAGACATACTAGGAACCTAATTCATGTCCCGGCGCGGGCTGGGCACGGGGAGGCCGCACGCGACCGGGGCGCGCGAGGTGGGCGCTACGTTTTCACAAGGTGATGGCGGGTTCGGCAGGCTTGGCACTACCCGGCTGGGCAGGGGTCAGCAGCACGGAATATCCATGCTGGGCGCCATAGTCGTTGATGCTCTTGAACGTGAGCGTCAGCGGGCCGTCCGGCAGGGAAAGTGCCGAGCTGAATGTCTTTTGTTCGCCGGGGGCGATCATGCTCGAATCGGCGCTGAACACGGTCTGTTTTCCGCGTTTGAGTTCGATGTCGGCCATCGACACGTGATACAGGCCTGGGTTGTTCACGGTCAGTTGGGCCTTCCCGGCGTGCTGGGTCAATTGCCAGACCAGTTGTTCCGGTGCCAGCAGGGCATTACCGGGCAAGTTGGCCGGGCGGAAGAAAATCTTGATGCGTTGGCGCACTGCCAACTGCAAGGTATTGGCCTTGGTACTGGCTTGCGGGATTTCCTGGACATTGAGCCAGACCACGGATTCGCGATCGGTCGGCAGACCCTGGCCTTCATAGAGAATGCGCAGTAGTTGTTCCTGCTTGGGCAATACTCTGGCCAACGGAGGGGTGATGGCGAACGGCGCCTGCGCGCTGTCGCCGGCATCAACCCACGACTGCACCAGGACTTCCTGATTGCCGTTGCGCACGATGACATTGGCTTCCTTGTGAGCACCGTCAAACACGACGCGGGTGGCGCTCAGGGAGATGCTGGCAGTTGCCTGGGCGGCGACGAGCATGCCCAGCAACCCGAGAACGGGATACAGAGAACGACGCAACATGGTTGGGTACCTTGCGGGACGAAGAAGTGGCGAGGCTGATCAGCCTCGCGCATGGAGAAGCTGTGAAGTGATTACTCGTACTGCAGGATGAACGGCAGGGTGGCATCACCGCGACCGGCGGTGGCGGTGCCGGCGGCGCCGGTGGTCACGTAGGCTGCAGAGAAGCTCAGGGTAGCGTCGCCGCCCTCGGCGCCGGTGCCATGCACCTCGCTCTGGATCTTGGCGGTGGCGGCCGAGCTCAGGTCGATCAGGTTGCCGTTGGGGTCGAGCAGGGCGATACCGACGTTGGCTGCAGTGCCGGTGCCCTTGGTCAGGGCCAGGACCTTCTTGCCGGTCACCAGGCCCGAGCCTCCGCTATTGGCATCGAAGACCATCGCCACCTTGGTGCCGACGTTGCAGTTGACGTTGAGGTTGAAGTCCTTGCCGGTCACGCGGCCTGCCGTTGGGTTCTCGGCGGTGCCCATGTCTTTGATCGAGACGGTACCCATATCCACGGCGATCACGCGGTCGGCGTTGGCGCCGTCGACCGAGCAGGCGTCATTGTTGATCACGCCGGTAAAGGAAATCTTGCCGCTGCCACCTTTTACTGGCCCGGTGGGATCGGCGGCCAGAACGCCGGCCGAAGCAGTGATAAGCGAGAGGGTCAGTGCGGCCAGGGAGAATTTATTCATATTGATGTCCACATGAAAGTGAGTAAGTGCTGCAACTAAATGCACGCTCACAATAAGTCAGGTGGTTTCCCTGGCCCATCAGACGAATCTTAATGGCCGATCAATAGCGCTCGCCAGTTAATTGAAGATATGGCTCGCCAGGCAATAGGCCAATAATTCCTGATCGCTGTTCACTTCAAGTTTTCGCATGGCTGAAACTTTCTGCGCACTAATGGTCTTGGTACTTCGGTGCTGGCTGCGGGCAATTTCACTGACACTTTGGCCGGCCACAAACAGGCGCAGTATTTCAAATTCCTTGGGTGACAGGTTTTCCACCCGTTGATCGATGGCTGTATTACAGGCGACCACCGAGTGCCTCGCCGGCTCCGGCGCCCGGTAGGTGCTGTTGCGGGCGACGGCATTGAGGGCCTTTTCGATTTCGCCGTGCAACTGGCTTTTCTGAATGACACCGTCCACGCCCAGTTCCTGTAGCCGTGTAAGGATCAGCGGGTTGGAAATCATGGTCAGCACGAGGATGCGGACAGCGGGATAGTGACGCTTGAGATAATCGATAAGTTTCAGGCCGTCACCGTAGGGTGAGTCTGCCGGCATGTTGTAGTCGGAGATGACCATGTCCACGGGTTGGCGTTCGAGCAGTTCGATCAGCCCTTGCGAGCAGACAGCTTCGCCAACCACGCAAAAGCGTGGGTCGCGTTCGACCAGTTCCCGGACGCCGAGCAGTACGATGGGGTGATCGTCGGCGATGATGACCTTGAGTTTTTCCATAAATGACGACCCGTTAGCCGGTGCGGATGGGAGGGTTGTCTTCAGGCGTTATCAGCACTGAAGTTGATTCTATGCAAGTGTTTCGAGTATTGCCGACAGCCTGTTCAGCACCTCCCGCAGTTTATCGGTCATGGCCGTGTCGAGCGGCGAGCTGGCCAGCGCGTCCTCCAGTGCGCAGCACTGCTCGGCCAGGCCCCTGGCCTGCACAGCGCCCAGGGCGCCGGCGATGCTGTGCAGGCGCTCGCCAAGGCGACGGTGGTCGCGTTGCTCAAGGGCCAGGCGCAACCGCTGCATGTCCTCGCGCATGGTGGTGATGAACAGTTCGCGCATGGCCGCGGACACTTGCACGGTATCGATGGTGGCGTCGGGGAGCAGGGTGCTGCGGTCGTCCGCTTGCGCTTGGCTGGGCCCCTCGGCCAGCACTGGCCGGCACATGCGGACCAGATGGCTGCGCAAGGTCTGCAGGCTCAACGGTTTGACCATCCAGGCATTCATGCCCACCTCGAGGCAGCGCTGGCCCTCTTCTCGCAGTGCATTGGCAGTGACGCCGATGATCGGCAACCGGGTGTCGTGCCGGCGCAGGGTCCTGGCCAGTTCGTAGCCATTCATCAATGGCATGTTCACGTCGGTCAGGACCAGGTCGAACAGGCCTGGCTGCCAGCGTTGCATGGCCTGTTCGCCATTGGCCGCGACGACCGTGGTGCAGCCCAGCGCCTCGAGCTGCTCCTGCAGGATCGCCTGGTTGATCGGATTGTCCTCGGCCACCAGCACATGCAGGCGCAGGGCGGCACGTTGCTGCTGCGCTGAGGCCTGGCCATTGGGCACCCCGCCCTGGCGCACCAGGGCGATGACCTGGGCGATGGCACGCACGTCATGCAGGTCCACCCGCCAGCAGCCGTCGATGAACGCGCCGGGGGCCGGGCCGTCGCTGCTGGCGCAGATCCGCTGGCCATGCCAGTTGGCAGCATCCGGGCAGTCGAGCAGGTCCACCAGCAGGGCTTGGTGGTTGTCCTTCTCCATGGGCGGAATCGTAAGGGTCGCGGCGATGCCCAGGCGCTGCAGCCAGTCGACGCCATGCTGGGCAAGCTCCGGTATTGGCGCACGCACATATACCGGGGTCGGGTCGGGCATCACGGTCGGGCAGTCACTCAGATCCCCTTGGGCCAGCGGCAGGCTGAGGTTGAGGGAAAAGCTGCTGCCCAGGCCGGGCTCGCTGACCACCTTGATCTGGCCACCCATCATGTCGGCCAGCCAGCCGCAGATCGGCAAGCCCAGGCCCGCACCACCCTCGCTGGAAGCGTCGACGACCTGGTAGAAGAGCTCGAAGAGCCTGGCCTGCTGCGCCTGGGAGATACCGATGCCGCTGTCTGCAACCTGCCATTGCAGGCTGACGTGGGTGTCGTCGAGTGCCAGCACACGGGTGCGCAGCACCACCCGGCCGGTGTCGGTGAACTTGATGGCGTTGCTCAGCAGGTTATTGAGGATCTGGCGGATGCGTATCGGGTCGCCCACCACCTGAGCTGGCAGGCGGGCGTCATGGCAGGCATAGAGCAACAGGCCCTTGCGCTCGGCGAAGGCGCGATAGGTGCGCACGGTGTCCTCGAGCATCTCCAGCGGGCAGAACGTCACGGGTTCGAGCGCCATCTGCCCGGATTCGATCTTGGTCACGTCGAGCACGTCGCTGATCAGCTGGAACAGGGTTGCCGAGGAGCGCTGGATGGTGTGCAGGTAGCCTTGCTGCCGGGCATCCAGCTGCGTCAGGCCGAGCAGTTCGAGGGTGCCAAGCACGCCGTACAGCGGGGTACGGATCTCGTGGCTCATGGTCGCCAGGAACAGTGTCTTGGCGGTGTTGGCTGCGTCGGCCGCGCGCCGGGCCTCGTCGAGCGCCTGGGCGTCCTCGACATGACGGGTAACGTCGTTGAATGCGTAAAGACGCACGTCTTCGCCGTGGTAGCGGGTCGATACGAAACCGATCTGCAGGTGGCGGCCTTCGACCTGCAGGTAGTGCTCGCCACTGCTGGAGCTGCCCACTGTCGAGGCGAGGGTGCTGACCAGTTCTCGGGTGCCCTGCCACTGCTGCGCCCGCTGGTTCTCCAGTAGCACTTCGTGGTCGGTGCTGCGGACCACGCACAGGCCGGTCGGGGCGGTATCGATGACCACCCGGCTGAAGGCCTCGCTCTCGGCGATGGCCTCGTGGGCTGCGCGCGCGGGCAGGATGACCTGGCGTTGATACCAGCGGATGGCCACCCGGCCCATCCCGATGAGCACCAGGAAGGTAGCGGCGATGCTGGCCAGCGACCAGAACGCGTAACGGAAGAAGTGCCGGTAGGTCACGGTGTAGACAGCACTCCAGCCTCCGTTGGCCTGCTCGTGGAGGCGGAACACCAGGCCTTCGGCCTTGATGTTGAGGCCTTCGTGCATACCCTCCAGGAGCGTGGGTGCACCGATCAGTACCTCGCCGGACGGGGCGATGAGATTGAAGTGGTCATACACGGTCCAGTCCATGATGCGTTCGAAATCGTCGATCTGGGCCAGATCCACCAGCGACGCCACTTGCGTGCGTTGGTCGTCGGCCTTGGCCGGGGGCAGGGTGATGTTGGCGTAGGCCAGCACGCGCGGCGGGGAGGCCTGGTCCGGCTGCTCGACATAGCTGCGCCAGATGATCCTGGTGCCTGGGCTCCAGTCCTTGCCCTGAGGCTGGCGCGCCATGACTTGCCTGATCACTTCGATGAACGGTTCTTCCTCGACCTTGCCCCGCCCGCGTCCTGCGGCGGGAACCGTGATGTCATAATGGGCATCCGGCGAGAACAGGAACACCTGCGGCGAGCGGTAGGGGGACGCCGACCAGAACATGCTGTAGAAGCTGGCCAGGTTCGCCCCTTGGGTGAAAATGCTCGACTCTTCGCTGCCGGCGAGGTTACGTCGATCGAGCTTGAGGCTGAACGGCATGGAAAATGGAAAGACCTGGCCCTTGTAGATGTCCGGCCCTTCCTCGGGCAGCGGCACCAGCACCGGCTCGAGCGCGCGTGGGTAGTCGAACAGCTCCCCTTTGGCGCTGCGTTCCACGAGGGCTTCGAGGAAGGTTTCCTGCTCCTGGATATTCTCCATCAGACGGGCGAAATGGATGCTGACCGTGTCGCTTTGTTCGTCGATCAGGCGCTCGATCGACCAGAAGCTGAAACCGGCCAGCAGCAGTGCCAGGCCCAGCAGTACGGTCATGCCTTTGTTCAGGCGCAGAGAGCTGCGGGCCAGGTTTTCCAGCAGGGCGTTGTACTGATTCATGCAAGGATCCGGAAGGCCGTGGGGGCATCGATACCCAGTAGATGTTACCTTTGATGCCCGGCCGGCGCCCTGAGTTACAGCAGGTCAAAAGGCCGACGGCGGACCGTCGCTGTGCAGCAGGCGTTGGAATTGTTCCGCCGACACGGCATGGGAGATCAAAAAGCCCTGCACCTGGTTACAGTCGACCTTGCGTAGCATCTCGAGCTCCTGGGGCGTCTCGACCCCTTCGGCCACCACGGTGAGCCCGAGCTTGCGGCCCAGGGCGACGATGCTGGCCAGGGCCGAGGCCAGGCTCTCGCTTTCATCGCAACGCTGCACCAGCGCCCGGTCGATCTTCAGTTCGGTGAAGGGCGTCGAGACCAGGCTCATGTAGGAGCTGTAGCCCTTGCCGAAGTCGTCCTGGGACAGGCCGAAACCTTTCATGCGCAAGCGGCAGGCGCCCGCATAGAAGTTGCTTAACTCTTCGGGAATGGAGCATTCCATCAGTTCGAAGCAGAGCTTGCCAGGTACGCCTTGATGGTGCAGGACGAATTCCAGCAGCCGGTCGGCCAGGTCATGGCTGTTGAGCAGGTGGGTCGGCAGGTTGATCGAGACCGGAATGTCATAGCCCCGGTCACGCCACCGCGCCTGGGCATCCATGGCTTGCTTGAGCATCACCCACAGTAGCCTTTCCTCCAGGCCGAAGGCGTTGAGCGCCGGCAGGAAGGTGCCTGGCAGCAACACGCCTTGCTCCGGATGCATCCAGCGCACCAGGGCCTCGGCGGCGACGATGCGGCCGTTGTGCAAGGACTTCTTGGGTTGGAACCAGGCCTGAAAGGCCCGGTTGTTCAAGGCCTCGACCAAGGTCTGGCGATCGAACTCGGGTATGGTCGGTGCCTCCCGGGCCGGAGCCTGATGGTGCAACTGCAATTGGTCGATCAGGCTGCGCAACGCGGCGGGCTCGACTGGCTTGGAGATCAGCCCGAGCACATCCACGCCGAGGTTCTTGGCCACCAGGCTCGCCGCCATGAGCATACGCCGCGAGGCCGCACTCATGATCGCCAGGCCCGGTTTGTGGCGTAGGCCGGCGAGGTGCTGGATGAACTGCACACCGTCCATGCCGGGCATCAGCAGGTCGGTCAGGACCAGGTCGACTTCATGCTGGCGCAAGCGCTCCAGTGCTTCCTGGCCATCCCGGGCCGCTACCAGGTTGAAGCTGCCAAGTTCGCTGAACAGGTGTTGCAGGTACATATGCTGAAACGGATGGTCTTCGACAATCAGGATGTTAAAGGGCTTCAAGACGGCTACCTCGATACGGGGCCAGGCAGTTGAGCAGGGCTTGCAGGTTGAAGGGCTTGATCAGGCAGCGATCCATGCCGGCGGCCAGGCACAGATCTTCCTCGCCGCGCAGGGCGTTGGCGGTGGCGCCGACTATGGGTTGGGTACAGCCCAGCTGGCGTAGGGCTCGGGCCAGTTCGTAGCCGTTCATGCCGGGCATGTTGACGTCGGTCAGCAGCAGGTCGAAATGCTCGCGTTGCCAGGCTTGCAGGGCCTGCTCGCCATTGCTGGTCAAGGCTACGCTGCAGCCGAGCTCCTCGAGCTGGTCGCGCAGGATCAACTGGTTGATGACGTTGTCCTCGGCAACCAGCACGCGCAACCCGAGCCGCTCGGTCAAAGGGGCCGGCACGGCCTGGCCCATGGGACGACGCAAGCCCTGAGCCTGGCCGACGGCATGGTGCAGAGCACCCAGGTCGTTGAGGTTGACCTGCCAATGGCCAGCCTCGTGCCGCGCCTCCCAGCAGTCCTGGGCGCTGGCCAGGATGCTTGGGCCGGGCCATTCGGCGACCAGCCGGCGCTCGACGTTGCCTGGATGCAGCTCGACCAGCAGTTCGCCGGCCATGGCGCTGCCCGGTGGCGGGGCGCCGACCTGGGCGCGTGCGCCCCAGCGGCATAGCCAGCCACTGATGGCTTCGGCCAGTTCATGTACCGGCGATACCACATGAATGCGTTCGGCCAGCAGGTTGAACGGGGTGCCGGCGCGGCCTGAGGCGACTTCCAGGGGCAGGGTCAGACTGAAGCTGCTGCCCAGGCCCAGCTCACTGACCAGGCGCAGCTGGCCGTTCATCAATTGCGTCAGGCGCTGGCAGATCGGCAGCCCCAGCCCGGTGCCGGGAATGACCTGGGTATGGCCTTCGGTCTGGTAAAAGGGGTCGAAGATGAATGGCTGGTCCTGTTCGGCGATGCCCTTGCCGGTGTCCGAGACCTGCCACAACAGGCAGGAGCGCTCTCCATCGCGGTTGAGCAACCTGGCGCGCAGCACCACGCGCCCGCAATCGGTGAACTTGACCGCATTGCTCAACAGGTTGTTGAGAATCTGGCGGATGCGGTTGACGTCGCCGATCAGGTGCTCCGGCAGGCGCGGGTCCAGGCAGCTGTAGAGCTGCAACCCCTTGCTCCCGGCTGCCGCGCTGTAACCCTGGATTACCTCGCGGACCAGGTCCGGGGCACTGAACTCGCTGAGTTCAAGGGCCAGTTGACCGGCCTCGATCTTGGACACGTCCAGCACGTCGCAGATCAACTGCAGCAGGGTTGACGAGGACCCTTCGATGGCCCGCAGGTAATCGCGCTGCTGGGCGTCGAGCACGGTGCGAGACAGCAGCTCGAGGGTGCCCAGCACGCCGTAAAGCGGTGTTCGGATTTCGTGGCTCATGGTGGCCAGGAACTGGGTTTTCGCTTCGTTGGCCGTGTCTGCCGCGCGCCGGGCGTCCTCCAGCGCGGCCTCGATCTGCTTGCGTGCGCTGATGTCGCTGAACGCGCAAAGCAGAACCTGCTCGCCCTTGTAGCGGGTTGGCGAGCAGCTCAGGTACAGGTGGCGCCCTTCGGCGCTCTCGAAATAGTCGCTGCACTGGCCTTCGTGCCGCTCGAAGGCCTGCTCGATCCATCGCGCACTGCGTGCGTCGCGAGCCTGGTCCTGGCCCAGCCATTGCTGGGCCAGGTGGTTCTCCAGCACAACCTGCCCATCGCTGCGACGCAGCACGCACAGGGCGACGGGGGCGGTTTCGATGACGTCCCGGCTGAACATCTCGCTTTCCACCAGCGCGCGGATGCGTTCGACCGTGGGGGTGAACAAGCGCTGGTCGAAACGCCGGATCAGCACCCTTATCAAGGTGATGCTGATCAAGCAGAACAACAGGGCACCGAGCAGTTGCTGCCACAGGCCGGCAAGGATGGCGGACAGGTCGATGGCATAGACCAGTTGCCAGTCCGAGGACATCAATGGCTTGCTGATGACCAGGTATTCGGGCAAGAACCCCGCGCCGGCGAAGCCGAAAAAGTTGTCACCCGAGGGTTGGGGGCGCGAGCGCTTCAGTGTCGGGTTCGGGCTGTTGGTGAATACCAGCATGCCGTCAGCGTTGAACATCATGAATTCACCTGCGCTGGCATCCTCGAGTGATGGCGACACCGCCTGGCTGTCGATCTCCAGGCCCAGCCAGCCAGAATCGGGGTCGCGCTCGTCAAGGCGCAGGAAGATGAACAGGCGCGAGCGGGGCGCGTCCTGGTCGGCCAGCCACAGTTCCCGGGGGGCTGTGGGCCGGTGCCCCGCATCGCGCAGCTGCTCAAGCAAGGCAGGCGAAGGTGGCGAGGCCTGGGCGTCGCTGTTGTAGAGCCAGCGCATGGAGCCCTGAGCCCCTGCGTCGACGTAGAGCAGGTTGACCTGCCGGGCCTTGAGGTAGGCACACATGCGCTGGGTCAGCCACAGGCTCCAGCGCTTGTCCAGCTGGCTGCCCAGTTGCAGGTGCACTTCCTCGTGTGGTGCCACGGGCGGTGCGGTGACACCCGGAACCGCCTGACGCACGGCCGCGAGGCTCAGGCTTTCCAGCAGTGCCTCGCGGTTGGTGAAGAAAGTATGGGCCTCGGCGATTGCGCTGCTCATGGTTCCATGGCGCCGGGCGATGTCGGTGTTGAAGGTAAAGGACAGGAAATTGTAGGCCGCGCCGAGAATGCCGGCCGATAGCACGACCGCCAGTAGCCGAAGCAGGCGGCGCGCCGCCTCGGGGTCGGAGAGAAGGGGGTTGATCTGTTGCAGATAGGCTTTGAGTCGCATCCCGCGAATTTAGGCAGGCCGCTGGCAACTGGACATCAGACGAACCTTAAAGGCCGTTTGGCCGAGGGCTTACTTGTAATACAGGTCCACTAGCGCCATGGCTTCGAACGTACCGGGGATGGGGGACGATCGCCAGATCAGGTCGGCGCGGAACTCGTTGCGGATCAAGCCCGGCACGGTCAGGTCGGCCAGCTTGAACCAGGTGTCGAAAGGCACCGGCTGGTTGCTGTCCTGCTGGGTCAGGGCGATCCCGACGGAGCTGTTGTTGCCGGGCACCAGCAGCTTGTCGATGACACTGGCGCTGCCGGCAACCGGGGTGAAGCGGGCATCGACGGTGTAGGGCGTGTCGCAGGACCTGACCAGATCGAGGCTGAAACTGGCCGAACTGGCAACCTGGCCGACCTGTGCCGAGCTGACCAAGGCACGGCGGAAGCTGATCACTGACGGCAAGATGGTCAACTCGGGAGAGCAAGGCACGAAGCGGATGTTGTTCATGCCGGTGACGACATAGTTGAGGTTGCTGTCGGGCCTGGGGTTGAGGCCGCCCTTGCCGTCCAGCTGGAACACCCGGTATTCGCTCAACGTGCTTGCTTGCCCGTTGGTTGGCGTTGCGCCGTATTTTTCAATGAACACGGTGAAGGTCAGGGTGAACCGGGCCTTGTCCCAACCCGCGCAATTCGCCCAGTTGCAACCATGAAGCGAGTTGTAGCCGGTGGTGATGGCGCCCGAGGTCTGGGTGATGGTCTGGGACCCATAGCGTATCCCCACCCGTATGCCCTTGCCGATATTGGCCTTGGCCGGGTTGACATAGAAATAGATATCTTCCTTGACGCCGGTTTCATAGTCATCGGCACAGATGACCGGAACCGAGTGTGGCGACGATTCCCAGATGATCGTGCCGTCGGGGGCGTCGGCCGGTACCGCCAGCGCGGTGCCCAGGGCCTCCTTGAGCGTCGACGCCTTGGACGGGTCCAGCTTGCAGGACAGCGCGTAGCTGGTGGCGGGGCAGCTGGCGGCGACAAAGAGCAGGCCCAGCAGGTGTTTGCGGATCAGGGTCATGGGGTGGCTATCCTGTGGCAGTGTGTTCACGGCAGCGCGACGTGGTGTCGCTTCTGCAGGCCGATGTCGGTCAGCTCGCTGAACGCCACGCGACTCTGCACTGGCAGGGGCGAGGGCGTTTCGAGACTGAGCGACTCCCCCGGGCGCAGGAGGACATAGTCCGCAAGCGGGTGCGACTGCCCAGGGCTGTCGAGCTGGAGGTCGACCAGCGAGACATGGAAGGCGCTCGGATTGCTGACTTCGATCCTGCCAGGCTGACGCGTGCGCCATTCCAGACCATTGACCGCCTTGCTGGCCGAGCCTGGCAGGCCGGCAGGGCGGTAGAACAGCTTCAAGCGCTGGCGGATGGCGAACTGCAGGGTATCTGCCTGTTCGGGTTTGCGCGGGATCTCGAGAATGTTCAGCCAGAACAGCGATTCCCTGTCCTCGGGCAGGCCCTGGCCGGCGTACAGCACCCGCAGCATCTGCTGGCCGTTGGGAGGGATCAAGGTTAATGGCTGAACAATCGCGAAGGGGGCATCGCCGCCCTCGTCGGGGCTGCTGACCCAGCTTTGCATGACTGTGTCGAGGCCACTGCGATTGACCACATTGATGCTCGCTTCCTTGTCCGAGCCCTGGTAGATCAGGCGCGTGCCTTCGATCTTGAGCTGGGCCCAGGCGGTAGGCGCCAGGCACATCAGGATGAGTGCCGCCATGGCCGGGCGCGAGAGGGTGTGAAGCAATCGCGACATGGTTGGGAAGGGCTCCGGTGAGGTTGGCTGGGAGGGGCCTGGCCATCCTAGACAGTTGCACCGCCGCCGGCTTTGAGACGTTTCTTAAACGGCCGTGTGGTTTATTTTCCTGCTTTGTGAACGGCCTCACGCGCGTAGCCAGGCAGGCCACCGCCCATCCGATAGGCTCAACCTTGGGTATTGGGGAGTGGCAATCATGAGCGGCAAGCGATTCGCAATGAGTGTCGCAATTTGCCTGGCCTTGGTCGGCCAGGCCCAGGCAGGCGCCGTCGTCGCCTCGGGCATGCTGCACTTCACCGGCAGCATCATCGAGCCATCTTGCACGACCACCGTCGGCGATGCGGGCTGGCGCATGGATAACTGCCCGGCGCTGGCGCGTGACAGTGTCATTGGCGTTCAGGGCGTGGATGGCCAGGCGCTGCCGGCGAAGGCGGTACGCGTCGACCGGGGGCACACGGTGGATCAGGCCTACAGACTGGTCGATGGGCGTGGCGAGCCACTGACCCAGGGCCATTACGTGGTGGTCGTGACGTCACCTTGAGGGCATGGGGCAGGCAGCCCCTGAGTCAGCGCTGGCGCAATTGTCGCGGGGTGGCGTTGAGCAAGCGGCGCATCAGGCGCCGGAGAGCCGTCGGGTCCTGGTAGCCGACCAGCGCCGAGATCGCCTCGACGGAATGTTCGCCGGACTCGAGCAGCGCTCGGGCCTTGTGCAACTGCACCCGCTGAATGAGCTGCCGGGTGGAGTGCCCCGTTGCCTTGTGCACATGGCGCGCCAGGGTCCGCTCGGACATGCCGACGTTTGCGGCCAGTGTCTTGACGCTCGCAAGTTCAGGCAGTGACTTCTCGATCTCTGCGATCAGGCGCGAGATCAGTGCATTACCTTGCACCAGTACGGCAGGGATGACGAAAGGCGACTGCAGTTGCCTGCGGTCGAGCAGCAGTGCCTTGCCCACCGCGTCGGCGATTGCAGGTGACAGGCGCCGACGAAGCAGGTGCAGCATCAGGTCGGTTTGCGCGAAGGCAGCTCCTGCCGTAGTCAGTGGATGATCGGCCAGCACCATGAAGTCCGGGTCGACGCGGCAGCCGGGTGCGAGCCTCTGCAGGTGCGGTGCCAGCCACCAGGAGGTGGTTACCCTTCTGCCGTCCAGCAGCCCGGCTGCATGCAGCAGAAAGACGGCCGAGCATGACGCGGCAATTTCCCTGCCGTTGGCGATGTGATCGCTCAGTACAGAGAGAAAGGGAGCGGTCCATGGCTCCGCGAGGCGACTTTCGAGCTGGTCGATATCACTGACGCCGATTCCTGGTATGACCCAGCAGGACTGGTCATCGGTGCTTTGTTCGATCGGTTGCACATGCAGTTGCAGGCCATGGCCCAGCGCTACCGCTCCCGGTTGCGGGCCGCAAACCCGCCAGCGTGGTGCGGCCAGGCCGAGTCGCTCGCTAACGGTTGCTGCGGTGGCGAGGATATCCAGGGTGGAGGCTACGCTAGCGGCGAATGCCCCCGGTATGACCAGAATGGTGAAATCGTGCATTGTCGGATTATGCTCGAAAGAGGACGGATCCGACACTTTTGCGTAAGAGGAGCGCCAGGCCTAATGGCGCTTCAACTCATCACAAAGGTCTCAGCAATGCCCAATATCCTGATCAAGGTACCGACCGGGGCTTTCAACGAGCAGCAACGCGAGCATCTGTTGAAGCGCGTCAGCGAGGCAGCAATCGCGCATGAGCACATAGGTGACGCTCTGCCGCAGCGCAGCCTGTGCTGGGTGCTCATCGAGGAGGTGCGGGGCGGTGATTGGCTATGTGGCGGGGTGAACATGCACGCCCACGCCATTCCCTGCATCGTCATGGTAAAGGTGCCTGCCGGCGTGCTCGATGAACAGATGCGCAAGGACTACGTGCAGGGCCTGCACCAGGCCATCGAACAATGCGTCGGGAAGGATGACGGGAGGATGTTGATGACTTCGATACAGCTGGTCGACATCGCCGATGGCACCTGGGGAGCGAACGGGAGTCTCTGGCATCTTGCCGATTTCACCCGTGCTGCCGGTTACCAACATCTTGACACCCGCACATAGAAACTGTGGGCCGAGGATTTGCGAGTTCGCGGCAGGTTTCGCTGTGCGCCAGGATCAATAACTTGTCAGTTTCGATCATTGAGACCCTTCAAACGGCTGTTTAATGTCGCAGGCAGACAAACGACGGGGCCCACCGGCCGGTGCGGCACCCGCATCCCGTGAATACGCCATCTGGGGACCTTTCCATGGCCGCCGAACGCTACCCGCACCTGCTTGCCCCGCTGGACCTGGGCTTCACCACCTTGCGCAACCGCACCCTGATGGGCTCGATGCACACCGGCCTCGAAGAGCGCCCGGGCGGCTTCGAGCGCATGGCGGCGTACTTTGCCGAGCGCGCCCGCGGTGGCGTCGGCCTGATGGTCACCGGCGGCATCGCGCCCAATGATGAGGGTGGGGTGTATTCCGGGGCGGCCAAGCTCAGCACCGAGGAGGAGGCCGACAAGCACCGCGTCGTCACCGAGGCTGTGCACGCCGCCGGTGGCAAGATCTGTCTGCAGATCCTGCATGCCGGGCGCTATGCCTACAGCCCACGCCAAGTGGCGCCCAGCGCGATCCAGGCGCCGATCAACCCGTTCAAGCCCAGGGAGCTGGACGAGGCGGGTATCGAGAAGCAGATCGCCGACTTCGTCAATTGCGCGGTGCTGGCCCAGCGCGCCGGTTACGACGGCGTCGAGATCATGGGGTCGGAAGGCTACTTCATCAACCAGTTCCTCGCCGCCCACACCAACCATCGCACCGACCGCTGGGGCGGCAGCTATGAAAACCGCATGCGCCTGGCGGTGGAAATCGTCAGCCGGGTGCGCGGCGCGGTAGGGCCGAACTTCATCATCATCTTCCGCCTGTCGATGCTCGACCTGGTCGAGGGCGGCAGCAGCTGGGACGAGATCGAGCTGCTGGCCAAGGCCATCGAGCACGCCGGCGCGACCCTGATCAACACCGGCATCGGCTGGCACGAAGCGCGTATCCCGACCATTGCCACCAAGGTGCCGCGCGCGGCGTTCAGCAAGGTCACCGCCAAGCTGCGTGGCGTGGTGAACATTCCGCTGATCACCACCAATCGTATCAACACCCCGGAAGTGGCCGAGGCGGTGCTGGCCGAGGGTGATGCCGACATGGTCTCGATGGCCCGGCCGTTCCTGGCCGACCCGGACTTCGTCAACAAGGCCGCTGCCGGCCGCGGCGACGAGATCAACACCTGCATCGGCTGCAACCAGGCCTGCCTGGACCATACCTTCGGCGGCAAGCTGACCAGTTGCCTGGTCAACCCGCGCGCCTGCCACGAGACCGAGCTCAACTACCTGCCCGTGCGCGCCGTGAAGCGCATTGCCGTGGTCGGTGCCGGCCCGGCCGGCCTGGCGGCAGCCACGGTAGCGGCCGAGCGCGGCCACGCGGTGACCCTGTTCGATGCTGCCAGCGAGATCGGCGGGCAGTTCAATGTGGCCAAGCGGGTGCCGGGAAAGGAAGAGTTCCATGAAACCTTGCGTTACTTCCGCAACAAGGTCAAAAGCACGGGCGTGGACCTGCGCCTGAACACCCGGGTCAATGTGCAGTCCCTGGTGGACGGTGGCTATGACGAAATCATCCTGGCCACCGGCATCGCTCCGCGCACGCCGGCCATCCCCGGTGTCGAGCATGCCAAGGTGCTCAGCTACCTGGACGTGCTGCTCGAGCGCAAGCCGGTGGGCAAGGCTGTCGCGGTGATTGGCGCGGGTGGTATCGGTTTCGACGTTTCCGAGTACCTGGTGCATCAGGGCGTTGCCACCAGCCAGGACCGTGAGGCGTTCTGGAAGGAGTGGGGCATCGACACCCATCTGCAGGCGCGTGGTGGCGTGGCCGGGATCAAGGCCGAGCCGCATGCCCCTGCGCGGCAGGTGTACCTGTTGCAGCGCAAGAAATCCAAGGTGGGTGACGGCCTGGGCAAGACCACCGGCTGGATTCACCGTACCGGGTTGAAGAACAAGCGGGTGCAGATGCTCAACAGCGTCGAGTACCTGGGCATCGACGATGCCGGCCTGCACATTCGCGTGGCTGATGGCGAGCCGCAGGTGCTGGCGGTGGACAACGTGGTCATCTGTGCCGGGCAGGAGCCGCTGCGCGAACTGCAGGACGGGCTGGTGGCGGCGGGGCAGTCGGTGCACCTGATTGGTGGGGCCGATGTGGCGGCGGAGCTGGATGCCAAGCGGGCGATCAACCAGGGTTCGAGACTGGCGGCTGAGCTCTGAGGTTGCCGGGGCCGCTGTGCGGCCCTGTGGGAGCGGGTTCACCCGCGAAGAGGGCTACGCGGTGCATGGCACCGGCTGCGCCGATGTTCGCGGGTGAACCCGCTCCCACAGGGGGCGCAAAGCGCCCCCGGGATTTCACTGGTAAACTCGCAGCATGCTCCTCGACCTTCCCCAAGCCCCCCTGCGCCCTCTGACCCTGCCTTGGCTGGAAACCGCCAAGGTCGAAGCCGCCATCCTGCGCCTGGACCTGATCGACCCGCTGATCAGCGGCAACAAGTGGTTCAAGCTGCGCCATCACCTGCAGCACGCCACGGCCAGCAACGCACCGGGCCTGATCAGCCTCGGCGGCAACCATTCCAATCACCTGCACGCCCTGGCCGCCGCCGGCAAGCGCTTCGGCTTCGCCACCGCCGGCCTGCTGCGCGGCCACGCCCAGGACACGCCAACCGTGCGTGACCTGCAGGCGCTGGGCATGGAACTGCACTGGCTGGGCTATGGCGGTTATCGCGCGCGAAACGAAGCGGGTTTCTGGGCGCCTTGGCAGGCACGCTATCCGGGCTGGCACTGCATCCCCGAAGGGGGTGGCGGGCTGGCCGGTGCACAGGGCTGCGCGCTGCTCATGCAGCAGGCGCGCGGGCAAATCGCGGCACTGGGCTGGTCGGGCTACGACGCCTGGTGGCTGGCCGCCGGAACGGGGACTACCCTGGCCGGCCTGGTAATGGCCGAGGCGGGCGCACATGTCGTGCATGGCGCATTGGCTGTACCCAGGGATCATGGTGTGGCGGAGGCGGTAGCGACACTGGCCGGCGCGCATGGCTACCAGTTGCACGACGCCTGCCGTGGCGGTTTTGGCAAATTCGATGATGAGCTGCTGGCGTTCATCGCCGACTGCGAGCGACACACCGGCGTGCCGCTCGAAGCCTTGTACACTGGCAAGGCTCTGCTGGCCCTGCGAGAGCAGGTGGGTGCCGGGCTGTTCGCGCCCGGCACCCGCCTGATCGTGGTGCACACCGGCGGCCTGCAGGGCCGGCGCGGTTACTTGTAAGGCAGCATGCGCAGCAGTGTGTTGTCGCGCTGCACATAGTGGTGATACAGCCCGGCCAGCGCATGCAGGCCGATCAGCCAGTATCCCCAAGTGCCTATGCTTTCATGCCAGCCTTTGAAGAACTTGGCCTGGTCCGGGTTCGGGCCGATCAGGTGCGGCAGCTCCAGGCCGAAGAACGGCACCGGTTTGTCGGCGGCGCTGAGGATAAGCCAGCCGGCCAGCGGCAGGATGATCATCAGCAGGTACAACGCCAGGTGCATCAGGTGCGAAAGGCCTGTCTGCCAGGCCGCTGGCTTGGGCACGATGGGCGGGGTCGGGCTGCTCAGGCGCATGGCCAGGCGCAGCCAGACCAGCACGAACACGCTGAGCCCGAGCATGAAGTGCAGATCCTTCATCAGGTTGCGCTCGACACTGTCCTTGGGGAACAGGCCACGCAGTTCGATAAGGGCATAGACAGCGGCCAGCAGCACCAGCATCAGCCAGTGCAGGGCAATGGACAGGCGCGTGTAATGGGTCGCGGGGGTGGATGAAACCATGATCGGTCCTCGTCATCAGGTCGGAATGGCGCTCTTGCTGGCGCTCAGGTAGTACTGTAATGGCTACGGGGAACAAATCTTTGCGCCAGGTCTGTGAAAATTGTGTTGTCTGCACCGGCCTCTTCGCGGGCAAGCCCGCGAAGAGGCCGGTACAGCTGACATCATGCCTCGGGGGAAAATGGCCAACTGTCAGCCACCAGAAACACCCGTTCCACCTCCTGCCAGGCGCCATCAGCTTCTTGCTCCAACCTCACCAGCAACTGCGCCGGTGCCTGCCGCTCCAGCACATGCAGCCACGCCGCAAACTGCTCCACCGCCCAGCTCTCAATCGCCTCGACCCGCGCCGGCGCCAGCCAGGCATGCCGTTGCAGCGGCTGCCAATGTTCCCCTTCAGCCATGGCCCAGTCCCGTCGCCGCACCCAGCGCCCGCGCAAATGTTGCGGGTTGGCGCCTTGCGGTGGCTGCGCATGCCCAGGCCACGGGTAGAACAGGTAGCCACCCAGCCACACATGTGCCTGCACCTGCTCCACCCCCAGCTGCGCCAGCACCTCGCGGCTGTGCGCCCCCGCCGACATGGGCAACTGGTGCCGCGCCAGGTGCGCCAGTTTGCTTCCCAGTCGGTCATGGCAGCCCGGTCCCAGCCAGGCGGCGGGGTCCTGCCCGGCGTGTTCCGGGCCCAGGTACAGCTTGATGGCCAGTTCCAGGTGGTGCACGCCGTCGCGGTCGCGCAGCACCACGTCCAGTTCGCCCAGGGTGCGCCCGCCGTCGCGTATCGCCAGGTTGGCCGCCAGCAGTTCGATGCCCGGCGCCTGGCCCAGGGCGAATTGCCACAGGCGTTCGTAGTAATGCCCCAGGCGCCGGCTGCCCAGTTGCGCCAGCCAGTCGCGCAATGGGCGGTCGTCGTCATCCAGCGCCTGCAGCCAGTCTGCAAGGCGCTGCGGCTGATCCGCCCACAGGCTGCCTGCCAGCGGGTGGCGCTGGGGGCAGGGCGGGGTGCTGAGCAACGGGGGCGACAGCAGGGCCCAGGCCAGGTCGCGCACGTGGGGGCGGCGTAGCTGCCGGGGCAGGTGGTGGAGCAGGGCGAATGGCATCATCCTGCGAGCATAGCCGGTTTGCCGCTACCCGGTGGTTTCGCCCATAATCGCGGCATAGTCACCCGCCGCAGAGCCTCGCAGGAGCCCCATGGAGCAATTTCGCAATATTGGTATCATCGGCCGCCTTGGCAGCTCGCAGGTGCTCGACACCATTCGCCGACTGAAAAAATTTCTCCTCGAGCGCCACCTGCACGTGATCCTCGAGGACACCATCGCCGAAGTATTGCCCGGCCATGGCCTGCAAACCTCCACCCGCAAGCTGCTGGGCGAGGTCTGTGACCTGGTCATCGTGGTCGGCGGCGACGGCAGCCTGCTGGGTGCCGCCCGTGCCCTGGCCCGGCACAACATTCCGGTGCTGGGCATCAACCGTGGCAACCTGGGCTTCCTTACCGATATCCGCCCCGACGAGCTGGAAGAGAAGGTTGCCGAAGTGCTCGACGGCCATTACCTGGTGGAAAACCGCTTCCTGCTGCAGGCCGAGGTACGCCGCCATAACGAAGCCATTGGCCAGGGTGATGCGCTGAACGACGTGGTACTGCATCCGGGCAAGTCCACGCGCATGATCGAGTTCGAGATCTACATCGACGGCCAGTTCGTCTGCAGCCAGAAGGCCGACGGCCTGATCGTCGCCACCCCCACCGGCTCCACCGCCTACGCGCTGTCGGCCGGCGGCCCGATCATGCACCCCAAGCTCGACGCCATCGTCATCGTGCCGATGTACCCACACACCCTGTCGGGCCGGCCAATCGTGGTCGACGGCAACAGCGAGCTGAAGATCGTGGTGTCCAAGGACCTGCAGATCTACCCGCAAGTATCCTGTGACGGCCAGAACCACTTCACCTGCGCCCCCGGCGACACCATCACGGTGAGCAAGAAGCCGCAGAAGCTGCGCCTGATCCACCCGCTCGACCACAATTACTACGAGGTCTGCCGCACCAAGCTCGGTTGGGGCAGCCGTTTGGGAAGCAGGGACGACTGATGCTCGATCCGGCGCGAAGTTTCGACATCATCGGTGACGTGCACGGTTGTGCGCTGACCCTTGAACGCCTGCTCGACGCCCTCGGTTACAAGCGTGTGGCCGGCGTGTGGCGCCACCCGCGGCGCCAGGCGCTGTTCCTTGGCGACATCGTCGACCGCGGGCCCCGCATCCGCGAGGCGCTGCACATCGTCCACGACATGGTCGAGGCCGGCCAGGCGTTCTGCATCATGGGCAACCACGAATACAACGCCCTGGGTTGGGTCACCCCGGCACTGCCCGGCAGCGGCAAGGCCTTTGTGCGCGAACATACGCCGCGCCACGCCCGGCTGATCGACGAAACCCTGACCCAGTTCGCCAACCACCCCGCTGACTGGCACGACTTCGTCAACTGGTTCTACGAATTGCCACTGTTCGTCGACGCCGGGCGCTTCCGCCTGGTGCATGCCTGCTGGGACCCGCGGCTGATCGAGCCGCTGCGCCAGCAGTACCCCGACGGGTGCATCGACGAGCACTTCATCCAGGCCTCGGCGGTGAGCAGCAGCTTTGCCGCCACCGTGTGCAACCGCCTGCTGCGCGGCACCGACATGCGCCTGCCGGACGGCCTGACCCTGACTGGCGGCGACGGCCTGACCCGCGCCTTCTTCCGCACCAAGTTCTGGGAAGAAGACCCGCAAACCTATGGCGACATCGTGTTCCAGCCCGACGCCCTGCCCGCGGAAGTCGCCAGCACCCCACTCAGCCACAGCCAGAAGAACGCCTTGCTGCGCTATGCCGAAGATGAGCCCATGCTGTTCGTCGGCCACTACTGGCGCAGCGGCCGCCCGGCGCCGATCCGCGCCAACCTGGCCTGCCTGGACTACAGCGCCGTGCTCTACGGCAAGCTGGCCGCCTACCGCCTGGATGATGAAACCCGCATCGACCCGCACAAGTTCGTCTGGGTCGACGTTGACCGCCCACAGGCCAACCAATGAACGTTATCGAAGTGATGCGCCTGCCGCTGTCGGTCGACCTCAGCGGCTTCGTCCAACTGTTGCAGCGCCTGCAGGTGCCGCACCGGGTCAGCGAGGAGGGCGAGGTGCAGGTGCTCTGGGCCCCCGACACCCTGGCTGCAGACGTCCGCGAGCTCTACCAGCGCTACCCCGACGGCAATGCCGACCTGCCAGCCACCGCCGACCCTGTGGGCGCGGGCATGCCCGCGAAAGGGCCCTCCCTGGCGGAACAGGCCCGCGCTTGCAAAGTCACCACCATAATCCTGCTGTTGTGTTTCATCGTCGCCGGCCTTACGGGCCTGGGCGAAAACTTCACTACCATCAGCTGGTTCACCTTCCTCGACTTCCGCGTCCAGGGCGACTACCTGTACTTCAGCCCGCTGGCGCAAAGCCTGGACGAAGGCCAGTGGTGGCGCCTGGTATCGCCCATGCTGCTGCACTTCGGCGTGCTGCACCTGGCCATGAACAGCCTGTGGTACTGGGAACTGGGCAAACGCATCGAACTGCGCCAGGGCCCGTGGGCGCTGCTTGGCCTGACCCTGCTGTTCAGCCTGGTGTCCAACCTGGCCCAGCACTACAGCAGCGGTCCGAGCCTGTTCGGTGGCCTGTCCGGCGTGCTGTACGGCCTGCTCGGGCATATCTGGCTGTACCAGTGGCGGGCGCCCAACCGTTACTTCGACCTGCCCAAGGGCGTGCTGGTGATGATGCTGATCTGGCTGGTGGTGTGCCTGAGCGGCGTGATCGACACCCTGGGCCTTGGCCAGATCGCCAACGCCGCCCATGTCGGCGGGCTGCTCATCGGATGCCTGACCGGGCTCTTGGGTGGGGCGCTGGCCCGGCGTAAACTGTCGGCTTGAATCAGGAGACACTATGTCCACTTTCGCGCAAATGATCGAAAACATCACCCCGGAAATTTACGAGAGCCTGAAACTGGCCGTGGAAATCGGCAAATGGTCGGATGGCCGCAAGCTCACCGCCGAGCAGAAAGAGCTGTCGCTGCAGGCGGTAATCGCCTGGGAAATGAAAAACCTGCCCGAAGACCAGCGCACCGGCTACATGGGCCCACAGGAATGCGCGTCGAAGTCTGCACCGATTGCCAACATTCTGTTCAAGTCGGACTCGGTACATTGATCGAACTCGCGCGTGGCTCGTTGAGCAAGATGGCGGTAAGCCTGCAGGCGCCAGTGGTGCAGTACAGCTTCCGCCTGGATGACACACAGGTGCCGGTCAACCCGCTGATCGGCCAACGCCTGCGCCTGGAATACCTCGGCGCCATTCACTGCAGCCATTGCGGCAAGCGCACCAAGACCAGCTTCAGCCAGGGTTACTGCTACCCGTGCATGACCCGGCTGGCCCAGTGCGACGTGTGCATCATGGCCCCGGAAAAGTGCCACTACGACGCCGGCACCTGCCGCGAACCGTCGTGGGGCGAACAGTTCTGCATGACCGATCACGTGGTCTACCTGGCCAACTCGTCGGGGATCAAGGTCGGTATCACCCGCGCCACCCAGTTGCCCACCCGCTGGCTTGACCAGGGCGCCAGCCAGGCCCTGCCGATCGTGCGCGTGGCCACTCGCCAGCAGTCCGGCCTGGTCGAAGACTTGCTGCGCAGCCAGGTGCCGGACCGCACCAACTGGCGCACCCTGCTCAAAGGCGACGCCGAGGAACTCGATCTGGTTGCAATTCGTGCACAGGTTTTCGACGCCTGCGCCGATGGCCTGCGCGAACTGCAGGGCCGCTTTGGCCTGCAGGCGATCCAGCCACTGCGCGACGCGGAAGTGGTACAGATGAAATACCCGGTCGAGGCCTACCCGAAAAAGATCGTCAGCTTCAACCTCGACAAGGACCCGGTAGTGGAAGGCACGCTGCTGGGCATCAAGGGCCAGTACCTGATCTTCGACACCGGTGTGATCAATATTCGCAAGTACACGGCCTACCAGCTGGCCGTGCTCCAGTAAAAGGACCTCTACATGCGTACCGAACAACCGCAAGTGATCTACCTCAAGGATTACCAGGCGCCGGATTACCTGATCGACGAGACGCACCTGACCTTCGAGCTGTTCGAGGACCACACCCTGGTTCACGCACAACTGGTCATGCGCCGCAACCCGGCACGCGGTGCCGGCCTGCCGCCACTGGAACTCGATGGCCAGCAGCTGGAACTGCTGCGTGCCTCGCTGGATGACCAGGAACTGCAGCCGGGTGAGTACCAGCTCGACGCCGACAGCCTGACCGTGCAGCCCAAGGCCGAGCGCTTCACCCTCGACACCAGCGTGAAGATCCACCCCGAGAGCAACACCGCACTGGAAGGCCTGTACAAGTCGGGCAAGATGTTCTGCACCCAGTGCGAGGCCGAAGGCTTCCGCAAGATCACCTACTACCTCGATCGCCCGGACGTGATGAGCACCTTCACCACCACGGTCATCGCCGAGCAGCATCGCTACCCGGTATTGCTGTCGAACGGCAACCCGATCGGCAGCGGGCCGGCCGAAGACGGCCGCCACTGGGCGACCTGGGAAGACCCGTTCATGAAGCCGGCCTACCTGTTCGCCCTGGTGGCCGGTGACCTGTGGTGCGTCGAAGACAGCTTCACCCGCCAGTCCGGCCGTGATGTAACCCTGCGCATCTACGTCGAGCCCGAGAACATCGACAAGTGCGACCACGCCATGGTCAGCCTGAAGAAGTCCATGCGCTGGGACGAAGAAGTCTATGGCCGCGAGTACGACCTGGACATCTTCATGATCGTCGCGGTCAACGACTTCAACATGGGCGCCATGGAAAACAAGGGCCTGAACATCTTCAACTCCAGCTGTGTGCTGGCCCGTGCCGAAACGGCTACCGATGCCGCCCACCAGCGCGTCGAAGGCGTGGTCGCCCACGAGTACTTCCACAACTGGTCGGGCAACCGTGTCACCTGCCGTGACTGGTTCCAGCTGTCGCTGAAAGAAGGCTTCACGGTGTTCCGCGACGCCGAGTTCAGCGCCGACATGAACTCGCGTACGGTCAAGCGCATCGAAGACGTGGCCTACCTGCGTACTCACCAGTTCGCCGAAGACGCTGGCCCCATGGCCCACCCGGTACGCCCGGACAGCTTCATCGAGATCTCCAACTTCTACACCCTGACCGTGTACGAGAAGGGCGCCGAAGTGGTGCGCATGGTTCGTACCCTGCTGGGTGCCGATGGCTTCCGCAAGGGCAGTGACCTGTACTTCGAACGCCACGATGGCCAGGCGGTGACTACCGACGATTTCATCAAGGCCATGGAAGACGCCAACGGCGTCGACTTCACCCAGTTCAAGCGCTGGTACAACCAGGCCGGCACCCCGCGCCTTGAAGTCAGCGAGGCCTATGACGCGGCTGCGAAAACCTACAGCCTGACCTTCCGCCAGAGCTGCCCGCAGACCCCGGACAAGGCTGAAAAACTGCCGTTCGTGATCCCGGTGGAGCTGGGCCTGCTGGACGCCGCAGGCAACGACCTGCCGCTGCAACTGGCCGGTGAAGCGAAGGCGCAGGGCACCAGCCGCGTGCTGTCGGTGACCGAAGCCGAGCAGATTTTCACCTTCCAGGGCATCCAGGCCAAGCCGCTGCCGTCGCTGCTGCGTGGCTTCAGCGCACCGGTCAAGCTGAGCTTCCCCTATGACCGCGATCAGCTGATGTTCCTGATGCAGCACGACAGCGACGGCTTCAACCGCTGGGAGGCGGGGCAGCAGCTGTCGGTGCAGGTGCTGCAGGAGCTGATTGGCCAGCATCAGCGTGGCGAAGCGCTCAAGCTCGACCAGCGCCTGATCACTGCCCTGGGCACTGTGCTCGGTAACGAGTCGCTGGACCCGGCCATGGTTGCCGAAATGCTCTCGCTGCCGGGTGAGGCCTACCTCACCGAGATCAGCCAGGTGGCCGACGTGGATGCCATCCACGCCGCCCGCGAGTTTGCCCGTCAGCAGATCGCCGAGCAGTTGTTCGCCGCCCTGTGGGCGCGCTACCAGGCCAACCGCGAAGTGTCGCGCAGCACCGCCTACGTGGCCTCGGCCGAGCACTTCGCCCGCCGCAGCCTGCAGAACATCGCGCTGTCGTATCTGATGCAGAGCGGCAAGCCGCAGGTACTGCAGGCGACCCTGGAGCAGTTCGAGCACTGCGACAACATGACCGAGCGCCTCACTGCGCTGGCCGTGCTGGTCAACTCGCCGTTCGAGGCCGAGCGGGCCAAGGCGCTGGAGGCCTTTGCCGAGCACTTCAAGGACAACCCGCTGGTCATGGACCAGTGGTTCAGCGTGCAGGCGGCCAGCACGCTGCCGGGCGGGCTGGCGCGGGTCAAGGCGCTGATGCAGCACCCGGCGTTCACCCTGAAGAACCCGAACAAGGTCCGTGCGCTGATCGGCGCCTTTGCCGGGCAGAACCTGGTCAACTTCCATGCGGCGGATGGCTCGGGCTACCGCTTCCTGGCGGACCTGGTGATCGAGCTGAATGCGCTGAACCCGCAGATCGCCTCGCGGCAACTGGCACCGCTGACCCGCTGGCGCAAGTATGACGATGCGCGTCAGGCCCTGATGAAGGGCGAGCTGGAGCGGATTCTGGCTTCTGGTGAGCTGTCCAGTGATGTGTATGAGGTTGTGAGCAAGAGCCTGGCTTAAGCCTTCCGTAGCCTGAGCCGACCTCTTCGCGGGTAAACCCGCTCCCACAGGTACTGCACCGCTTTCATGGGCTGTGCAGGACCTGTGGGAGCGGGTTTACCCGCGAAGCTTTTACAGCCGATAACAAAACATAACACCCCGCCCGTTGTATTCCCGCAAACATCCCCGCTACGATCCCCTCAGGCTATTGCAGGCCTCTAGATCAGGCTTTTCGCAGTATCTGCAATGCATTGACCCACCAAATAAGAACACAACAGGGGGACAGTCATGAGGGAACGGAACAGGCGCTTCGCCTGGCCACTGGCAGCCGGCGCGGTGCTGGCGCTGGGGCTTGGCGTGTGGGCTGACAGCGTGCAAGCCGCTGCCGCCGACGAATACTCCACCGAATCGACCAAGGCCAGCCAAAGCCTGCTGATCGATACCGCTCATGCCGGCAAGCGCCTGGTGGTGGTAGGCGATCGCGGTCATATCCTGTTCTCCGATGATCAAGGCAGCACCTGGACCCAGGCCCGGGTGCCTACCCGGCAACTGCTCACCGCGGTGTTCTTCCTCGACGACAAGCGCGGCTGGGCCGTCGGCCATGACGCGCAGATCCTCACCAGCAGTGACGGCGGTGCCACCTGGAGCAAGCAGTTCGAAGACCTTGCCCGTGAAGCGCCCTTGCTCGATATCACCTTCCTCGACGCCCGGCACGGCTTTGCCGTGGGTGCCTACGGCGCCTTGCTGGAAACCACCGACGGTGGCCAGCACTGGCAGGATGTGGCCGAGCGCCTGGACAACCCTGACCAGCTACACCTGAACGGTATCGCCCAGGTGCGCGATGCCGGCCTGTTCATTGTCGGCGAGCAGGGCGGCATGTTCCGCTCCGCCGACAACGGCCAGACCTGGGCCAAGGTCGAGGGCCCCTACGAGGGCTCGCTGTTCGGCGTGATCGGCACTGCCCAGCCACGCACGCTGCTGGCCTACGGCCTGCGCGGCAACCTGTTCCGTTCCACCGACTTTGGTGACAGCTGGCAGCCGATCGAACTCAAGGCTGCACGCGGCACCCTCGAATTCGGCCTGGCAGGCGCTACGCTTGTCGAGGATGGCAGCCTGGTGCTGGTCGGCAATGGCGGCAGCGTGCTGCGCAGTACCGATGATGGCCAGACTTTCAGTGTCTACAACCGCGCCGACCGTATTGCCCTGGCCGGCGTCAGCGGCCTGGCCAATGGCGGCCTGCTGCTGGTAGGGCAGGGTGGCGTGCACCTGGCTGACCCGCAGGGTGCTGACCAGGAGGTGCGTCCATGACCAGCAGGGAGAGCATCACCATGCACCCGCATCACCAGGACAAGGCCACGCTGCTCGAACGCCTGATCTTCAACAACCGCCCCGTGGTCATCGCCCTGTGCGTACTGGTCAGCATCTTCCTGTTCTGGCAGGCCACGCAGATCCGCCCGTCCACCAGCTTCGAGAAGATGATCCCGCTGCAGCACCCGTTCATCGAGCAGATGATGGAGCACCGCAACGACCTGGCCAACCTCGGCAACACCGTGCGCATCTCGGTGGAGGCGGTCAACGGCGACATCTTCGACAAGGACTACATGGAGACCCTGCGGCAGGTCCATGACGAAGTGTTCTACATCCCCGGCGTCGACCGTGCCGGGCTGAAGTCGCTGTGGAGCCCCAGCGTGCGCTGGAGCGAGGTCACCGAAGAAGGCTTCTCTGGTGGCGAGGTGATCCCCAACACCTACAACGGCTCGCAGGACAGCCTCGACACCCTGCGCGACAACGTGCTCAAGTCAGGCCAGGTGGGGCGCCTGGTGGGCAACAACTTCAAGTCCAGCATCGTCGATGTGCCTCTGTTGGAGAGCTACCCCGACCCGCAGGACCCGGGCAAGCAGGTGAAGCTGGACTACCAGCAGTTCTCGCACCAGCTGGAAGAAAAGATCCGCGACAAGTTCCAGGCGCAGAACCCCAACGTGAAGGTTCACATCGTCGGCTTCGCCAAGAAGGTCGGTGACCTGATCGACGGGCTGGTGATGGTGGCGATGTTCTTCGGCGTCGCCCTGGCCATCACCTGGGTGCTGTTGTACTGGTTCACCTGGTGCATCCGCAGCACCATCGCCGTGCTCATCACCACCCTGGTGGCAGTGGTCTGGCAGCTGGGCCTGATGCATGCCGTGGGCTTTGGCCTGGATCCGTACTCGATGCTGGTGCCGTTCCTGATCTTCGCCATCGGCATTTCCCACGGGGTGCAGAAGATCAACGGTATCGCCCTGCAGTCGAGTGATGCCGACAACGCCCTGACCGCCGCGCGGCGCACGTTCCGCCAGCTGTTCCTGCCGGGGATGATCGCCATCCTCGCCGACGCCGTGGGCTTCATCACCCTGCTGATCATCGACATCGGGGTGATCCGTGAACTGGCCATCGGCGCTTCCATCGGCGTGGCGGTGATCGTGTTCACCAACCTTATCCTGCTGCCGGTAGCCATCTCCTACGTCGGCATCAGCAAGAAGGCCGTCGAGCGCAGCAAGCAGGACGCCACCCGCGAGCACCCGTTCTGGCGCCTGCTGTCGAACTTCGCCAGTGCCAAGGTGGCACCGGTGTCGGTGGCACTGGCGTTGGTCGCCTTCGCCGGTGGCCTGTGGTACAGCCAGAACCTGAAGATCGGCGACCTCGACCAGGGCGCGCCGGAGCTGCGCCCCGACTCGCGCTACAACCAGGACAACAACTTCATCATCAGCAACTACTCGACCAGTTCCGACGTGCTGGTGATCATGGTCAAGACCCCGCCGGAAAGCTGTTCGATCCACTCGACCATGGCGCCGATCGACGAGCTGATGTGGACCATGCAGAACACCCCGGGCGTGCAGTCGGCCATTTCCCTGGTGACCGTGTCCAAGCAGGTGATCAAGGGCATGAACGAGGGCAGCCTGAAATGGGAAACCCTGTCGCGCAACCCGGACATCCTCAACAACTCCATCGCCCGCGCCGATGGCCTGTACAACGGTGACTGCTCGCTGGCGCCGGTGCTGGTGTTCCTCAACGACCACAAGGCCGAAACCCTGGAGCGGGTCACCGCCGTGGCCAAGGCGTTTGCCGACAGCCACAACAAGGAAGGCCTGCAGTTCCTGCTGGCGGCGGGCAACGCCGGGATCGAGGCGGCAACCAACGAGGTGATCAAGTCGGCCGAGCTGACCATCCTGATCCTGGTGTACATCTGCGTGGCGGTGATGTGCCTGATTACCTTCCGCTCGTTCGCTGCCACCCTGTGCATCGTCCTGCCGCTGGTGCTGACCTCGGTGCTGGGTAACGCGCTGATGGCCTACATGGGCATCGGGGTCAAGGTGGCGACCTTGCCGGTGGTGGCGCTGGGTGTGGGCATTGGCGTGGACTATGGCATCTACATCTACAGCCGGCTGGAAAGCTTCCTGCGCGCCGGGTTGCCGTTGCAGGAGGCTTATTACGAGACCCTGCGCTCGACCGGCAAGGCGGTACTGTTCACCGGGTTGTGCCTGGCCATTGGCGTGTGCACCTGGATCTTCTCGGCGATCAAGTTCCAGGCGGACATGGGGCTGATGCTGACCTTCATGCTGCTGTGGAACATGTTCGGTGCGCTGTGGCTGCTGCCGGCGCTGGCGCGGTTCCTGATCAAACCGGAGAAGATGGCGGGCAAGGAAGGGGGCTCCATTTTCGCCCATTGATCGCAGGGGGCCGCTGTGCGGCCCATCGCGACACAAGGCTATAATGCCCACTCATTTCAGATTGGTACCCCCATGTCCCCCCTCGCCACCGCCCTGCAGTCCTGCGACATGCTCCTGATCGACGGTCTGCACGCCTTCGACTTCACCTCCGACGAATCCGGCCTCACCATCGAATGCATGGACGGCCGCCAGCTCCGCCGTTGGTCCTTCACCCCCGAGCAGATCGTAGCTGCCATTGCCGTGGGTGACGAGTGGCAACTCGACGATGCCAACGGCGAGCATCGGCTAGTCTGTATGAGTGCCTTTCGCGCCCCGGATGATGACGAAGATGAACCGGATCTGGACGAGCCTGCTGACCGCTAGCCTGATGAGCGTGACTATCAACGCCCACGCTGCGACCTTGCTGGTGGGCAGTTACACCGATGGCGCCAGCCAGGGCATCTACCGCTATCAGTTCGACGAAAAGACCGGCCATATCGACCCTGCGCCGCAGCAAGTGGTGAAGAGTGTCAGCCCTTCGTGGCTGGTGTTGTCGGCCGATCAACGCCAGCTGTTCGCGGTCAATGAAACCCCGAACGGCCATGTCAGCAGTTTCGGCGTCAGTGCAAAAGGCGAGATCAAGCCCCTCAACCAGGTGCCCAGCCAAGGTGACGAGCCGACCCATGCCAGCCTTAGCCGTGACCAGCGTTATCTGTTCGTGGCCAACTACGCGGTCAAGCCCGACCCCGGTGGCAGCCTGGTGGTGGTCCCGGTGGCCAGGGACGGCAAGCTCAAGCCGGTGGTGCAACAGGCACGGCACAAGGCGAGCGGGGTCAACCCCGAGCGCCAGGCCAGCGCCCACGTGCATTCGCTGGTGCTGTCACCGGACGGTCGGCACCTTTATGCCAGCGACCTGGGTGCCGACAAGGTGTTCATCTACCGCTATGATGGCGCCAGCGCCGACCACCCGCTGACGCCGGCGATCCCCGCGTCGGTGGATTTGCCGCCGGGCAGCGGGCCGCGCCACCTGCTGTTCGACGCCAAGGGCCGGTACGCCTACCTCACCCTGGAGATGAACGCCGAAGTGGTGATGTTCGATGTGCAGGACGGCAACCTGGTCGAACGCCAGCGCCTGCCCCTGACCGAGCGCCAGGACGCCGCGGCGAAAGCGGCAGGTGGCTTGCACCTGTCGGCAGACGGGCGCTTCCTGTATGTAAGCAACCGCGGCACGGCCAACGAGGTCGTGGTGTTCAGCGTGGGCAAGCAGGACGGCCAGCTGACGTTCCTGCAGCGCCGTTCGGTGGAGGGGGATCATCCCCGCGAGTTCGCCCTCGACCCAAGTGACAACTTCCTGCTGGTGGCCAACCAGAAGAGCAACCAGATCGTGGTGATACGCCGCGATCCACGCAGCGGCAAGCTGTTGGAGACGGTGCAGACGCTGAAGCAGGATGCACCGTCGGACCTCAAATTCATCGAGTGATATCGATCGGCGTGATAATCGATACTGCCGCAATGAATTTTTGCCTGCGGCTTCGGCGGCGTAAGTTTGACCCAAGGCCCAAACGGGCCAACGTCAAACCACCGCCGTCGAGGTCAGCCCAGATGAACTTCAATCTCTTCCCGGTCATTGCCGCATCCGCCATTTCCGCTTCGGTGGTATTGCCGACGCATGCCCACGCCGACAGCAGCGGCAAGGCGTCCGCAACCCATAGCTACACCGAGCAGTACCTGCGCCAGAGTGCCAACTTCCATGCGGCATTGAGTGGCAAGCACCACCACTGACTCAAGCCTGGCACGGGCCCTGTGGGAGCGGGCGTGCCCGCGAACACCGGCAAAGCCGGTGCCATGCACCTCGCTGTCTGCTTCGCGGGCACGCCCGCTCCCACAGGGGGCCGTGTAGTGCTGATAGTTGTTTACTTGGCCATCACTGCCTTGAACAGGTCCGAAGCCAACCAGCCCTCCAGCCAGCTCCGCACCCGCGGATAAGCCGCCTCGGCGAACCACTGCGGTTCGACCCCGGCAAACTGGCGCATCAGGGGCAGCAACGCGGCATCGGCAATGCTCGGGTGCGTGGCCAGCAAGTAGGGCCTGCCTGCCAGCAGGCCTTCGAGCTCCGCCAGCCAGGCCTCGGCCTGCTGGCGGTAATGCTCGCGGGTATGCGCCGGGTAGCGCTCGGCATACTTGTAAAGGTTTACCTGCGTCTTGAACGTGCTGTCGTTGCGCGCAATCAGTGTTTCAGCCTGCTGCGCCGCCACAGGGTCAGCCTGCAGCCGCCAGTCCTGCGGGTCGTTTTGCGCCAGCGCCCAGCGCATGATGTCCAGGCTTTCTTCGAGTACCTCGGCACCGGTATCCAGTACCGGCACCGTGCCCTTGGGCGACAAGGCCAGCAGTTCTGCCGGCTTGTTCTTCATCGCCACCTCGCGGATTTCCACCTCGCACCCTGCATAGCGCAGGGCCAGGCGCGCGCGCATGGCCCAGGGGCAGCGGCGAAACGAGTAGAGGATCACCCGCACACCTCCACATCACTCAGGCCGTTGCCTTGGCGGCGCACCTGGATCTGCACCGGGATGCGTTCGTGCATTTCCTGCACGTGGGAAATGACTGCTACCTTGCGCCCTTGGGCCTGCAAGCCGTCGAGGGCATCCATGGCCAGTTGCAGCGACTCGGGGTCGAGGCTGCCGAAGCCTTCGTCGATGAACAGCGATTCGATGCGCAGCGTGCTGGAGGCCATCGAGGCCAGGCCCAGGGCCAGGGCCAGCGACACCAGGAAAGTTTCCCCACCCGACAGCGAGTGCACCGAACGCAGTTCGTCGCCCATCTCGGTGTCCAGCACCAGCAGGCCGAGGGCGCTGCCGCCGCGCTTGAGGCGGTAGCGGCGGGCCAGCTGGCGCAGTTGGGCGTTGGCGTGGTGCAGCAGCAGGTCGAGGTTGTAGCCCTGGGCGATCTTGCGGAACACATCGCCCGAGGCCGAGCCGATCAGGGCGTTCAGGCGAGCCCAGCGTTGCCACTGCTGATGGGCCTGCTCGATTTCCGCCGCCAGCGCCTGGTGCGCCTGTTGGCGACGCTGGTCATCGGCCTGCTGTGCACGCAGTTCGGCGCATTGCTGCTCGTGGCCGGCCAGGCGTTCGCGCAGTTCGGTCAGGGCCTGTTCCAAGGCGTCGGCCGAGGTGTCCACGGTCATTTGCGCGGCATGTTGCTGCAGGCGTTGTTCACGTTCCTGCAGCAGTACGCGGCCCTGTTCGATGGCTTTTTCGGCGCCTTGCAGGCGTTGGCGCAGTTCATTGACCTGCGTGTCATCCATGCCCAGCAGGCGATCCAGGCCAGCGTCGTCCAGTTCCGGGTGTTCACCACGCCACTGGGCGATCTGGCCCTGCAACTGCTGGCATTCGGCGTCCAGCGCCTGTTGCTGCTGGGTGTTGGCCCTGAGTTCGCTGGCCAGTTGCACGCCTTGAGTGCGCAGGTCCTGCAGGCGCTGGGCAGTGTCGGCATCGAGGGCGCGGGCCTGCTCCAGCGCGGCGTCCATGTGCTGTTGCCAGGCTTCGGCGCTGGCGTGCTCGCCCAGCAGTTCGCTGAGCGAAGCCTGGGCCTGTTGGCGCTGCTCGTCGAGGGCGGCAAGCTTCTGCTGCAACTGCTGCAGGGTCTGCACGCGCGCCTGTTGCTGGTCGCGCAGCTTGTCCAGCTGGGCCTGGCGGGCTTGCTGTTCTTCCTGTTCGTCCTTGCGCTGCTCCAGTTGCTGCAGGCGCTGCGCGATCTGCTGGTCCAGGGCGAGGAAGGCATTGGCCGGGTCGTCGTTCAAGGCCTTGAGGGCCTCTTCGGGCAACACGCCTGCCAGGTCGTCAAGGCTTTGCTGCAATTGCTGCTCGTCGCTGGCCAGGGCCTGGTGCTGTTGCTCCAGGTGGCGCTGGGCCTGCTGTTGCGCCTGCTGGGCGGCCTGCAGTTGCTGGTTGAGACGGGCTGCATCTTTTTGCAGGGCGAGCAGGGCGCTCTGGCGTTTCTCGTCCTGGCCGATTTCCTCGTCCAGGCGCCGCAGCTGGCTGTCGAGCCAGGCACTGCGGGCCCTGTCGTCCTGCGGGGCGAGGGCAGGCCACAGGCTGTGTGCCTGCACCTGGGCCACCAGCGGTTGCAGCTGTTCGCTCAGTTGCTGCTGTTGCTGCTGGTAGTCCTTGAGCTGGGCGTTGACCACACCCAGCTGGGTGCGCAGCTCCACCAGCTTGCCGTTGAGGGTTTCGACCTGTTTCTGCGCGGCGTCTTCCTCGGCCTGGTCATGGCGACCCAGGCTTTGCAGCAGCGCTTCAGGCTGGTGGAACGGGTGCTCGGCGCTGCCGCACACCGGGCAGGGTTCGCCGTCGCGCAATTGGCCGCGCAACTCTTCGACGCTGGTGTTACGAGCCAGGCGCTGGCGCTCCAGCAACTGGCGGGTGAGGTTGAGCGCTTGCTCGGCGGCTTCCAGCTCGGCCTTGGCGGCGGTGCCTTCGGTAATCAGCTGCTGGCGTTGCTGCATGGCCTGCTGCTGCCGCTCGCGCACGGCCTCCAGCTGCTGGCGCAGTTCCAGTTCACGGCCATGCAGGCGTGACAGTTCTTCCACGGCGCGCTGCTGCTTGCGGTTGTCCTGCAGCATGCCACCCAGCAAGTCGATCTGTTCTGCCAGGGCCTGGGGTTCGGCCTTGGCCTCGCGGAACAGCAACTCGAAGGCATCGCGCTCGGCCTGCAAGTGCGCATTGGCCTGGCTGGCCTGGGCCTGCAGGCCGGGCAGTTCTTCACGACCCTTGGCCAGGCGGCCACCGATCAGCATCACCTGCTTCAGTTGTGGCAGGTAGGCGTGCCAGGCATTGGCCAGGCCCGCCAGGTGCTGGCTGTCGGCGAGCGCGGTGTCGATCTGCGCCAGTTGCTGCAGGCTGCGCTGCTGGTTGTCTTCCAGCTGCTGCAGGTGCTGCTGGCCTTCTGCGACCTGTTGCTCGGCCTGTTGGCTGGTGCTGCGCTGCGCTGCCAGCTCCTGGTCCAGGCGGGCCAGGTTGTCCTGGGCGGCAAAGGCCTGGCGCAGACGAGGGGCATTATCGCTGTGGCGGGCCTGACTATCGGCAAGCGCCTGACGCGCGGCGTCCAGCGCCTGTTCGAGTTCGCTGGTGCGCACCTGCAGTTCGGCTTGCTGCTGCTGTTGCTCGGCGATCTTCGCTGCCACCGGTGCCAGTTGCGCGGTCAGTGTCTGTTGGCGGTGGAACTGGTGACGCTGCGGGGCCAGGCGCTCCAGGCGCACGAGGTCCAGTCGCTGGTCAGCCAGTTGTTGCCAGTCCTGTTCGGCGGCCTGCAGCGCGGTGCCGGCTTCGGCGTGCTGGGCCTGCAGCTGACGCTGCTCGTTCAGCCAGTTGCGTTGCTGTTCCAGCTGACGCTCGCCGGCCTGGTCGGCCTTGAACTGCTGTTGCGCCTGCTCCAGACGCTGGTCGAGCTCGGCGCGGGCTTCGGTGGCCATCGGTAGCAGGTGGCTGGCACGGTCCTTCAGGGCATTGTGGGCCTCGCCGGCTTCGCGGGCCTTACTGAAGGCGCGCTGGCCCAGGCGGGTATAGATGGCAGTATTGGTGAGCTTTTCCAGCAGCTCGCTGCGCTCTTTGTCATCGGCCTTGAGGAAGGCGCCAAACTCGCTCTGTGCCAGCATCACCGCGCGGGTGAACTGTTCGAAATTCAGGCCCAGGCGAGCTTCGACCAGCTGCTTGTATTCGTTCTTGCCGCTGCCCAGCACCTGCTCGCTGTCCAGGTCGTAGAGGCTCTGGCGGCTGTGCTGCAGCTTGCCGTTGGCCTTGTCGCGGGCGCGGTTGGCTTCCCAGCGGGCACGGTAGCGGCGGCCATCGATGCCGACGAAATCGACTTCGGCAAAGCCGCTGCCGGTGCCGCGGCGCAGCAGGTTGCGCGGGTCGGAGGTGGGGATTTCACCGTCGGCGTCCGGCACCTTGGCTTCGCGGCCAATGTCGTTCAGGCGTGGCACGGTGCCGAACAGCGCCAGGCACAGGGCATCGAGCAGGGTACTCTTGCCAGCACCGGTGGGCCCGGTGATGGCGAACAGGCCGGCGCTGGCCAGCGGCTCGGCGGTGAAGTCGATGTCGACCGGGCCGGCCAGGGATGCCAGGTTCTTCAGGCGGATGGCGAGAATCTTCATGGCTGTTCCTCTTCCTGCTGCACGTCCTGCAACAGCAGGGCGAAGTCGGCCAGCGCCTGTTCGTCGGCGGGGTTGCCATAGGCCTGCTCCCAGGCGCGGCTGAACAGGTCTTGCGGGGTCATCTGGGCCAGTTCGACAAAGGCCAGGTCATCGTCTTCGGCGTTGTTGCGGCCGGCGTATTCGGCGCTGATGCGGATCAGGCGCACGGCCTTGCCTTGCAGTGCGGTTTCGATCTGCTGGCGCAGGTCGGGTTGCGGCTCGTCCAGTATCACCCGCACCTCCAACCAGGGCTGGCGGTTGGGGTCTTCGAGCAGGTCGATCACTGGCAGCTCGGCCAACTGCTCCAGCAGTTCGCCCAGTGGTGCCGGGCCGACCCGTTGCAGGGCTACGGCGCGCGGTACCGGGCGTGGTTCGACGCTGACCAGGCCGGTGCCGTCCAGCTCCACTTCCAGCACCTGGTGCGGGTAGTTGATCTCGGCGAACGACAGCGGGATCGGCGAGCCGCTGTAGCGGATGCGTTCTTCGCGGTTGACCTTCTGCGGCTTGTGCAGGTGGCCCAGGGCGACGTAGCTGATGGCCTTGTCGAACAGCTTGGCCGGCAGCGCTTCGGCGTTGCCGATGATCAGGCTGCGCTCGGAGTCCTCCGACACCGCGCCACCGGCCATGTGCGCGTGGCTGATGGCGATCAGCGCCTGGTCCTTCTTGCGCTTCTTTTGCGCGGCGGCGATCAGCTGCTGGTGCACCTGGGTGATGCCTTGCAGGTAGTCGTCACCCAGTTGCGGGCCGGTCACTTCGGCCGGGCGCAGGAAGGGCAGGGCCAGGCACCAGGCGGCGACCTTGCCACGGCCGTTGGTCAGCGGAATCAGCAGGCGCTCGGCATCCAGCTGGCCCTCGTCCAACCAGTGCACACGGCCCAGGGCATGGGTGCGCAGGCGGCGCATCAGCGCCGCGGGCAGCTCGATGCGCGAGCCGGAGTCGTGGTTGCCAGCGATCATCACAATGTCCAGCTTCGGCTGTTGCTCGTGGGCCTGGACGATGAAGTCGTAGAGACGTTCCTGGGCTTTGACCGGCGGGTTGACCGTGTCGAAGATATCGCCGGCGATCAGCAGCGCATCCGGCTGGCGCAGGCGCAGCTGGCCGAGCAGCCAGTCGAGGAAGCAGGCGTGTTCGAAGTCGCGTTCCTGGCCGTGCAGGCTTTGGCCCAGGTGCCAGTCGGAGGTATGAAACAGACGCATGGATGACCTGTTGGTGTCGAGTCGAGCAAGCGGGGGCTTGGCTTGGGTGATGGGTGTTGCGCAAGGGCGGTATGGTAACCCAAGCCTATGCGGCAAGGCAGTCGCTCCTGGCGGGTAAGTGCTTTCCTACAAGCAGGTCCGCGCACTGAACGCCTTGTTCATTGACGGCCTAACGGCGTTTTCCTAGCGTCCTTGGGTTTCAAGCCTCAAGGACGCAACAATGATCAAGGATCTGACCGAGCGCTCGCTGCTTCAGTCTTGTCGTTCATTCACGTTGCACAACTTGGCCGAACAGGAGTAACCCCTCATGTTCGAAGCGGCCAGGTTTGGCGACGAGATTTCACACACCGGCGCGTTGGGCGGCTTTCTGCTGGGCGCTGCCCTGGGTATCGCACTGGTGGCCACGGTGGCCATCGCCACCTTCACTTGCGGGTTAGGCGTGGCTTTGCTGGCCGGCATCGCGGCAGGTCTCGGGGGCAGCTTGCTGACCGCTGCCGGCGAGGCACTGGGCAGTCTGTTCTCATCCCCCTCAGGGACGATAACGACTGCCTCACCCAACGTGTTCATCAACAGCCGCGAGGCCGCCCGCGTCGAAAAAAGCATCGGCGCCTGCGACAAACATCCTGGCCCGGTGCAGATCGCCGAAGGCTCGACCAATGTCTTCATCAATGGCGTCGCGGCGGCGCGCAAGGGCGACAAGCTGACCTGCGGCGCGACCATTTCCGGGGGTTCGAACAACGTCTTCATCGGCGGTGGCACTTACCGCTACCTGCCCGTGGATGACGAAGTCCCGGAGTGGCTGCGCACTACCGTGGATGTGCTGATGGCGATTGCTGGCGCAGCCAGTGGCCTCGCGAATGTGCTCAAGATGGGTACCCAGGCCGGTATGAAGGCCGCCCTACCTTGTGCCCTGAAATTCACGGCCGGCTTCATTGCCGGCGAAGTGGCCGCCCGTTACATGGTCGAACCCGTGGCACGCAAGGTGTTGGGTGGACTGGTTGGCAACCCGGTCGACCTCACCACCGGTCGCAAGCTGATCCCCGACGAGATCGACTTCAGCCTGCCCGGGCTGATGCCGATCGAGTGGTCACGTTTCTACGCCAGCGACCTTACCGTCGACCGCGTGCTCGGGCGCGGCTGGGTGCTGCCTTGGGAGCAAAGTCTGCGTCGGCGGGGCTCATTCATTTACCTCACCGACAACCAAGGCCGCAAAGTTCCGTTCGTGACCCTGCAACCGGGCGAACGGATCTACAACCCGCACGAGCAGGTGTACCTGGTGTGCACCGAGGGCGGCCACTACATCCTGCAAACGCGGGACAACCTGTTCTTCTACTTCGGCGAAGTGCCAGACACCAACAGCGAAGTGCCGCTGCAGCGCATCGAGAACGTTCTCGGTCACTTCCTGCATTTCACCCGCACGCCCGATGGTACGCTGACCGACATCAGCGCCACCGGCGGTACCCGCGTGCACCTGCACTACGACCACCCGCTGGGCCGCCTGACCGACATCAAGCGCGTGGTGAACGACCAGGCCGTCGAAACGCTCACCCAGTACCGCTACGATGAACACGGCCAGCTGAGCGCGGTGATCAACCGCAACGGCCACACCGTGCGCAGTTTCAGCTACGCCGAAGGCCTGATGGTGACTCACAGCAACGCGCTGGGCCTGGGCTGCCATTACCGCTGGGAAACCCTCGGCGGCCAGCCGCGGGTGGTCGAGCACTGGACCACCGATGGCGAACACTACCACTTCCGCTACGACCTCGATGCCCGTACCAGCTGGGCCACCGACGTGCTCGGCCGCGAGCTGGAAGTGCAGTACAACCCCGACCACCGGGTGATCGCCAGCCGCGACTACGGCGGCGAACGCTACGCCATCGCGCTGGACGAGCAGGGCAACATGGTTGGCCTGGACTTGCCGGACGGCAACCGGCTCGCCTTCAAGTACGATGAATACGCCCGCCTGCTGGAAGAAACCGACCCGCTGGGCCGCAAGACCACCTACGAATATCACCACCTGACCACGCTGGTGACCCAGGTCAGCTATCCGGACGGCAGCACCTGGCGAGCGCGCTACGACGACAAGGGCAACCTGCTCGCCGAATTCGATGCACTGGGCCAGATGACCGAGTACCTGAACAGCGATGACGGCCTGCCGCATACCATCATCGATGCAACTTACAAGTCCAAGTACCTGTGGTGGAACACCCTGGCCCAGGTCGAGCGTTATCAGGACTGCTCGGGCAAGAGCACCTGGTACCGCTACGACGAGCGTCAGCACCTCGTCGCGGTGACCGATGCGCTGAACCAGACCACCACCCTGGAGCGCAAGCCCGACGGCGAAGTGCTGCGCATCAGTCACCCGGACGGTAGCGCGGAAACCTTCACCTACAACGTCTACGGCCAGGTAATCAGCCACACCGACGGCAAGGGCCAGACCACACGCCTGATGCGCACGGCCCGTGGCCTGCCGAGCAGCCGCCAGGATGCCAAGGGCCAGCGGGTGCGTTACGAGTACGACAAGGCCGTGCGCCTGACCGCGCTGGTCAACGAAAACAACGCTACTTACAGCTTTGCCTACGACGCCTCGGACCGGCTGACTGAAGAAGTGCGGGTGGATAACCTGACCCGGCGTTTCAGCTACAACGTCGGTGGCCATCTGACCCGACTGGATGAGATTGGCTACGGTGAAAACGCCGAACGCCCGGAACGTCATACGCTGTTCGAGCGCGATGCCATTGGCCGGTTGGTCGCCAAGATCAACCGCGATGCGAGCCAGACCTTCGCGTACGACGACGGCGACCGGCTGCTGAGCATTGAGCGGCAGCCGACCGGGATCGGCAAGCAGCTTGGGATCAGCGAAGAAAAGCTGGAGTACGCCTACGATCTGCTGGGCCGGCTGACCAAAGAAGTCACCCCTGACGGCACGCTCGGCTACGAGTACGACCCGCTCGGCAACCTGACCACCCTGACCCTGCCGGACGGTCGCAAGGTCAACCACCTGTACTATGGCAGTGGGCACCTGCACCAGTTGAACCTGGATGGCCAGGTTATCAGCGATATGGAGCGTGATGACCTGCACCGCGAGGTGTACCGGACCCAGGGCAAGCTCACCAGCTGCTTTGGCTATGACGCCATGGGGCGCAAGGCCTGGCAGTTTGCCTCGAACTTGCCGGCCGACAAGCTCTCGCAGGTGCACAACACCGGTATCAATACCTCGTTGCTGGTGGAGCATGCGTACAACCCGATCCACCGTCGCTATCAGTACGACCCGGCAGGTGAATTGGTGCGCACGCTGGACAAGCTGCGTGGCGAGATCAAGTACGAGTACGAAGCCAACGGGCAGTTGCGCAGCCGCGATACCGGCTCACTGGTGGGTAGCGAGGAATTCCGCTACGACGCGGCAGCCAACCGGCTGGACTTCAACGCGCGGCAGTTCGACAAGGTCAAGGACAACCGGATCAAACAGTGGCGGGATCAGGAGTACCGCTACGATCCGTGGGGCAACCTGATCGAGAAGCGCTCGGGGCATAGCAAGCTGCAGAGCTTTGCCTATGACTGCGAGAACCGGCTGGTGCGTGCCGAGACATTGGTCAATGGCAAGCTGGAGAGTACCGGGCACTACCGTTATGACAGCCTGGGACGGCGGGTTGCCAAGCAAGCGGAAATCAACGGCGAAGTCGAACAGAAGCGCTTCCTCTGGCAAGGGCTGAGAATGCTGCGGGAGGAGACGCCGGGGCAGAGCATCCTGTACCTGTATGAGCCGGGCAGCTATGCGCCGTTGGCGCGGGTCGATCAGGCGGAAGGGGAAGAGCAGAAGGTCTATTACTTCCATACTGACCAGATTGGCACGCCGTTGGAGCTGACGGACAGCAATGGCAAGATGGTTTGGCAGGCGACGTATCGCTCATGGGGGGAGATAGAGCAGATAACGGTCAATAAAATTGAGCAGAATCTGCGACTTCAGGGGCAATATCTCGATTTTGAAATAGGCCTGCACTATAATTTATTCAGATATTTTGATCCTGAGATAGGGCGATTTATTACGCAGGATCCGATAAGCCTCCAAGGTGGGTACAATCTTTATGAGTATGCACCAAATACATTGACTTGGATTGACCCATTCGGCTTGTGCAAAAGCGCCGCAAGTGGTGACAAGGGAAGATCAAAGGCGATGCACGATTTGGAGCGTAACGGCTTTAAGATAGTTGCCGAAGAAGTTACCATGAAGGTTAATGGAAGTAGGGTTAGAGCGGATTTTGTCGCTAGAGATGCTCAGGGGAATTTGCATGTATTCGAGGTAAAGCATGGGGCAGGCTCGCTTACTAAGAACCAAAAAGCCGCAGGTGTATTTGATATGAGTAACCCTGCAAATACCACCCAGCATCTTGGGGGTGGTACCGTTAAGCCATCTAGTGGTACTGCGGCCAAGCTGAAAGTTGACACTAAAAGTGCGCGCGGCAAATTACTTGGTGGAAAAGGAGCTGTGCATGATGCAATATTTAACGTCCTTAAATATCGGTGAGTTATGAGTTCAGAGGAACGGTTGTATTTTGAGGCGGTTTTGCTTGAAGAGTTAAAGGTTGTTGCATCAAAATTTGACGGTGTTGTGGCGTCAAAGAATAAGTTGAAATTCAAGTATAAGAAAAAAAATGTGGCTGAATTGTTTTTTGATCACCTCGCACGTGTAGATTCTTATGTGCTTGGTGGTATGGTTTTTGGGGGTGAGCTTATTGATTGCATGTCAAAATTTACACCTCCTTACAAAAGTAACTTATTCAATGATGCGTGTTTTTCTTTTATTTCGTCAGGTGAGCAGAATAAACGATTTAGTGGTGACTTTGGAGGTGCTATAAAGACGCCAGTTCCTAGGTTGGCGGATGAGGTTTGTGCTCGTATTCGGTGTGTGTTGGAAGAGTTCTATGTTCCCAAGATGTTAGCTGCTATCGTGCCAGTTGATAGGACTATAAGTGATATTGTTTCCTCGCCGGATGAATACTCATATCCTGCCGTATTAATACATTGCGCTGTTAAGTTAAATGGGTTGGCTGAGGGGGAGGCCAAAATAAAAGAAGCGATGAGCTCAAAGAAAATTGTAAAGGATAAGGCTTACGATGTTCCGTTGCTTGCCGGGCTTTTGTAATGCTTTGAAAAAGGCTGATTTGACTGGCCGCGTATTCAGAAATTAATGCGGTCGGTTATTGATCTTTAAAATTCTGGCTGTTAACGGCTGAAGCGTATGTTTCAGCCGGAGCGAGAAGAGAACTTTTTAGCGAGATATATTCATAGGTCTCTACCTGCAAGATCTGTGTTCACTCGAAACGCTCCCCAGTACTGTTCGGCGAACACGGCCAGATGACCGAGTACCTGAACAGCGATGACGGCCTGCCGCATACCATCATCGATGCAACTTACAAGTCCAAGTACCTGTGGTGGAACACCCTGGCCCAGGTCGAGCGTTATCAGGACTGCTCGGGCAAGAGCACCTGGTACCGCTACGACGAGCGTCAGCACCTCGTCGCGGTGACCGATGCGCTGAACCAGACCACCACCCTGGAGCGCAAGCCCGACGGCGAAGTGCTGCGCATCAGTCACCCGGACGGTAGCGCGGAAACCTTCACCTACAACGTCTACGGCCAGGTAATCAGCCACACCGACGGCAAGGGCCAGACCACACGCCTGATGCGCACGGCCCGTGGCCTGCCGAGCAGCCGCCAGGATGCCAAGGGCCAGCGGGTGCGTTACGAGTACGACAAGGCCGTGCGCCTGACCGCGCTGGTCAACGAAAACAACGCTACTTACAGCTTTGCCTACGACGCCTCGGACCGGCTGACTGAAGAAGTGCGGGTGGATAACCTGACCCGGCGTTTCAGCTACAACGTCGGTGGCCATCTGACCCGACTGGATGAGATTGGCTACGGTGAAAACGCCGAACGCCCGGAACGTCATACGCTGTTCGAGCGCGATGCCATTGGCCGGCTGGTCGCCAAGATCAACCGCGATGCGAGCCAGACCTTCGCGTACGACGACGGCGACCGGCTGCTGAGCATTGAGCGGCAGCCGACCGGGATCGGCAAGCAGCTTGGGATCAGCGAAGAAAAGCTGGAGTACGCCTACGATCTGCTGGGCCGGCTGACCAAAGAAGTCACCCCTGACGGCACGCTCGGCTACGAGTACGACCCGCTCGGCAACCTGACCACCCTGACCCTGCCGGACGGTCGCAAGGTCAACCACCTGTACTATGGCAGTGGGCACCTGCACCAGTTGAACCTGGATGGCCAGGTCATCAGCGATATGGAGCGTGATGACCTGCACCGCGAGGTGTACCGGACCCAGGGCAAGCTCACCAGCTGCTTTGGCTATGACGCCATGGGGCGCAAGGCCTGGCAGTTTGCCTCGAACTTGCCGGCCGACAAGCTCTCGCAGGTGCACAACACCGGTATCAATACCTCGTTGCTGGTGGAGCATGCGTACAACCCGATCCACCGTCGCTATCAGTACGACCCGGCAGGTGAACTGGTGCGCACGCTGGACAAGCTGCGGGGCGAGATCAAGTACGAGTACGAAGCCAACGGGCAGTTGCGCAGCCGCGATACCGGCTCATTGGTGGGCAGCGAGGAATTCCGCTACGACGCGGCGGCCAACCGGCTGGACTTCAACGCGCGGCAGTTCGACAAGGTCAAGGACAACCGGATCAGACAGTGGCGGGATCAGGAGTACCGTTACGATCCGTGGGGCAACCTGATCGAGAAGCGCTCGGGGCATAGCAAGCTGCAGAGCTTTAGCTATGACTGCGAGAACCGGCTGGTGCGGGCGGAAACGTTGGTCAATGGCAAGCTGGAGAGTACCGGGCACTACCGTTACGACAGCCTGGGGCGGCGAATAGCCAAGCAGGCGGAAATCAACGGCGAAGTCGAGCAGAAGCGCTTCCTCTGGCAAGGGTTGAGGATGCTACGGGAGGAGACGCCGGGGCAGAGCATCCTGTACCTGTATGAGCCGGGTAGCTATGCGCCGTTGGCGCGGGTTGATCAGGCGGAAGGGGAGGAGCAGAAGCTCTATTACTTCCATACTGACCATATGGGGTTGCCGCTGGAACTGACGGATAGTAATGGCGAAATAGTCTGGCAAGTCTCATATCGGTGCTGGGGGTTGACTGACAAATTTATAGTTAATGATGTTGATCAGAATCTACGGTTCCAAGGTCAATATTTCGATGACGAAATAGGTTTTCATTATAATCTGTTTAGATTTTATGAGCCTGAAGTAGGGCGGTTTATCACACAAGACCCGTCGGGGATTTTAGGTGGGGATAATCTATATGCATATGCTCCGAACCCTATATCTTGGTTGGATCCTGCTGGTCTTTCGCCTAGTAAGCTTCTTGCTGCAGCCATGGCCAAAGCCGGAAACACGGTCCCGCCAGGGTATGCCGCACACCATCTCATTCCCACTAACGTTGTCAATAAATCTAGTCTAATTCAAGAGGCTATGAAGCGGGGGTTATATAATCCGAATGGCGCAAGTAATGGTTCGCCGTTACCTACGACTTCGGCTGAGTCATTAGCCTCAGGTAAGCCATTGCACAGTGGTGGGCACTTGGGGTCATATTATGATACTGCGCGAAACCGCTTGATGATAGCGGAGCAAAAAATTGGTACTCTAGCAGCAGCCTCTGATAAAGAGTTGCTCAGAAAAATTGGAGCTGTTGAGCGTAGTATGCGTATGAGTCTCGGGTCAGATACTATTCGATTACAAAGTAAAGATCCTAGGCCAAAAGGCACCCGCTCGACATGCTAGGAGGAAAGATGAACTATTATTCAATGTGTCATGAAGTAGTGGAAGGTGGCTATACAGATGGAGATGTAGTGTTCCACCCATCCCTATCTGATTATTATCAGATAGGGATAAGTCTCTCCTTGAATGGTGTGTCGGTTTCTGTGGTTTTGGATAAAAAGGTTCGCGCTCTTGGGTCTGATTTTTTCTTGACAACTTCCGGTGCTTTTTTTGTATCCCAGGAGTTTAAGGATGTTCTTGGGGAGCTAAATACTAACCTGCAGTTTTCCCCCGCAGATGTAAAGCACTCTAATGGAAAGCCTACGGTCAAAAAGTATTATTTTATTCACGCTAATGACAGGTGCGCATGCTTTGACTACGGGCTATCGGAGTACTCTGGTAAGTCTTTGGTTATGAGTAAGATTAAGGCCGGTGAGCTGGCGGCTGATTACAAGGTCCGAGGCGTAAAGAAGATGTGTATTGATGAGACAAAGACTGGTTCGCTGGACCTTTTCTTTGTGGCAGGTGTGATCTGGATCGACCCTATTGTCTCAGAGGTATTGGTGCGCAAGATTGAAAGCAATAAATTGCTGGTCAGGTTCAGTGCTATTGGGTAACTGAAAGCTGATAATTTACTTGTGCGTGATTTTCTATATGAATCGTTTATAGTTGGGTGGAATAACATACAGCTCGGGGTGACTGAGTAGAAGCCAGAGTACGCCTACGACCTGCTGGGGCGGCTGACCAAAGAAATCACCCCCGACGGCACGCTCGGCTACGAGTACGATCCGCTCGGCAACCTGACTACGCTGACCCTGCCGAATGGCCGCAAGGTCAACCACCTGTACTACGGCAGCGGGCACCTGCACCAGCTGAACCTGGATGGCCAGGTGATCAGCGACATGGCAGGCGGGCGAGGTGAATATTCATAAGCTGTCCAATATTATTTATCTGCCTAAGTATGAGGAGAACCATCCGGTGCGAACGGTGCATCGTGGCTCTCACGCGCAATATAATTCGGCTGTAGAGAAGAAGCTGGATATTATTCACGAATACGGCAAGAAAAATGGCTGGACCAAAGCGGACTACCAGAAGGCTATTCACGGAGTCATGGTTCATGAGAGAAAAGGTCTGCGTGCAGGTAAAACGATGCTGAATAAAAACTCTGTTCGGGGAGCGACTTGTGGCTAAAAATTTTATACTTTCTATTTCAGATGACTATCCTGAAAGTTATTGGCTGAAGACAAAGATGTTGTCTGGTGAGGATTCTGGGATTTTCAAAGAGTGCGTGGTTGTAAGCAAGGATATAAAAGTCTGTTTCGAGGGGCCGAAAAGGGTCAGTACTTCCAAGCTCCTTAGCTATGATTTTTTTTCAGTGATGGGCCCAATTTGATTTCGCCGCGGCTCTACGAACTAATGAGGAGAGAAAGTATTTCTGGTGTTCAGTTTGTGGATGCGGATCTACTGATAGGTGAGGCTTCCTATACTGGTTACAAGATATTCAATGTTATAGGTAAATCACCAGCCTTTAACTTGAAAGAATCTGTTAGTGAGCCGTTACTTAGCTATATGCCAGATGGTCCGAGGTGGTTCAGTAAGATAGTTTTGGATAATGAGGCGGTGCTTTCTAGTGATGTCGTTAGGGCTGAAGAGGACAGCCCTACGATTGTGGTGACTGCTCGCGTCAAGTCTGTTTTGGAGAATGGCTTGGTGCGCGGGGTGCAGTTTAAGGATTAGATGCCTGTGCCGTCGAGTTTTCCCGAGAGTAATTTTCTGTGTAAATTTTTTGTTGTACGACTTTGATGGCGTGATCTTTAACAGCTAAAATAGACTGGCTCTGCCAAATTGCTGGCGGAGCCAAATATTTTTAGGGCAAATACGGTCAGCGCAACCCGCACGAGCAGGTGTACCTGGTGTGCACCGAGGGCGGCCACTACATCCTGCAAACGCGGGACAACCTGTTCTTCTACTTCGGCGAAGTGCCAGACACCAACACCGAAGTGCCGCTGCAACGCATCGAGAACGTTCTCGGTCACTTCCTGCATTTCACCCGCACGCCTGACGGTACGCTGACCGACATCAGCGCCACCGGCGGCACCCGCGTACACCTGCACTACGACCACCCGCTGGGTCGCCTGACCGACATCAATTGGTGAACAACGAATTTCTGATCGCGCCGATCTGGAAGCCTTGAGTGTTTCGTGACTTGGCTCTCGCTTTGCGGGAGGTATCAAGCTTGCCCTCAAAGGCATGCTGATTTACCCTCCGAACCGGCCATGATCATGGCTATTCGACACTCATGGACGACGATCACAGGAGTCACCAATGGAAGGCATCCCACAAACCCAATCCACCCCAGGCAACCTCAAGCCAAAATGGCGGGAGCGTTTCGCCTTCTTCGATCAGTACGGCGCACCCACCTCCGAGCCCTACAAAGCCGCTTTCCGCGCCTTGCCATTTGGCAAGAAGCTGCTGATCAACAACAACTTCATCGCCTTTTTCTTCGGCCCGATCTACTGGTTCGTGCTGGGGCTGTGGAAGAAGAACCTGGTCATGCTGGCCATCATGATCGCCATCGGCGTTCTCCTGAGCTACTACGAGATCGCGACGGGTAGCGAGATCCCTCGCCCGGTGGATAACGGCATCAGCATGGCGTTTGCGTTTCTGTACAGCTTCCTGACCAACCGTGCCTACTACCTGAAGCAGACCAAAGGGCAGCAGAGCTGGAACCCGTTCGAGGGGCAGCGGTTCATCTGAGCCGTCAGCCAGTTCAACCGGTGCTCGCAGGTTGATGAAGCCCTGATCACGGTCTCTGTAGGAGCGGCCTCGTGTCGCGAAAGGGCCGCAAGGCGGCCCGGCGATTTTGCGGTGATGCGCAGATCCTGGGGGCGCTTCGCACCCCTTTCGCGACACAAGGCCGCTCCTACAGGGGTCGCGCATGTCTTGGGGCTGTGTAGTCAGTGCCGGGTGATATCCCCGGTTTGCCGGTGCAACAGCAACTCGGCCAAGGCCTTGGTCATCTGTACGTGATGCACCGCGTTGACCAGTATGTTGATGCCGGGCTCGCCGGCATTGGCGCAGATGTATTCGTCCAGCGAGTCTTCGATGCCGGCCATCAGCTGGAGGGGTGGATCAGGGCGTCAACCGAGGGTGTGTCCTGGTTGATGGTGTAGAAGGGGCGGGCCGTTAGTTTTACGGGTGGATCGGGGACGATCTTTTTCATGATTCAAACCCTTTGCTTGATCAGAGAATGCCACCACCGCAACCTTCTCACGGGTTTAGGTGGCAGCCGTGCGCGGGGTGAGAAACCGAGGAAGCAAAGGAAAACTCGGCCAGACCGAAGTCTGCCCGCGCGCGGCCGCCATGAAAGCTGACGGAATTTGCTTATCGTCGGGTTCTCACACCCGGTCACCGAAGCGACCCGGAAACGTTATCCGTGAGGTGTTTCCCCGACAACAGCGATAGTTCGGCAGCGCGCGTAGGATAATTCCTAAGCGGGTTGATCTTGAAGCATTGGGGTGCAGGTTCAGAAATATCTTACGGTGGCACCGGCTGCGCCGGTGTTCGCGGGCACGCCCGCGAAGAGGCCTGCACAGGCAGCACATCACTTGGGATAGAGCGGCGGCAGGCTGCCGTTCTCGCCCGCTGGCAACAACACCTGCTCAGCCGGCGGTATCGTCCCAATCGCCCGCCACAAATCCTCACCCTGCCAATACTGCCCGCTCTCGCTATACAGCGCCCCGTTCAACCCATCCAGTGCATCCGACAACGGCACGAACCGCGCCGCCATCTCGGCCAGGGTTTCCGGCTGCTGGCGGGCCCAGGCGTCCAGCGCCTGGCGGGTTGCCTGTGGGTCGTTGGCCTGGCACGCGCGCTTGAGATCATCCAGCAAGGTACGCGGGCTCGGCCCGGCCTGCGCGGCGCGCAGCACCGCTGGCTGCGAGCGGGCGCGCCACCACAGGGCAAAGCCCAGCACGGTGGTGAGGGCGAACACCAGGGTGGCCAGCTGCCAGGGCCACAGCAAGCTGCTGGCATTGCTGTTGTCGCCAACCGGGGTGTCGGCGCTCAGCGCCGGGTTGTCCTGCACATTCAGCGTACGCGCCGGCAGGCTGCTGTGCTCCAGGTGGTCTTCGCGGGTGTTCCACCAGGCCACTTCCAGCGCCGGCAGGGCCAGCGTACCGCTGTGGGTCGGCACCAGGGCTTCGCGCTCTTCGCGGTTGGCGGTCATGCCGCGGTCGCTGATTTCGTTGCGCAGCAATGGCTGGTCGGGGTACCGGCGCAGGCCGGTGATTTCGGTGGCTGGCAGCGGTGGCAGCTGGGTGCTGGACAAGCCTTCGGCACGCAAGGTGATGTTGCGGGTCAGCGAGTCGCCAATCTGCACCTGCGGGTTGCCAGGGTCGGGGTTCCAGTGCTCTTCCAGGGTCAGGCTGCGGGCCGGTAGCCACGGCACGCCAGCCGGCCAGGCCGCCGGAATCGGCCGTACGGCCAGGCGTAACGGCAGCGAGCTGACCTGCACCTGGTGGCCGGCCCGGGCCGTGCCGTTGGTTTGTGGGGCTTCGTCCGGGCTGGCGGCGGCGGTAGCGGTGAAGGTCAGCGGCGGGATGTCGAGGGTGCCGCTTTGCTGGGGATACACGGCATAGCGGGTTTCGATCACGCCGTGACGGACGCCGTTGATTTCCTTTTCATAGGTGCGCGATTCACCCAGCGGTTCGACTTTGGCGTTCTCCAGTTGCAGCGGGCTGAGGCTGCTGTCGTCGTACAGTGCCACCGAATGGTAGATGCGCAGGGTGAGTACGGCCTGGGCCTGGACGTAGACCTCGTTGCTGTCGAGCGTGGCTTCGATGAACACCTGCGAGGCGCTGTCCTGGCGGCTGGCGTCGGCCTGCAGCACTTGCAGTTCGATGGCCTGGCTGTGCGACTGGCCCAGTTGCAACTCGGGGATACGCAGGCTGCCACTGCGCCGTGGCAGCAGGGTGATGATCCAGCGGGTGCTGGCGCGGGTTTCGCCGTCGAGGCTGTGCAGGCTGTTCAGCTGGCGCGTGCCGCGCACTTCGAAGTCACCCTCCAGCGCGCGCAGGTCGGGCTTGCCGAACTGGGTGACGTCCTGGCTTTCCAGGGTCAGCTCCAGGCTTTCGCCAGCTTCCAGGCGGGTACGGTCAACGCTGGCCTGCAGCACTGGTTCGGCCTGGGCCAGCACGGCCCAGAGCAGGCTGAGGAGAAAGACGCCGAAGCGACTCATCGTGGGGTTTCCTGATGCAATTGCTGTTCATACCAGAATTTGCGCCGCAGCAGCTCCGCCGGGTTGTCGGGGATCTCCCGCAGCCATTGTTCCAGGGCCTGGCGCTGTTCGGCATCGAGGCTGGTCGATACCGGGCGCTGCGGCGGCTGGATGACGCTGTCATCCGCGCCGGCCTGGTTGCCGGGTGCTACCTGGCTGTTGCTGCTGCCTTCGCCGGGCTGCTCGGCGCTGGGTTGTTCGTCGTTGCCGGGCGTGCCCTGGGCCGGGCTGTTGGCCGAGCTGCTGTTGCCTTCGGTTTCGCTGCCGGGCGTGCCTTGGGCATCGCTGCTGGCCGGTTGCTCCTCGGCCTTGGCCTCGCGCTGTTGCAGCAGTTGCTGCACCAGCGCCTGGTTGTCCAGCGCCGCCTGCAGGTCGGGTTGGCGTTCCAGGGCTTGTTCGTAGGCGTCCAGGGCGGCTTCCAGTTCACCGCTGCGGGCCAGGGCATTGCCTCGATTGTAGTGGGCGGCGGCCGTGTCGCCTTGGGAAAAGGCTTCGGCGGCACCGCTATAGTCGCCCGCCTGGTACAGGGCCATGCCGCGCCATTGCGGGTCCTGGAACTGGCGCGCGGCGCTGGCTGGGCGGTTTTGCTCCAGCAGGCGCTGACCTTGCTGGTCGGGGCGCAGCCACAGGTCATTGAATTCGAAGGCCTGGCTGGGCTGGGGCAGGGCCAGCAGCAGCGGCAGGCAGAACAGCCAGCCGCGTCGGCCGGCACAGGCGGCCAGCAGCAACAGCGGCAGCAGCAGCCAGTAACCCTGGTCGGCCCAGCTGTCCAGTTGCAGTGTCCGGCCGTCGTTGCGCCCGGTGCGCGGGTTGTCGAACAGGCCCAGGCCACGAAGGTCGAGGTCGTCGATACGGGCATGCCGGTAGCGCCCGCCCGTGCCGCTGATGAAGCCCTTGAGGCTGGCGCTGTCCAGGCGCGGCAACAGGATGCCGCCCTGGTCGTCCTTGAGGTACTCGCCGTTGGCCTGGCGCACCGGTGCGCCTTCGCGGCTGCCGATGCCCAGCATCAGCAGGCTCGGGCCCTGGCGGCCGAGGGCCTGGGCGATGCCTTGGCGCTCCGGGGCGCTGAGCGACGAGCCGATCAGCAGCAGGCGGCCCTGGCCCAGGCCGCTCTGGGCCAGCAGGGCCAGGCCTTTTGCACGGCCAGGTCGGCCCGCTGGCCGGGTTTTGGCATGATCGACGGGTCGATCGCCTCGAGCAGGTTGCGGCTGGTAGCCAGGTCGTCGGACAGCGGCACCAGGGTGTGCGCGGAGCCGGCATAGACCACCAGCGCGGTCTGACTGTCACGACGGTGTTCCAGCAGGTCGAGGATTTTTGCGCCGCGCCTGCTCCAGGCGGTTGGGCGGGCTGTCCTCGGCGAGCATCTGTGGGGTCAGTTCGAGGAGGATCACCAGCGGGTCGGCCGGGCGCTGGCGGTTTTCTTCCACGCGATGCCAACTGGGCCCGAGCAGGGCCAGGATCACCAGCATCCAGGCCAGGCCCAGCGCCACCCACGGCAGTTTGCTGGTGCTGCCGCTGCCACCGCCTAGCAGTACGCCATGGAACGCCGGCGGCAGAATCATCTGCCAGCGCCCGGCGCGCTTGCGCCGGTGCCACAGTTTGTACAGCAGCCAGCCAAGCAGGGGCACGGCCAGCAGCCATAGCGGGCGCAACCATTGGGGCCACAGTTCGATCATCGCCGCCTCCTCAGGCGCAGGCGCTTCAGGCGCTGGCGCCATTCCGGATGCGGTTGCAGGAAGCGCGGCTTGCGCAGCAGGCGCTGCAGCAGGTTGTCGGGCCATTGCACGGCCACCACCAGCAGCACGCTCAGCAGCAGCGCCAGGGCCAGGGGCCAGGCATAAAGGGCCTTGGCCGTGCGTGCCTGGGTCGGTTGCTGGGCCACAGGTTCGAGCTGGTCGAGGGTGTCGCCGATGGCGTCCAGTTCGGCGCCGTCATGGGCGCGGAAGTAGGTGCCGTGGGTGATGTCGGCAATTTCCTTGAGCGAGGCTTCGTCCAGGTCCAGGCTCGGGTTCAGGCCGAGCAGGCCAGGAGTGCCACTGGCCTCGGGGTTGGCGCCGATACCTATGGTGTAGATGCGCACGCCTTCCTGAGCGGCCAGGCGGGCGGCGGTCAGCGGGTGGATCTGCCCGCCGTTGTTGGCGCCGTCGGTGATCAGCACCAGCACCCGGCTTTGTGCCGGGCGTTGGCGCAGGCGCTTGACCGCCAGGCCAATGGCGTCGCCGATAGCGGTGTTCTTGCCGGCGATGCCGATCTGCGCTTCGTCGAGGAAGGTGCGCACGGTGCGCCGGTCGAAGGTGAGCGGGGCCTGCAGGTAGGCCTGGCTGCCGAACAGGATCAGGCCCACGCGGTCGCCTTCGCGGTCCTGCAGGAAGTCGCCGAGCAGCGCCTTGACCAGGTCGAGGCGGCTGATGTCTTCGTTCTGCCACTGCATGTCGGGGAAGTCCATCGACCCGGACACATCCACCGCCACCAGCAGGTCGCGGCCGCTGGCGGCCACTGGCACCGGGTCGCCCAGCCATTGCGGGCGGGCGGCGGCGCACAGCAGCAACAGCCAGATGACGACAAAGGGCGCCTGCTGGCGCCAGGTCGGCAGGTTGAGGCGCGCGCGGCGCCCGGCCAGGCCTTCCAGCTCGTTGAGGAAGCCCACCTTGAGCACCGGTTCGCCGCTGTCGGCGGCCGGCAGTACCAGGCGTGCCAGCCACGGCAATGGCAACAGGGCGAAGACCCACGGCCAGGCCAGTTCAAACATGCTTGCGGATCCAGGTTTCGACGGCCTGGCTGAGCCCGGCGATGGCCTTGTCATCGAGCTTGCACTCGGGTTTGTAGGCGCCCTCGACCAGCACCATCCAGCGGGTCAGGCCGGCGGCCGGGCAGCGGTTGTCGAGAAACGCCAGCCACTGGCGGCCATTGAGGGTATGGCTGTTGGCGCCCGGGTAGTGGCTGCGGCACAGGCGCTTGAGCAGGGCGTTGATCTGTTGCAGCCAGGCCCCGGCCGGGGCACCGTCGTAGGGGCGTGGCAGGCGGGCCAGTTCGGCCAGCGCTTCCACGCGTACCGGGTCCAAGGGCTGCTCGGCACGCACGATGCGGCGTTTGCCCGGGCGCCAGCGGCGCACCCGCCACAGGCCCCAGGCCAACAGCGGCAGCACGGCCAGCAGCAGCCACCAGCCGGGTGCCGGTGGCCACAGGCCGATTGGTGCTGGGGCAATCAGCGGTTGCAGTTGATCAAGCGGGTTCATTGGCCGCTGCTCTTCATGACGCGCTCCGTGGCCGCTGGGCGTTCAGGTATTCGCGCAATTGCTCGATCATTTCGCTTTGGGTGCTCAGTGGCATCAGCAGCACGCGCAGCTTTTGCGCCATCAGCTCCCAGCGCTCGATGCGTGCTTCGGCCTGCTGGCGGTAGGCCTGGCGCAGGTTGGCGTCCAGGGTGTCGAGCTCCAGCTGCGCGCTGCGCTGGGCGAAGCGCAGCAGGCCGGCGGCGGGCAGGGCGTGGTCGAGCGGGTCGGACACCGGCATCAGCAGCAGGTCGCAATGGCGCGAGAGCATGGCCAGGTGCTGTTCCACCTGGGCGGTGAGCGAGCGCTCATCGCAGATCACGATGGCCAGGCTGCCGGGGCGCAGCACTTCGCGGGCGCGGCGCAGGGCCAGGCCGAGGCTGTCGGCCCCGGGCGTGGCCTCGGTGTGCAGCGCCTGGTTGACCTTGGCCAGGCGGTTGAGCAGTTGCAGCAGGCTCTGCTTGCTGCGCCGGGGCTTGATTTCGTGGTGTTCGTTGTCGCCGAACACCAACCCGCCGATGCGGTCGTTGTGGCCCAGCGCGGCCCAGCCGAACAGCGCCGCAGCCTGGGCGGCCAGCACCGACTTGAACATCAGCCCCGAGCCGAAGAACAGCCGTTGGCTCTGCTCGACGAGGATGAAGATGGGCCGTTCGCGCTCTTCGTGGAAGAGCTTGGTGTGCGGTTCCTGGGTGCGCGCGGTGACCCGCCAGTCGATGTTGCGCACATCGTCGCCGGCCTGGTACACGCGCACCTGGTCGAAGTCCACGCCGCGCCCGCGCAGTTTGGAGTGGTGCAGGCCCACCAGCGGGCTGCGCTGGCCGGGCCGGGAAAACAGCTGGATTTCGCGCACGCGGTGGCGCATGTCGATCAGCTCGGCAAGGCCGATGCGGATGCCGGGTTGGGCCAGCGAGGCGGTGGGCATGGGCTCAGGCAACGGCGACGACGTCGAGGATGCGCTGGACCACGCGGTCCTGGTCGATCCCCGCCGCCTCGGCCTCGAACGAGAGGATGATGCGGTGGCGCAGTACGTCGAACAGCACCGCCTGGATGTCTTCGGGGCTGACGAAATCACGCCCGGCCAGCCAAGCGTGGGCGCGCGCGCAGCGGTCCAGCGAAATGGAGCCACGCGGGCTGGCGCCGTAGGCGATCCAGTCGGCCAGTTCGGCGTCGAACTTGGCCGGGGTGCGGGTGGCCATCACCAGTTGCACCAGGTATTCCTCCACCGCGTCGGCCATGTACAGGCCGAGGATTTCCTTGCGGGCGGCGAAGATGGCCTGCTGGCTGACCCGGCGCTCGGGCTTGGTCTCGCCGCCCAGGGCTTCACCACGGGCCTGCAACAGGATGCGCCGCTCTACCGCAGCGTCGGGGAAGCCGATTTTCACGTGCATCAGGAAGCGGTCGAGCTGGGCTTCGGGCAGCGGGTAGGTGCCTTCCTGCTCGATCGGGTTCTGTGTGGCCATGACCAGGAACAGCGGCGACAGGTCGTAGGTGCTGCGACCCACGCTGACCTGGCGTTCGGCCATGGCTTCGAGCAGCGCGGACTGCACCTTGGCCGGGGCGCGGTTGATTTCGTCGGCCAGCACCAGGTTGTGGAAGATCGGCCCCTGCTGGAACACGAAGCTGCCGGTCTCCGGGCGGTAGATTTCGGTGCCGGTAATGTCGGCCGGGAGCAGGTCGGGGGTGAACTGGATGCGATGGAACTGCGCCTCGATACCTTCGGCGAGCTCTTTGATGGCCTTGGTCTTGGCCAGGCCCGGCGCACCTTCGACCAGCATGTGGCCGTCGGCCAGGAGCACGATCAACAGCCGCTCGACCAGTTTCTCCTGGCCTAGGATCTGGGAAGAAAGAAAGGTGCGCAGCGCGATCAGCGCTTCACGGTGTTCCATCGGTGACGGTTCCTGGTGTGGGGCCGCAGGCGGCTGGAGGCAACTGCCCTGGCAAGGGGTGATACTTTAATCCATCCGGGGGTGGCGACCAATGGCGGTAGGGAAATTTATCCTTGCCCGGGGCCAGCAGGTCCGGAAATGTCCTGCATATGACTGGCCATTGACTGATGTTCCGCTGCGGCGTGTTGGCGCCTGCTTGTGTTTTTGCGCAAGCAGGAGGCACGAGGATGGACTTGAACAGCGGCAGCACAGCACGTATTACGCCGGTCACCCTGCGTTTTGGCGTGTTCTTTGATGGGACCGGCAACAACCTGAGCAATGTGATGCCGGCGGATGCTCCGGGGGCAAGGGTGCCAGTTATGGCAACGCCTTGAGCAATGTGGCCCTGTTGCATGCGCTGTATCCGGCGCAGGGGGCACGGCTGATGAGACCATGGTGTTTCTGAAACGCTATGTCGAGGGCGTGGGCACCCTGGCGGGGGAGGCGGATAATGCCTATGCCTCGGCCACCGGGAGTGGGCGTCTGGGGGCCGAGGCGAGGGTCGCCGAGGCCTTGGCGGGGATTGCCGGGCAATTGCAGGACTGGCGGCAGGCGCATCCGCAGGCAAGGGTCGAGCGGGTCGAGTTCGACCTGTTCGGTTTCAGTCGCGGCGCGGCGGCGGTGCGGCATCTGGCCAACCTCCTGCACGATGGCGGCGACGAGCGCTTGGCTGTGCCCTGCGAAATCGGGATCAACTTCATCGGCCTGTTCGACACGGTGGCGGCGATCATCGCGCCACTGCAGGGAGACCTTGACCCCGCCGATGACCGCAATGGTGGCTTGCGTCTGGGCCTGGGCGCGGACATTGCCCGGCAAGTGGTGCAGTTGGTGGCGGGGGACGAACAGCGGCACAACTTCCCGCTGGTGCGCAGCGACCATGACATCGTGTTGCCGGGCGTGCACTCGAACATTGGTGGTGGTTACCCGGATACCACGCAGGAGCAGGTGCTGCTGTGCAAACCGCAGTCTCAGCGGGTGCCGCTGGATATGCGCGCCGAGCACACTCGTGTGCATGCCTCAGTCAGTGCGTTGCTGGCGTCGTCATTTGGCGAAATGGGCGCGCCCAGGCCACGGGTGCTGGCCTGGGAGGTTCCGATTGCCGGTGGCCGGTCGAGTGAGGCGCAAAAGCAGGTGTACGCGGCGGTGTACCGCGAGCGGGAAGTGGTGGGGCAGCTTTCCCGGGTGTACCTGAGCATCATGCGCGAGCTGGCGGTGCGGGCGGGGGTGCCGTTTGCGCCGTTGGGCGGGCAGGCTGAGCATCGGCTGCCGGATGAGCTGCTGGGCATCAGCCGCAAGCTGCATGGGTTTGCCTTGGGTGAATACGAACAGCCTGGGTTGACCGAGGATGAACAGCGATTGTTGCGCGACAGGTACGTGCATGCGTCGGCGAACTGGAATGCGTTGAAGGGGTTGCACAACAGTGTGCTGGACGTGCTGTTCGTCAATCGGCCGGCGGCAGGAGGGCGGGTGGCGCACGCGAACCCGGCAGCTTGATCAGCCTGTACCGGCCTGATCGCCGGCAAGCCGGCTCCCACAGGGATAGCGTGTGGGTTGCGATCATTGCGGTCGAGGTGGAGCAACGGTCTTGTTCAAAATCTCGAAGCGTGCGCAATCCTTGTGGGAGATTGCCCTGCCCTTTGGGCTGCGCTGTCGCACAGGGAACAATGTTCGAGAGTGTGTCACCTTCCCTTGTGGGAGCGGGCGTGCCCGCGAAGCAGACGACGCAGTGTATGGCACCGGCTTCGCCGGTGTTCGCGGCGGTTCGACGCCTCGACACGCCCGCTCCCACAGGGATTTGCGCCGGTCCCAGGCCTTGAAGGCAGTGCGATCGAGGTGGCAGCCGGCTTGCCGGCGATAGGGCTGCAACGCAGCCCCAGGGTTCATGCCGGGTGTCGACGTTTCCTGGCCGAATACGCTTCCTGTGCCAGGGTCAGCAGCACCGTCAGCAGCATGAACACGATCGACGCCACGAACACCCCGTTGGGCAGTTGCTGGTCGAGCATCCAGCCAAAGGCCACCGGCCCGAGTGCGCCGCCGATGCTGAAGCCGGTCGAGACCAGCCCGAAGGCTTTGCCCTCGGCCCCGCGTGGCGCCGCCGCCTTGACCAGCATGTCCCGCGACGGGGCGATGACCCCGGTCAGCAAGCCAATGGCGCCCAGCACCACTACCAACCCCCAGCCCCGCAGCAGCCCCAGGGCCACCAGCGCCGTCAACGCCGCGGCCAGGGCAAAGGCCAATGCCGCCACCAGGCCATGACGACGGGTCCGGTCAGCCAGGGCTCCACCGCATAGCACGCCCACGGCACTGCTGAGCAGAAACGCCGTGAGCGCCGTGTTGGCCCAGGCCAGGGTCAGACCTTGGCCCTGGACGAGCGCGGCCACGGAGAACTTTTCGATGGCACTGGTGCTCAGGTTGAGCAACATGAACAGCACAGTCAGCACCCCGAGCATGGGCGTGAACAGTCGCACACGAGCTGCTGGGGAGCTAGCGCTACCTGTGATTCCAGGCCTGGCGACCTGATAGACGCCACTGCCTGGCACCGATATCAACAGCCAGGCGGCAAGCCCCGCTGCGGCGCCTGCCGCCAGGGCTGCCTGTGCGCCCGACACGGCAGCAATGCCAAGAAACATTGCTGGCGTTACCGCCGAGCCGAGGAAGCCGGCAAAGGTATGGATCGAGAACGACCGCCCCAGGCGGCCTTGTTCGATGCCGTTGGCCAGCAGCGCATAGTCGGCCGGGTGGTACACGCCATTGGCCAGACCGGCCATGGCCATCGCCACCAACAGCAGCGTATAGCCGGGGCTGACAGCAACCAGCAGGAAGCTGAGGCTGCCCAGCAGCAAGCCTGCCTTGAGCACCTTGCGCGCACCGTAATGGTCGACGGCATAGCCCAGCGGCGCCTGCACCAGGGCGGAGACGATGTTGAACACGGCCAGGGCCACGCCGAGTTCGACGAACCCTACCCCCAGCAAGCCGGGGAGCACGGGTAGCAGCGCCGGGATCAGCATGATGTGCACATGGCTGACGAAATGCACGGCAGCAATTTGGGTTAGAAGCTTGGGGCCAGCTTTGGGCATGTCGATACCTGTTGCAGGGCGTGCGCACCTGGCGCACGGCAGGGTGTTGGAAAGCCCGCTTACCGGGGAGAGTGGCTGAAACCGGGGAGTCGGCCGTTCAGTACGGCATAGGCCAGCAAGCCTATGACCAGCCCCCAGAACGCGCCGCCTATGCCAAACAGGCTGATGTTGGCCGCCGCCGCCAGGAAAGTGATCAGTGCCGCTTCGCGCGAACGGGCATCGACCATTGCGCTGGCCAGGCTGGTGCCGATGGTGCCCAGCAGGGCAAGGCCGGCCAAAGTGGTGATGAAGGTGGCCGGCAGGGCCATGAACACACTGGCCAGGGTGACGCCGAACACCCCCACGAGGATGTAGCAGACACCGGCAGCGATACCCGCGACCCAGCGTTTGTCCGGGTCTTCGTGGGCCTCCTTGCCAGTACAGATGGCGGCGGTGATGGCCGCGATGTTGAAAGCGTGCGACCCGAACGGTGCCATCAGCAACGAGCCCAGGCCAGTGACTGCCACGATCGGGTTGGCGCTGGTCTTGAAGCCATCGTTGCGCAGCACCAGCATGCCTGGCATGTACTGACCGGTAAGGGTGATCAGGAACAACGGCAGGGCCACGCTCAGGGCGGCGTTGAGGGAAAAGGTGGGCGCGGTGAACAACGGCGTGGCGAACTCCAGCCTGAGCGCTGTCAGGTCCACCTGGCCCTGGAGCAGCAGGTAGCCCAGGCCCAGCAGCAGAATGCCTACCACGGCATAGCGGGCGGTGAAGCGTTTGAATGTCACATAGGCCGCGATCAGTAGCCCGGCCAGCGCGGGGTCGACCGACAGGCCTCCGAATGCACCGATGCCGAACTGCAACAGGATACCCGCCAGCAGCCCGGCGGCAATCCCGCCGGGAATGACCCGCACCAGGCGTTCGAAGTAACCGGTCAGCCCCAGGATCACGAAGCCGGCGGCCGACAGCAGGTAGGCGCCGATGGCCTCGCTGTAGGGCACGCTGGCCAGCGCCGTGACCAGGAACGCAGCGGCCGGCGTGGACCAGGCGGTGATCACCGGCTCGCGGCTGTACCAGGACAGGGCCAGGCCACTGAAGCCAACGCCGATCGATACGGCCCAGACCCATGATGAAGTCAGCTCCGGGCTCAGCCCGGCCAGTTTGGCGGCCTGGAACACCAGGATGAAGGTGCCGCCGTAATTGACGATGACCGAAACGATCCCCGCCACCACGGGGTGAAGGATGTCTGTCAGCCGGAGCGGGGTTGGTGCGGTGTGTGCGGGCGTGTTCATCGGGGCCTCGGGCGTTCTGGCGCATAGGGGTTGGAAAGCCTGGTTTTTATAGCGTTAGAATGGCCGGTATAGCCCAGCCACTTTTCGATACATGGCCATACCAATGTTCAAGCATGCACAACTGGAGTCGGTGAAAGCCTGGATCGGCGACCCGGCGCGCGCGTCGCTGCCTTTGCACGTGCGGATCCAGCGGGCGATACGCCAGCTGATTCTCGAAGGGGCATTGCCCGTGGGTAAGGCCTTGCCCGCCTCGCGTGCACTGGCGACCTCGCTGGCTGTGTCGCGGGACACGGTCGAGGCCGCTTATGGCCAGTTGCACGCCGAAGGCTTCATCGAGCGCCGGGTGGGTAGTGGTAGCTTCGTCTCACCCCGTACGCAGCACCTGCCGGCGCGCGCCCGGGGCCGAAGGGTGAAAGCCCCGGTCGAGCCGCCAGCGCTCAGCCGCCGGGGCCAGGCGCTGTGCCAGGAGGGCGGGGTGCACAATTTCTTCGTCCCTCGGCCGTTTGCGCCGGGGGTGGCAGAAACGCGCAACTTCCCCTTGCAGACCTGGGAAAAGCTGCAGCGGCAGGTGTTCAGGGAACATGGCACCCAGGCGCTGCTGCACAGCGCCGCGCAAGGCACCGAGCCACTGCGGCGGGCGATTGCCGATTACGTCAATCTCGAGCGTGGCGCACAGGCCACGGCCGATCGCGTGCTGATCCTCACCAGTTCGCAGCAGGCGTTCAGCCTGTGTGCCCACGTACTGGCCGATGCCGGCGACCAGGTGGTTATCGAAGACCCGGCTTACCATGGCGCCAGGAAGGCGCTGGTTGCTGCTGGCCTGCATTGCATTGCCGTGGCCGTGGACCCCGACGGCATGCAGGTCGAGCAGATCCCACGGTTGGCCCCCCATGCCAGGGCTGTTTTCCTGACCCCGTCGCACCAGTTCCCTACTGGCGTGACCCTGTCCCTGGACCGGCGTCTGGCGGTGATCGAGTGGGCACGGCAACAACGCGCCTGGATCATCGAGGACGACTACGACAGCGAGTTTCACTATGCCGGCAAACCCACCGCGTGCGTGCAAGGCCTGGATGCCCACGACCGAACGGTTTATATCGGCACGTTCACCAAATCCCTGTTCGCCGGCTTGCGCATTGCCTACATGGTCTTGCCGCCGCAACTGGTCGGGCCGATGACCGCAGCGCGGACGTTGCAGGACGGGCATACGGCTTCGCTGGCACAACTGACCCTGGCCAGGTTCATCGAAGGTGGGCACTTCGGTGCCCATGTGCGCTTGATGCGGACAATCTATGCCGAGCGCCGCGATGCACTGGCGGCGCTGGTGCAGGCGCAGCTGTCCGATTTTCTTGTCGCGCGCGTGCCGGCGGGCGGCATGCAGATGCCCTGTGTTTTCACCAGGCCGATGCCTGAAGAACTCGTGGTCAAGGCGGCGCAGGCGGCAGGCATAGACCTGTTGGGGCTCAGTGCCCTGTATGCGTCGTCGAGGGGGAGGCGGGAGTGTTGATGGGGTTTGCGGCGCATACCCCGGGCGAGCTGGCGATGGCCGTGGCGAAACTGGCGAAGGTATTGCGCCAGGTCGAGGCCAGCCAAGGGGGCGCAAAGCTGTTGCGCTGAGGCCCGGCAGCAGGACGCCGCCGGGGCAGTTGTCGCGGTCAGTTGGCCAGCTCTACCAGCAGGCTCTTCAGATAGTCGCAGCCTTGCGCATCCAGCGGCTGCAGGGGCAGGCGTGGCGCGCCGACATCCTGGCCGAGCATTTTCAAACCGGCCTTGATGGTGGTGGGCAGACCACGGCGGGTGATGTACTCCAGCAGTTCGTACTGGCGGTAGAACAGCGCGCGGGCTTCGGCCAGGTCGCCTTGCTGCACCGCGTCCCAAAGCGCCAGGTTCAGCGCCGGGATCAGGTTGGGTGCGGCGGTGCACCAGCCGGTGGCGCCGGCCACCAGGGCTTCCAGGGTGAGCGGGTTGCAACCGTTGTAGAAGGCCACCTGGCCATCGGTGGCCTTGAACAGGCGGTGCATGCGCTGGATGTCACCAGTGCTTTCCTTGACCATGGTCACATTCGGCACTTCGTTGAGGATGCGCAGGATCAGCTCCACCGACAGGTCGGTGCCGCTGGTGCCGGGGTTGTTGTAGAGCATGACCGGAATGTCGATGGCCGCACCCACCGCATTGTAGTGGGCGACCACTTCGGCTTCGGTGAGCTTCCAGTAGGAGATGGGCAGCACCATCACCGCGGTGGCGCCGCATGCCTGTGCCAGGCGGGCGCGCTGCACGGTACGTGCGGTGGTCAGGTCGGAGACGCTGACCACGCTGGGCACGCGGCCGGCAATGCGCGCCTGGCTGAAGCGCACCACCGTTTCCCATTCACTGTCGGACAGGTAGGCGCCTTCGCCTGTGCTGCCCAGCGGTGCGATGGCGTGTACGCCGTCGGCGATCAGGCGGTCGATGGACGTGCCCAAGGCATCCAGGTCGAGCGTGCCGTCTGGCGTGAAGGGAGTGATGGTGTAGCCGATAACGCCGCGAATTACAGGTGTAGACATAACCAGGCACCTCTGCCGTTGTTAAGGAAAGGGTACAGCTTCGATCAGCCCAGGCAATCGCCATGGGCACGCAAGGCACGGCGTGCGTAGTAGCTGAACGCGGCGCCATGACGTTTGGGGGTGGAGATCCAGTCGTGGGCTTCCTTGCCCAGGGCATCCGGGATGGGGCGGATGTCACCGGCGCCCATGGCCAGCAGCTGCATCTTCGCTGCGCGCTCGAACAGCAGGGCGAGCACGCAGGCTTCCTCGATCGAGCGGCCGGCGATCAGCAGGCCGTGGTGGGAAAGCAGGATCGCGCGCTTGTCGCCGATCGCCCTGGAAATGATTTCACCTTCTTCGTTGCCCACCGGTACGCCGGGCCATTCCTTGAGAAATGCGCAGTCGTCGAACAGCGGGCACAGGTCCATGTGCGAGATGGCCAGTGGCACTTCCAGCATCGACAGGGCGGCGCTGTGCAGCGGGTGGGTGTGGATGATGCAGTTGACGTCGGGGCGTGCGCGGTACAGCCAGCTGTGGAAGCGGTTGGCCGGGTTGGCCATGCCGCGGCCTTGCAACACGTTGAGGTCTTCGTCGACCACCAGCAGGTTGGAAGCGGCGATCTCGTCGAAGCCCAGGCCGAGTTGTTGCGTGTAGTAGGTGCCAGGCTGCTCGGCGCGGGCGGTGATCTGCCCGGCCAGGCCGGAGTCGTGGCCACCGTCGAACAGGATGCGGCAGGTGAGGGCGAGTTTTTGTCGAGGGGTGTAGGTGTTGTCGGCCAGCGCCGTCAGCATCTGCTGCTGGGCGAGTTTGACCAGTTGGTCCTTGGGGGTCTGCATGGTGGTCGTCATGGGCGGTACCTGCATGGGGAGGGGCGATGGATTGCTGATCGGCGAGGAACGCCGTCAGGACACAAATGCGATATTAATGACACAAAGTGTCATATGCAAGCGATGTGTCATCATCAGCGCCAGTCATCTGAGACTGCGCGGGGGAAGGTATGGCGGGGTTGTCAGAGGTGGTGCAGGGCAACGATTGGCAGGCCAGCCCTGGTCAGAGGGCTGGCACGTGCCCTTCAAGGCGCGCCGAACAGCATCGTCCAGTAAACGCCGTTATCGCTACGCGAGTTCTCGGCAAAGGCCGCACCTACCTGGGTAAACACCGGGTTCATCAGGTTGGCGCAATGCCCGGGGCTGGCCAGCCAGCCTGCCATCGCCTTGCTCGGTGACCCCTGGCCTGCGGCAATGTTCTCGCCGATCTGTCGCCCACGGTAGCCGGCATCCCATGCCCGATCCGCGGGTAGATCACCGTCGAGGTCGCGGTGCGCGAAGAAATTGTCGTTGGCCATCGCCCGGCTGTGGCGCTGCGCCGCCGTTCCCAGGGCGGTGTTCCAGGTCAACGGCCGTGCAGCGGCAAAGCGCTTGCGACCACACAGGCGCGGCTTCGCCCGTGCAGCGTTCACCTGTGCCAGCAGCGCGTTGCTTGCCGATCGCCTATCGCCAAGCTGGGCATCGAGCAGGGGCCGAGCCAGCAGCACCCGCCATTCGTTGCGTGAGCGACTCACACCGATATCGGCATATTGGCTATCGAGCAGGGCTGCGCAGTAGTCGCTGCGGAGCATGTCAAAGGCCTCCTCGGCATCTTGCGCGCCGACCAGGCGGATGGCCCGCACCTTCACCGCCTGATAACCCGCAGCCTTCAATCCTTCTCGCAAACCCCCGTCGTAGCCGACCGGCAATGCCAGTTTCGGTTTCAGCACCAGCGGCGTCGAGCCCCGGACAATGCGCCGCTCGCAGCGTTGTGGCTGGGTGCGATAGTCGTTGATGGCTGCCACCAGTTGCCTTTCCCCGCTGGCATGGGCGGGGTTGGCGAACAGGTGGAAAAAAGGGATGAAGCAGAGCGAGACAAAGGGGGAGCGACGGACTGCTTGGCGCATGGGGTGAATGGCTCTGTTGGATAACGACGGCAAGGCCGATTTGAGGGCTCGGCTAAGACTGTGCGGCTCAATACAGGTTCACGTGTACGCGGTACAATTTTTCGCGGGTACTCAACTTGAATGCTGCAACAAGGTAAACCGCAATGACACAAGCTACCGATCAGGCTTTTTACGACCGCGCGGATGCGCATATCGAACTGGCGAACCAGCAGATCGAGAAAATGGAAGACCTGGGCAAGGTCAGTGCCTCACTGACCTTCGGCGCCTCGCGCTTCAATGCCTGGATGAGTGCCCGCAGTTTCAAGACCAGTGCCGAACTGGCTGCCGCGCGGGAGGAGCTGTTGAAGTATTTCTGCGAGCAATACCGGATGATGCTCGAGGACAACCTGGACGAGCACATCGAGCATTTTGACCGGTATGTGCTGGGCAAAAGCGACTGAACCATGGGGGCGCGATCTCATGGAACTGCACAAGGCTCATTGAATTAGCAGGGACCCTGTGGGAGCCGACCGCTTGCGAATTCAGTCTTCTACCCGCCAGCGCAGCCTTATCGGGCCTTCTTTTCCAGAATCCGCGCCCCGGTACCTTCCTTGCCCAGCACATCCTCGGGGTTGCGCAGCGGGCATTCTTCCAGCGACAGGCAGCCGCAACCAATGCAGTTGTCCAGGCTGTCGCGCAACGCTTCCAGGGTGCGAATGCGGGCGTTCAGGTCTTCGCGCCAGGCGGTCGACATCTCGCCCCATTGCGCTGCCGTGAGTTTGCTGTTGGGCGCGTAGCGGCTGAAGGCCTGCCTGATTTCCTCAAGCGGAATACCCGTGCGTTGCGCCACCTTGATGATGGCCAGCGTACGCAACACCAGCGAAGGATAACGGCGCTGGTTACCCGCCGTACGGATGCTGGCGATCAGCCCCTTGGTCTCGTAGAAGTGCAGTGCAGACACCGCCACGCCGCTGCGTTTGGCCACTTCACCTACCGTTAGCATCCGTGTGTTGTCCGCTGTCATGCCTGCCGACCTCAAGTTAAGTTGAGCTCTTATAGTCCTGCCCGATCTCCTTCGCAACCGCTTTCCCCGGAGCACGCCCGGCGCTCCCACCGCGACCGCATTGACCTCAAACCATGCGCGAACGCTGCGGGAGCTGGCTTGCCGGCGATGGGCCGCATAGCGGCCCCGATTGCCCGATCAGGGCGGCGACCGATCGCGGCGTATCTGGGTAACCAGGGTAAAGCGGTCATCCGGGTGCACCGTCTCGGAAACCGCCATCAGGTCGCCGTTTTCCTCGCGGTAATGGCGAATGATCTTCAGCCCCGGTGAGCCTGCCTCGGCCTTCAGCACCCGGGCCATTTCCGCGGTCAGCAACACTGCCCGCACCTGCTGGTCGACCACTGCGATCGCCCGGCCATAGTGCTGCTCGATCAGCCCTGCAATCAGCTGGTCGGGGTGCTCGCGGGCCAAATCTATGACCGCGGCATAGTCGCGCTGCGCGTACACATCGGTCCAGCACAGCGGCGCCGCGTTGTGGACACGGTCGACGCGGACGCTCGACACGCAGAAGTAATGCTCGCCCGGTACCAGCCCCAGCCGCGCCGCCTCGCTCAGGTCGGCGACGAAGTGGCGCACGTCCTGGATTTCCCGTTGCTGGGTTTCCGCCAGGTGTGCCAGGTCCGCCACGCTGGCCAGTGACTGCGAGTAGCCACCGCGCGGGCTGCTGGCCTCCACCCGGGTGCCCACGCGCTTGCGCCGCGATACCAGCCCTTGGTTGAGCAACTGGTTGATCGCCGCGCGCACCGTGTGCCGGCTTACATCGTAAAGGTCGCACAGCTCGAACTCGGTCGGCAGCAGGCTGCCCACCGGGTAGCGGCCGCTGGCGATGCCCTCCATCAAGTCCTTTGCCACGGTGGTATAGCGCGTCGGGTTCATGCCGTTGGTCTGTCTCGCGAATTTGTAGCAGCGCCAGGGGCGCAAAGCGGCACCGGAAATCAGGCCTGGGCGGGCAGGCTCATATGCAACAACGGGAACGGCCGGCCTTCGCCGTCCAGCGCTGAGCGGCCGGTCTGGATGAAACCGTAGTGCCGATAGAACCCCACTGCCTGCGGGTTTTGCTCGTTGACATCGACGCTCATCGTGCTGCGCGACTGACGGCCGAAATCCAGCAGCGCGCGGCCTATGCCCTGGCCGTGGCGTTCGGGGTCGACGAAGAGCATCTCCACGTGGTTTTCATTGAAGCCGATGAACCCCAGCGGGCGGTCATCGGTGTCTACCGCAACCCAGAGTTCGACGGCCGGGAGGTAGACGTCGCGCAATTGCGGCAGCAGCGCCTCGATGTCGGACGCTTGCAGAAAGTGATGGGTGGCGCGCACGGCGCGCAGCCAGATGTCGAGCAGCTGCGGGTGGTCTGCAGCGATGCTTTGGCGAATGATCATGGAGTCATGCCTGGGCGGTGTATGGCCTGGGGAGTGCGGGATGAAGGAAAAGGGTACCCGGATTGTGTGGGGCGGGGCAATGGACGGTGGGGCAGGACATCAGTTGATGTGTCGGCCGGGCCGGCCCTTTCGCGGGTAAACCCGCTCCCACAAGCACGGCACTGCCCTCGAGCCCGGCGCCGTACCTGTGGGAGCGGGTTTACCCGCGATCTCAGAAGCCCGCCTCCAGACCCAGCAGGTCCTGTACCGTCTGCCTGCGGCGAATCATCCGCAGCGCCCCAGCCTCGATCAGGAACTCCGGCAGCAAAGGCCGGCTGTTGTAGTTCGACGACATCGACGCGCCATAGGCCCCGGCGTCGTGGATCACCAGCAGGTCACCCACCTGCGCCAGGGCAGGTCATGCGGGGTCAGTTCCTGGTCATCCTGGGTAAATACATCGCCCGACTCGCACAGCGGCCCGGCCACCACGGTCGGCTGCCGTGGGCGCTCCACCGGCTGGCCGTTGGCGTCGAGCAGGGTCATGCGGTGGTAGGCCCCGTACATCGCCGGGCGCATCAGGTCGTTGAAGCCGGCATCGATCATGACGAAGGTATTGCGGCCCACCTGCTTCACGGCGCGCACCTCGGCCACCAGGTAACCCGATTCCGCCACCAGGAAGCGCCCTGGCTCGATCTCCATGCGCACGGGGTGGCCCAGCATCGCTTCGATTTCCTTGCGTGCCACGGCCCAGGTCCGGGCGTAGCGTTGCAGGTCGACCGGCTTGTCGCTGCTGCGGTACGGGGTGGAAAGCCCGCCGCCAATGGAGAACGCCTCGATGTCCACGCCCAGGCGGCCGATCAGCTCGATCATCGAGCGGGCCACTTGCTCCAGGTGCTGGTAATCCACCCCGGAGCCAATGTGCATGTGCACGCCCACCAGGTGCAGGCCATGGGTTTTAACGCAGGCCAGCGCTTCGCCCAGCTCTTCGTGCCAGATGCCGTGCTTGCTGTTCTCGCCACCGGTGTTGGTCTTGCGGCTGTGGCCGTGGCCGAAGCCGGGGTTGATGCGGATCCACACGCGGTGGCCGGGAGAGCGTTCACCCAGTTGGCGCAGCATGTCGATGGAACCGGCGTTGACTTCGATCTTCGAGGCCACCACCCGCTCCAGGGTCGGCCGGTCCAGCGCATCGCAGGTCAGCACCACGCCGGCAGGGTCGCCATCCACGCTTGCACCCGCGGCAAAAGCCCGTTCCATTTCGCCCAGCGACACCGCATCCAGCACCAGACCGTGGGCGCGCATCAGGCGCAGCACATGCAGGTTGGGGTTGGCCTTCTGGGCGAAGCGCACGGTGTCGAACACCTTCAGCTGTTCGACCCGTTCGGCGATGGTGCCGGCGTCGTAGGCCCACAGCGGCGAGCCGTGCTGGCGAACTGCGTCGGCCAGAAGAGTGAAGGGTGCAGTCATGGTGGCGTTACTCATATAAGGAAGGCCACGAGGATGAGCCAAAGCAGGAATTCAGAAAAATAGCTATTTTTCTGTCGGTCATTCATATCTGATATGACCATTGCCGACTTACCGGGTTTTGCCATGAAACTGTCCGTCCGCCATATTGAAGTGTTCCGCGCCATCATGGCCGCTGGCAGTGTCACTGGTGCGGCGCGCCTGCTGTTCACCTCGCAGCCCACTGTCAGCCGCGAACTGGCGCGGCTGGAGCAGGTAACCGGGCTGAACCTGTTCGAGCGCGAGGGTGGGCGCCTGGTGGCGACCGCCCAGGCGTTGCTGCTGATCGAGGAGGTTGAGCGGGCCTACGTAGGGCTGGAGCGCATCGACCGCTTTGCCCAGGCCATCCGCAATTTCGAACAGGGTCGGCTGGCCATAACCTGCCTGCCGCTGTTTTCCCAGACCTTGCTACCCAAGGCTTGCCAGCGCTTTCACCAGCAGCACCGGGGCGTGAGCGTGAGTATCCTGGCGCAGGAGTCGCCTTTGCTGGAGGAATCACTGGTGGCCCAGCAGCATGACCTGGGCCTGACCGAGGTCGAGCAGATACCGCGTGGCGCCTACGGCGAATTGCTGTTCAGCGCCAACATGGTGTGCGTGCTGCCCGAGGGGCATCCGCTGCAGGCCCGGGCCGAGCTGGAATTGAGCGATTTTCACGAGGTCGACTTCATCAACCTGGCCAGCCTCGACACCTACCGGCAGCGCCTGGACCAGCACTTCCGTGCGGCGGGGGTGAACCGCCGCACGGTCATCGAGACCACCAGTGCTGCCTCGGTGTGCGCCATGGTCCGGCAAGGCCTGGGGTGGCGATCATCAACCCGCTGAGTGGGCTGGAGGCGGCGCAGGGCGGGTTGCCGATTCGGCGGTTGCGGGTGTCGGTGCCGTACCAGGTGATGCTGATAAGGCCGGACCATCGGCCGGCTTCGGCAGCGGTGGAGCCGTTTTGCCAGGCGTTGCGGGTGCAGGCCCGGGAGATGCAGCAAGCGCTGGCATGATCGTTGTGGGGGGAACTGCCTTGCACAAAACCTGAAAGCTGGCGCGATCACTGTGGGAGCGCCGGTATTCAGTTCGTTACAGCTCGCAGACGAAGGTACCAGTCCCGGCCAGGATGTTCTCCAGGGTTTCCTTCACTTCATCCATGTCACTCAACTCGCTGGTCAGGTTGATCTCCAGCACCTCATCGCCCTTCAGTGCATCGCGGTCGCCGGCCGCCACTTCGATCAGCAGGCGCTTGGCGCTCAGGGTCACTTTCAACCCGTCCAGTGTCGACGGCTCGTCATCCAGGGTCAGGTCGACGGTGTCTTCGTCCGGGTAGCGGGTCAGCAGGAACATCTGACCCTTGTCGCTGTGGCAGCACAGGGTCGCCATGTTGTCTTCCTCGTCATCGCAAGGGGTGGCGAACAGCAGGGCAGTATTGATTTGCATGGACAAGGCTCGGATCAAAGGAAACGGAAGGGAATTCTGACAGTCTTGCCGGCAGGCATAAACGTAAAGTTACCGCCCCTTGACCGAAATTGTCGCAGCGCTGCAAGCCTTGTGACCGATCAGTCGTTAAGCTTCGGCGAGCCCTGGGCGTGCCTGCGCACGTTCAACGCCTGGTTTTACCGTCCGCCTTGCCACGGGTTGGCTATCGTTGATCCGTACACGGCGCACGCAGCGACGCTTCAACTATTACAAAGCCCAAGCGGAGTACCACAGATGGCGTTCTTCACCGCAGCCAGCAAAGCCGACTTCCAGCACCAACTGCAAGCGGCCCTGGCGCAGCACATCAGCGAACAGTCCCTGCCACAAGTCGCGCTGTTCGCCGAGCAGTTCTTCGGCATCATCTCTCTGGACGAACTCACCCAACGCAGGCTTTCCGACCTGGCCGGCTGCACCCTGTCAGCCTGGCGCATCATCGAGCGTTTCGACCCCGAATACCCGCAAGTGCGGGTGTACAACCCCGATTACGAACGCAATGGCTGGCAATCGACCCACACCGTGGTCGAAGTGCTGCACCACGACCTGCCGTTCCTGGTCGACTCGGTGCGTACCGAGCTCAACCGCCGCGGCTACAGCATCCACACCCTGCAGACCACCGTGCTCAGCGTACGCCGCGGCACCAAGGGCGAGCTGCTGGAACTGCTGCCCAAGGGCACCCAGGGCGAGGGCGTACGCCATGAGTCGCTGATGTACCTGGAGATCGATCGTTGCGCCAACGCCGCCGAGCTGACGGTACTGGCCCGCGAGATCGAGCAGGTGCTGGCCGAGGTGCGGGTGGTGGTTGCCGACTTCGAACCGATGAAGGCCAAGCTGCGTGAAGTGGTGGCGGAGGTGGAGCAGACCGCCTTTGGCCCGGCGCAACACGAAAAGGGCGAGGTCAAGGCGTTCCTCGAGTGGCTGCTGGACAACCACTTCACCTTCCTGGGCTACGAAGAATTCACCGTCAAGGGCGACGCCGACGGCGGCCAGATGGTCTACGACGAGCAGTCGTTCCTCGGCCTGCCGCGCCGCCTGCGCGTGGGCCTGACCAGCGACGAGCTGCGCATCGAAGACTACGCCGTGGCCTACCTCAACGAGCCGCTGCTGCTGTCGTTCGCCAAGGCCGCGCTGCCCAGCCGCGTACACCGCCCGGCGTACCCGGACTACGTGTCGATCCGCCAGCTGGATGCCGACGGCAAGGTGATCAAGGAGCATCGCTTCATGGGCCTGTACACCTCGTCGGTGTACGGCGAAAGCGTGCATGCCATCCCTTATATCCGTGAGAAGGTCACCGAAGTCGAGCGCCGCTCGGGCTTCGATCCCAAGGCCCACCTGGGCAAGGAACTGGCCCAGGTGCTGGAAGTGCTGCCGCGCGACGACCTGTTCCAGACCCCGGTCGACGAGCTGTTCAGCACGGTCATGTCGATCGTGCAGATCCAGGAGCGCAACAAGATCCGCGTGTTCCTGCGCAAGGACCCGTACGGCCGCTTCTGCTACTGCCTGGCCTATGTACCGCGGGAAATCTACTCCACCGAAGTGCGGCAGAAGATCCAGCAGGTGCTGATGGAGCGCCTGAAGGCCAGCGACTGCGAGTTCTGGACCTTCTTCTCCGAATCGGTGCTGGCCCGTGTGCAGCTGATTCTGCGGGTAGACCCGAAAAACCGCATCGACATCGACCCGCAGCAACTGGAACGCGAAGTGATCCAGGCCTGCCGCTCGTGGAATGACGACTACTCGGCGCTGGTGATCGAGAACTTCGGCGAAGCCCAGGGCACCAACATCCTCGCCGACTTCCCCAAAGGTTTCCCGGCCGGTTACCGCGAGCGCTTCGCCGCGCACTCGGCGGTGGTCGACCTGCAGCACGTGCTGAACCTGTCGGAAAGCAAGCCGCTGGCGATGAGCTTCTACCAGCCGCTGACCCAGGCCGGCGAGCGCATCCTGCACTGCAAGCTGTACCACGCCGACACGCCGCTGGCGCTGTCCGACGTGCTGCCGATCCTGGAAAACCTTGGCCTGCGCGTGCTCGGCGAGTTCCCGTACCGCCTGCGTCATGCCAGTGGCCGCGGCTACTGGATCCACGACTTCGCCTTCACCTACAGCGAAGGCCTGAGCCTGGACATCCAGCAGCTCAATGACATCCTGCAGGACGCCTTCATCCACATCGTCCGTGGCGATGCCGAGAACGACGCCTTCAACCGCCTGGTGCTGACCGCCGGCCTGCCATGGCGCGACGTGGCGCTGCTGCGTGCCTACGCCCGGTACCTGAAGCAGATCCGCCTGGGCTTCGACCTGGGCTACATCGCCAGCACCCTGAACAACCACACCGACATCGCCCGCGAGCTGACCCGGTTGTTCAAGACCCGCTTCTACCTGGCGCGCAAGCTCACCCAGGACGACCTGGATGACAAGCAACTGCGTCTGGAGCAAGCCATCCTGACCGCGCTGGATGACGTGCAGGTGCTGAACGAAGACCGCATCCTGCGCCGCTACCTGGACCTGATCAAGGCCACCCTGCGCACCAACTTCTACCAGCCGGACGCCAACGGCCACAACAAGTCGTACTTCAGCTTCAAGTTCAACCCCAAGCTGATCCCCGAACTGCCTAAACCAGTGCCCAAGTTCGAGATATTCGTCTACTCGCCACGGGTCGAGGGCGTGCACCTGCGCTTTGGCAACGTCGCCCGAGGTGGCCTGCGCTGGTCCGACCGTGAGGAAGACTTCCGCACCGAGGTGCTGGGCCTGGTAAAAGCCCAGCAGGTGAAGAACTCGGTAATCGTGCCGGTCGGCGCCAAGGGCGGCTTCCTGCCGCGCCGCCTGCCGCTGGGCGGCAGCCGTGACGAGATCGCCGCCGAAGGCGTGGCGTGCTACCGCATCTTCATTTCCGGCCTGCTGGACATCACCGACAACCTCAAGGACGGTGGCGTGGTGCCGCCGGCCAACGTGGTGCGGCATGACGATGACGACCCGTACCTGGTGGTGGCGGCCGACAAAGGCACCGCGACGTTCTCCGACATCGCCAACGGCATCGCCATCGACTACGGCTTCTGGCTGGGCGACGCCTTCGCCTCGGGTGGCTCGGCCGGTTACGACCACAAGAAGATGGGCATTACCGCACGCGGCGCCTGGGTGGGCGTGCAGCGCCACTTCCGCGAGCGCGGCATCAACGTGCAGGAAGACCCGATCACCGTCATTGGCGTCGGCGACATGGCCGGCGACGTGTTCGGCAACGGCCTGCTGATGTCCGACAAGCTGCAACTGGTGGCCGCGTTCAACCACCTGCACATCTTCATCGACCCGAACCCGGAGCCTGCCTCCAGCTTTGCCGAGCGCAAGCGCCTGTTCGACCTGCCGCGTTCGGCCTGGAGCGACTACGACACCAGCATCATGTCCGAAGGCGGCGGTATCTTCCCGCGCAGTGCCAAGAGCATCGCCATCAGCCCGCAGATGAAAGAGCGCTTCGCCATTGATGCCGATCGCCTGACCCCGACCGAGCTGCTCAACGCGCTGCTCAAGGCACCGGTAGACCTGCTGTGGAACGGTGGCATCGGTACCTACGTCAAGGCCAGCACCGAGAGCCACGCCGATGTTGGCGACAAGGCCAACGACGCGCTGCGTGTCAATGGCAACGAACTGCGCTGCAAGGTGGTGGGCGAGGGCGGCAACCTGGGCATGACCCAGCTCGGCCGGGTCGAGTTCGGCCTGCACGGCGGCGCCACCAACACCGACTTCATCGACAACGCCGGCGGCGTGGACTGCTCCGACCACGAGGTCAACATCAAGATCCTGCTCAACGAAGTGGTGCAGGGTGGCGACATGACCGAGAAGCAGCGCAACCAGCTGCTGGGCAGCATGACCGACGAAGTGGCCGGCCTGGTGCTGGGCAACAACTACAAGCAGACCCAGGCGCTGTCGCTGGCTGCCCGCCGCGCCCGCGAGCGGATTGCCGAGTACAAGCGCCTGATGGCCGACCTGGAAGCCCGTGGCAAGCTGGACCGCGCCATCGAGTTCCTGCCATCCGAAGAGCAGCTGGCCGAACGCCTGGCCGCCGGCCAGGGCCTGACCCGCGCCGAGCTGTCGGTGCTGATCTCGTACAGCAAGATCGACCTCAAGGAACAGCTGCTCAAGTCGCTGGTGCCGGACGACGACTACCTGACCCGCGACATGGAAACCGCCTTCCCGCCGTCGCTGGTCAGCAAGTTCGCCGAGTCCATGCGCCGCCACCGCCTGAAACGCGAAATCGTCAGCACCCAGATCGCCAACGACCTGGTCAACAACATGGGCATCACCTTCGTCCAGCGCCTGAAAGAGTCGACCGGCATGAGCCCGGCCAACGTGGCCGGGGCCTATGTGATCGTGCGCGACATCTTCCACCTGCCGCACTGGTTCCGCCAGATCGAGGCACTGGACTACCAGGTACCGGCGGAGATCCAGCTGACCCTGATGGACGAGCTGATGCGCCTGGGCCGCCGTGCCACCCGCTGGTTCCTGCGCAGCCGCCGCAACGAGCAGGACGCCGGGCGTGACACCGCGCACTTCGGGCCGAAGATCGCGCAACTGGGGCTCAAGCTCGACGAGTTGCTCGAAGGCCCGACCCGCGAGCGCTGGATGGTGCGCTACCAGGGCTTCGTCGAGGCTGGTGTACCGGAGTTGCTGGCGCGCATGGTGGCCGGCACTACCCACCTGTACACCCTGTTGCCGATCATCGAGGCTTCGGACGTTACCGGCCATGACCCGGCACAGGTGGCCAAGGCGTTCTTCGCCGTGGGCAGCGCGCTGGACCTGACCTGGTACCTGCAGGAAATCAGCAACCTGCCGGTGGAAAACAACTGGCAGGCACTGGCCCGCGAGGCGTTCCGCGACGACATCGACCTGCAGCAGCGGGCGATCACCATCTCGGTACTGCAGATGGCCGATGCACCGGAAGACATGGACGCCCGTGTGGCGCTGTGGGCCGAGCAGCACCGGGTGATGGTGGAGCGCTGGCGCGCCATGCTGGACGACCTGCGCAATGCCACCGGCACCGACTATGCGATGTACGCGGTGGCCAACCGCGAGCTGGTCGACCTGGCCATGAGCGGGCAGGCGGCGGTGGTGCCGTCCTGAGCCCAAGGTGAGTAAAACAAAGCCCCGGCAGCGATGCCGGGGCTTTTTTTGTATTCCTGTGCTGGCCCTTTCGCGGGTAAACCCGCTCCCACAGGAGCATCACAAGGCTTGAGTGTAGTGAGGTCCCCGTGGGAGCGGGTTTACCCGCGAAGAGGCCGGTACAGGCTTACTTGAACCTGCGCTCCACCCCTTTCTCCACCAGGATCTTCGCCGAAATCTCTTCCACCGAAAAATGCGTGGAATTGATGTTGGGAATGTTCTCCCGGCGGAACAGGCTTTCCACCTCGCGCACTTCGAACTCGCACTGGGCAAAGCTGGAATAGCGGCTGTTGGGCTTGCGTTCGTGGCGGATGGCGGTGAGGCGGTCAGGGTCGATGGTCAGGCCGAACAGCTTGTTGTGGTGCTTTTTCAGCACCGCCGGCAGCTGCAGGCGCTCCATGTCGTCTTCGGTCAGCGGGTAGTTGGCGGCGCGGATGCCGAATTGCATGGCCATGTACAGGCAGGTGGGGGTCTTGCCGCAGCGCGATACACCGACCAGGATCAGGTCGGCCTTGTCGTAATAGTGGGTGCGCGCGCCATCGTCGTTGTCGAGGGCGAAATTCACCGCCTCGATGCGTTCCATGTAGTTGGAATTGCCGCCAATGGAGTGCGACTTGCCGACCGAATACGACGAATGGGCGGTCAATTCCTGTTCCAGCGGGGACAAAAACGAAGAAAAGATGTCGATCATGAAGCCATTCGAAGTAGCCAGGATCTCACGGATGTCCTGATTGACGATGGTGTCGAAGATGATCGGGCGTACACCATCACGCTCGGCCGCAGCGTTGATTTGCTGGACCATGGTCCGCGCCTTTTCCGGCGAATCGATGTAGGGACGGGTGAATTTACTGAATGGAATGCTCTCGAATTGAGCGAGCAGACTCTGGCCCAGGGTTTCGGCGGTGATGCCGGTGCCGTCGGAGATGAAGAACGCGGTTCGTTTCATTTGCGATCTGGGCCTTAAGCTGATGACGTTTCTTGGATATGATAAGTTCGGTTTGCCGAATGCGGCTGTCGGCATTCTCACTTATTTTCCAGGTACAGGCCACAAGCGTCCGGCCAAGTCAACGAAGGCAGGCGGGCGCCCTTGAGCTTTTCCAATACAGTCAGTGGAGAGATCACCTTGGTAGAGTACGTAGTTTCCCTCGAAAAGCTCGGCGTCCATGATGTGGAGCATGTGGGGGGCAAGAACGCATCCCTGGGCGAGATGATCAGCAACCTCGCAGGTGCTGGTGTATCGGTGCCGGGCGGCTTTGCCACTACGGCGCAGGCGTACCGCGATTTTCTCGAACAGAGTGGTCTCAACGACCGTATCCATGCCGCACTCGACGCACTCGACGTGGATGATATCAACGCCCTGACCAAGACCGGCGCGCAGATTCGCCAGTGGGTCATGGAAGCCGACTTCCCGGCACGTCTGGATTCGGAAATCCGTACGGCCTTCGCCGAAATGGCTGCCGGCAACGACAACATGGCGGTTGCCGTGCGTTCCTCGGCCACCGCCGAAGACCTGCCGGACGCCTCGTTCGCCGGCCAGCAGGAAACCTTCCTCAACATCCGTGGCGTCGACAACGTGATCCGCGCGGCCAAGGAAGTGTTTGCCTCGCTGTTCAACGACCGTGCCATCGCCTACCGCGTGCACCAGGGCTTCGACCACAAGCTGGTGGCCCTGTCCGCCGGCGTGCAGCGCATGGTCCGTTCCGAAACCGGCACTGCCGGTGTCATGTTCACCCTCGACACCGAGTCGGGCTTCCGCGACGTGGTGTTCATCACCGGTGCCTACGGCCTGGGCGAAACCGTGGTGCAGGGTGCGGTCAACCCTGACGAATTCTACGTGCACAAGAACACCCTGCAGGCCGGCCGCCCGGCCATCCTGCGCCGCAACCTGGGCAGCAAGGCGATCAAGATGGTCTACGGCGAAGAAGCCAAGGCCGGCCGTTCGGTCAAGACCGTCGAAGTGGACCGCGCCGAGCGCGCGCGCTTCTGCCTGACCGATGCCGAGGTCAGCGAGCTGGCCAAGCAGGCCATGATCATCGAGCAGCACTACCAACGCCCGATGGACATCGAATGGGCCAAGGACGGTGATGACGGCAAGCTGTACATCGTCCAGGCGCGCCCTGAGACGGTGAAGAGCCGCTCCAGCGCCAACGTCATGGAACGCTATCTGCTGAAAGAGAAGGGCACCGTACTGGTCGAAGGCCGTGCCATTGGCCAGCGCATCGGCGCCGGCAAGGTCCGCGTGATCAACGACGTATCGGAAATGGACAAGGTCCAGCCTGGCGACGTGCTGGTCTCCGACATGACCGACCCGGACTGGGAACCGGTGATGAAGCGCGCCAGCGCCATCGTCACCAACCGTGGCGGGCGTACCTGCCACGCGGCGATCATCGCCCGTGAGCTGGGTATTCCGGCCGTGGTCGGCTGCGGCAACGCCACCCAGGTGCTGAAAGATGGCCAGGGTGTGACCGTGTCCTGTGCCGAAGGCGACACCGGCTTCATCTTCGAGGGCGAGCTGGGCTTCGACGTCAAGCAGAACTCGGTCGATGCCATGCCCGACCTGCCGTTCAAGATCATGATGAACGTCGGCAACCCGGACCGCGCCTTCGATTTCGCCCAGCTGCCCAACGCCGGTGTCGGCCTGGCGCGCCTGGAGTTCATCATCAACCGCATGATCGGCGTGCACCCCAAGGCACTGTTGAACTACGCCGGCCTGCCAGCCGACCTGAAAGACAGCGTCGACAAGCGTATTGCCGGCTACAACGACCCGGTCGGCTTCTATGTCGAGAAGCTGGTCGAGGGCATCAGCACCCTGGCAGCGGCCTTCTACCCGAAAAAGGTCATCGTGCGCCTGTCGGACTTCAAGTCCAACGAGTACGCCAACCTGATCGGCGGCAAGCTGTACGAGCCGGAAGAAGAAAACCCGATGCTGGGCTTCCGTGGCGCTTCGCGTTACATCAGCGAATCGTTCCGTGACTGCTTCGAGCTCGAGTGCCGTGCCCTGAAGCGTGTGCGCAACGAGATGGGCCTGACCAACGTCGAGATCATGGTGCCGTTCGTGCGTACCCTGGGCGAAGCCAGCCAGGTTGTCGACCTGCTCGCCGAAAACGGCCTGGCCCGTGGCGACAACGGCCTGCGCGTGATCATGATGTGCGAGCTGCCGTCCAACGCCATCCTCGCCGAAGAGTTCCTGGAATACTTCGACGGCTTCTCGATCGGCTCCAACGACCTGACCCAGCTGACCCTGGGCCTGGACCGTGACTCGGGCATCATCGCCCACCTGTTCGACGAGCGTAACCCGGCGGTGAAGAAGCTGCTGGCCAACGCCATTGCCGCGTGCAACAAGGCTGGCAAGTACATCGGTATCTGCGGCCAGGGCCCGTCGGACCACCCGGACCTGGCCAAGTGGCTGATGGAGCAGGGCATCGACAGCGTGTCGCTGAACCCGGACTCGGTACTTGAAACCTGGTTCTACCTGGCTGAAGGCCAAGGCGCGGTCTGATGCAGTAAAACGCGGGGGTGCGTCTGGCGCACCCCGCCTGGTTTTTCCAGGGCGAGCTCCAGCAATGGATCCCGCCCTTTTTTGTGCACCAAGCAACCTTATGCAAAGCAGCAGCACTCTATTCCCCGTGGCCCTGCTCAGTGCCGAACGCCGCGGCGACCTCAGCGAAGACGTGTACCGGATCAAGGCCGGCAACAGCCCTGACCCCAGCGTCGAGCTGGCTGTCACCCGTCTGGGGCTGGCCGATCAGGACCAGGCCCAGGGCGTGCCGGTCGTTCTCCTGCACGGCAGCTTCTCCAACCGCCGCTTCTGGTATTCGCCCAAAGGGGTTGGCCTGGGGGCCTATCTCGCTCGCGCGGGCTTCGATGTGTGGATCCCGGAAATGCGCGGCCATGGCCTGTCGCCGCGCAACCATGACTGGAAGCACAACAGCGTTGCTGCCTATGCCCGCGATGACCTGCCGCTGATTGCGGCTTTCGTGCGCGAGCAGTCGGGGCAGGCGCCGCACTGGGTCGGCCACTCCTTGGGGGTACGACCTTGGTGGCAGCGCTGGGCGGTGGCTTTCTGGCTGCCGAGCAGGTGGCCAGCGTGGCGCTGTTCGGTACCCAGATCAGCCGCGTGTACTGGCCGTTGAAGGTACCGCCACTGACGTGGGGGGCGAAGCTGCTGCTCAAGCGCTGGGGGCAGATTTCCGGGCCGCGCTTCAAGCGTGGGCCGGAGGACGAGCCGATCGGCCTGGCGCTGGAGAGCATGCGCTGGCATGGCCTGTTCGGACGTTTTGGCGACAAGCAGAACGACTGGTGGGCGGGGCTGGCCGAGGTGGATGTGCCGCTGCTGGCCGTGGCTGGCGCGGGGGATTTCCAGGACCCGGTGTGGGCCTGTCGCAAGCTGTTCGAGCAGTTGGGCGGCGAGCGCAAGCAATTTCTGCGGCTGGGGCGCGAGGAAGGGTTCGAGGCTTTCGGGCATGTCGACATGCTGGTGAGCAAGGCCGCGCAGGTGCAGGTGTGGCCGTTGGTGGAGCGTTGGCTGCGGGATCCGCTGGTGCCGGTGCATGCGTCCACGGTGATGGTGGAGCCTGTGCCCGCCGGTTGAATTTGCGTTGCCTGTACTGGCCCTTTCGCGGGCACGCCCGCTCCCACAGGGATCACACAGGGGCTAAATGCTGTGAGGTCCATGTGGGAGCGGGCGTGCCCGCGAAAGGGCCGAAACAGGCAAAACACAACTGACTGCCTGGTCCCGGATGACTGCAATGGGCTCTACGGTGTAGCCTTGGACGATACCCGCTTTCGTTGTGACTGACAGGAGCTTCCCATGCAGCATTACGTAACGCCCGACCTGTGTGACGCCTACCCTGACCTGGTGCAGGTGCTGGAACCGATGTTCAGCAATTTCGGCGGCCGCGATTCGTTCGGCGGCCAGATCGTCACCATCAAGTGCTTCGAAGACAACTCGCGGGTCAAGGAGCAGGTCGAGCTCGATGGCAAGGGCAAGGTCCTGGTCGTGGATGGTGGTGGCTCGCTGCGTCGAGCACTGCTCGGTGACATGCTTGCCGAAAAGGCTGCCAGAAACGGCTGGGAAGGCCTGGTGATCTATGGCTGCGTGCGTGACGTCGACGTGCTGATCCAGACCAACGTCGGCGTGCAGGCCCTGGCCAGCCACCCGATGAAGACCGACAGGCGCGGCATCGGCGAGCTCAACGTGCCAGTGACCTTCGCCGGGGTGACCTTCCGCCCGGGCGAGTACGTGTATGCAGACAACAATGGCGTGCTGGTCTCGCCAAGCCCGCTGAAAATGCCGGCGTGATGCGCCGCCCGCGCTGATGGAGCTTTGATGTTCGAGGAAGACAACGCGCAGTGGGGGCTGGTACACGCCCTGGTGCTCGATGGCAAAGGCGGCGCGCGCTCTATTGCCCGTACCGAGCTGGACGACTTGCAACTGCAACCCGAGCAGAGCCTGTGGCTGCACTGGGACCGCAGCCATCCGCAAACCCGCACCTGGCTGCTGCGCGACAGCGGCCTGAGTGCGTTCGCCTGCGAGCTGTTGCTGGAAGAAAACACCCGGCCGCGCCTGCTGCCCATGGCCGATGAGCAGCTGTTGCTGTTCCTGCGCGGGGTCAACCTCAACCCGGGTGCAGAGCCCGAGGACATGGTCTCGGTGCGCATCTTCGCCGAGGCGCAGCGGGTCATCTCGCTGCGCCTGCGGCCGTTGCGCGCCAGTGACGAGATTCTCCAGCAGCTTGAAGAGGGCAGGGGCCCGAAATCGGCTTCCGAGCTGTTGCTGCTGATGGGCGAACTGCTGACCGAAAAGGTTCAGGGCCTGGTAAGCGACCTGTCCGAACTGGTCGACCTGGAGGAAGAAAAGGTTGAATCCGACGAACGGTACACTCCGGAGAACGGCTGCCTGCAGCAGATCCGCCGGCGTGCCGCCGGTCTGCGGCGTTTCCTTGCTCCTCAGCGGGAGATCTACGCCCAGCTGTCGCGTAGCAAATGGAGCTGGTTCGTCGATGCCGACGCCGATTACTGGAACGAGCTGAACAATAGCCTGATCCGCTACCTCGAAGAGCTGGAGCTGACCCGCGAGCGGGCCGCACTGGTGCTGGAAAGCCAGGATCGCCGGCGCAGCGAGCGGATGAACCGCACCATGTACCGCTTCGGCATCATCACCTGCATCTTCCTGCCCATGAGCTTCATCACCGGGCTGCTGGGCATCAATGTCGGGGGCATCCCGGGGGCGGAAAACCCCTATGGCTTCCTGTTTGCCTGCATCATCGTGCTGGGGCTGGCGGTGGGGCAGTGGTGGCTGTTCCGGCGGTTGCGGTGGGTCTAGAAATGTTCTGCCTGTTCTGGCCTCTTCGCGGGCACGCATTCATTTTGAAACACTCGTCCCAATGCGATGTGTGACCCATCGCCCGGCCATCTCGTCTCTGACTGACACTGCGCGAGGTGCCCATGCACGATCCGTTTGAAGAATCCCTGCGCGACCTGCTCAAGGCGTCACCCTCCGGCAATGACCGGGATGACCGGGACGACGCCGCTTGCCTGGGTCGCGTGCTGAAAACCGCCAACCGCCAGGTTGGCGCAGGTGATCTGTTCAGCCTGCTTGGCCGCTGGAGCCAGGCGCTGCTGATCGCCGTGAACAATGGCGCGGCGCATGTGGCGCCGGTGCGTCGACACTCTTCCCGCAACGCTGCCAACGGCAGCAAAGCAGATAAGGCCGATTGAATATGGAACTCGATCTCTGGACCCAGAGCCTGGTCACCGCCATGACTGCCCTTTGGACCAAGGTAGCGAACTTCATCCCCAACCTGTTCGGCGCGCTGGTCGTGGTGCTGCTCGGTTTCGTGGTGGCCAAGCTGCTCGACACGCTGCTGTCCAAACTGCTGGCCAAGTTCGGCCTGGACCGCCTGATGGCCGGCACCGGCCTGACCAAGATGCTCGGCCGGGTCGGTATCCAGGTACCGATCTCGACCCTGATCGGCAAGATCGTCTACTGGTTCGTGCTGCTCATCTTCCTGGTCTCGGCTGCTGAATCGCTGGGCCTGGAGCGGGTTTCGGCAACCCTCGACATGCTCGCCCTGTACCTGCCGAAGGTGTTCGGCGCAGCCCTGGTGCTGCTGGCCGGCGTGCTGCTGGCCCAGGTGGCCAACGGCCTGGTGCGCGGCGCTGCCGAAGGCATCGGCCTGGAATACTCGGCGGGCCTGGGGCGTATCACCCAGGGCCTGGTGATCATCATCAGCATCTCGGTGGCCATCAGCCAGCTGGAGGTGAAGACCGACCTGCTGAACCATGTGATCGTGATCGGGCTGATTACCGTTGGTCTGGCCGTTGCACTGGCAATGGGCCTTGGCAGCCGCGAAATCGCCGGGCAGATTCTGGCCGGCATCTACGTGCGCGAGCTGTACCAGGTGGGCCAGCAGGTGCGGATTGGAGAGGTCGAAGGGCATATCGAGGAGATCGGTACGGTGAAGACGACACTGCTGACCGATGATGGCGAACTGGTGTCGCTGTCCAACCGCGAGCTGCTTGAACAGCGAGTCAATAGCCGCTAACCGCACAAAGCTGTTAATGTATGCCGCCGCGAAAATCGACCCACGGGGTCGCGCGGCGACATTGACCTGACTGTCGGCCAGATCCGTTTTGAATAAAGTTCATTCGCCGCCCATGCGTTATGACCCCCGCGAGCTCACCGACGAAGAGTTGGTGGCGCGTTCGCATGAGGAGCTGTACCACGTTACCCGCGCCTATGAGGAGCTCATGCGGCGCTACCAACGGACCCTGTTCAACGTCTGTGCGCGTTATCTGGGGAACGACCGTGACGCGGACGATGTCTGTCAGGAAGTCATGTTGAAAGTGCTGTACGGGCTGAAGAACTTCGAGGGTAAGTCCAAGTTCAAGACCTGGCTCTACAGCATCACCTACAACGAATGCATTACCCAGTACCGCAAGGAGCGCCGTAAACGTCGGTTGATGGATGCCTTGAGTCTGGACCCTGTGGAAGAGGCGTCCGAAGACAAGGCTCCGAAGCCGGAAGAAAAAGGCGGGCTGGACAAATGGCTGGTGCATGTGAACCCGATTGACCGGGAAATCCTGGTGCTGCGTTTTGTCGCAGAGCTGGAATTTCAGGAAATCGCCGACATCATGCACATGGGCCTGAGCGCCACGAAAATGCGCTACAAGCGCGCGCTAGACAAGCTTCGGGAGAAATTTGCCGGCCTCGATGAAACTTAGTGGCCTGCAAATATCTCTAACGAACCGGCGAGTTCTGCTAGACTAGCCGTCGAGTTGTCCCCCTTGTTTGTGGTGGGACTGCTTAACTATCACCAGATGGGGATTTAACGGATGAAATTGAAAAACACCTTGGGCTTGGCCATTGGCTCGCTCGTCGCTGCTACTTCTTTCGGCGTTCTGGCTCAAGGCCAAGGCGCTGTAGAAATCGAAGGCAACGTTACCAAGCAGTACTACGACAGCGAACGTAACTTCAAGAACGACGGCACCAATCCTGGTGTTCGCCTGGGCTACTTCCTGACCGACGACGTTTCCCTGGACCTCGGCTACAACGAGACCCACAACGCTCGTGGTGAAGTCTTCAACAAAGACATCAAAGGTTCCAAGACCAAGCTCGACGCCACCTACCACTTCGGTACCGTGGGCGACGCTCTGCGTCCGTACGTTTCCGCCGGTTTCGCTCACGAGAGCCTGGGTCAGGCCACTCGTAGCGGCCGCGACCACTCCACCTTCGCCAACGTTGGCGCTGGCGCCAAGTGGTACATCACCGACATGTTCTTCGCCCGTGCCGGCGTAGAAGCCATGTACAACATCGACAACGGCAACACCGAGTGGGGTCCGACCGTTGGTGTTGGTCTGAACTTCGGCGGTAGCCCGAAGCAAGCTGAAGTCGCTCCGGCTCCAGTTGCCGAAGTGTGCTCCGACTCCGACAACGACGGCGTTTGCGACAACGTCGACAAGTGCCCTGACACCCCGGCCAACGTTACCGTTGACGCCGATGGCTGCCCGGCTGTTGCCGAAGTCGTTCGCGTTGAGCTGGACGTCAAGTTCGACTTCGACAAGTCGGTCGTCAAGCCAAACAGCTACGGCGACATCAAGAACCTGGCTGACTTCATGAAGCAGTACCCACAGACCACCACCACCGTGGAAGGTCACACTGACTCCGTCGGCCCAGACGCTTACAACCAGAAGCTGTCCGAGCGTCGTGCCAACGCTGTCAAGCAGGTCCTGACCCAGCAGTACGGCGTAGAATCCAGCCGTGTTGACTCGGTTGGCTACGGCGAAACCCGTCCGGTTGCCGACAACGCCACCGAAGAAGGCCGCGCTATCAACCGTCGCGTTGAAGCTCAGGTAGAAGCCCAGGCCAAGTAATTGGTTTGAAGCTTGATGAAAAACCCGGCCTCGGCCGGGTTTTTCTTTGCCTGGGATTTGTGGTGTGTGTGCCGGCCCTTTCGCGGGCTTGCCCGCTCCCACAGAGATTGCGCATAGCCTGCGGGATACGACGAACCTGTGGGAGCGGGCAAGCCCGCGAAGGGGCCTTTACAGGCACTGTATCATCCTGCAATTGCCACCAATTCCTGAACCACCTGTTCCCCAACCACCTCCCCAATCACCAATATCGCCGGGCTACGCAAGCCAAACCTCCGCGCATCCTCCACCATCCCCCGCACATCGCTCCTGCACTCCCGCTGCTGTGGCAACGATGCATTCTCGATCATCGCCACCGGCATCCCCGGTGCCATGCCGCCGTCCAGCAACCCTTGGCGTACCTGCTCCAGCCTGGCCACGCCCATGTACACCACCAGCGTCGTCCCGCCCTGGGCCAAGGCCGCCCAGTTCAGCTCGCTGTCGTCCTGGGTATGTGCCGTGACCAGCGTCACGCCTCGGCTCACACCCCGTGAGGTCAGGGAAATCCCGCATTGCGTGGCGCCGGCCAGGCCGGCGGTGATGCCGTTGACCACTTCCACCTCGATGCCATGTCCCTGCAGCCACAGCGCCTCTTCACCGCCACGGCCGAAGATGCACGGGTCGCCGCCCTTGAGCCGTACCACGCAGCGCCCTTGCCGCGCATGGCGCAGCATCAGGCGCTGGATGAACGCCTGCGGCGTAGAGCGGCAGCCGCCGCGCTTGCCCACGGCAATCACCCGGGCCTGCGGGCAATGCTCCAGCACCGCCGGGTTGACCAGGTCGTCGATCATCACCACGGCGGCTTGCTGCAAGGCGCGTACAGCCTTGAGGGTGAGCAGTTCGGGGTCACCAGGGCCAGCACCAACCAGCCAGACTTTTGCATTCATCAGGGTTTCCTCATCGGCAAGGCGCGTTCAGCCCTTGAGCAGGGTGAGCAGCAATATCAGGTTGAACAGCAAGGACAGCAGGGCCAGGGTGCGCCAGACCTTCAACGGCTCGCGCTCCAGCAATGGCCGTGGCCGGCTGGGCAGTTCCTGGCGGTCGCCACGTTCGAGCAGCAGCAACCAGTGTTCGGCGGTTTCGAAGCGTTGCGCCGGGTCGGCTGCCAGCGCCTGCTGCAGGTTGTGCTGCAGCCACTCCGGCAGGTCGGGGCGGTAGCGTGCGGCGTTGACCGGCTGACCGAAGCGCGGCCGCTGGAAGGCCTCCACCTCGCCGTACGGATAGTGGCCGGTCAGCAGGTGATAGAGCGTTACGCCCACGGCATACAGGTCCTGGCGTGGACTGGGCGGCAGGCCGTCGAACGCTTCCGGGGCAATGTATGACGGTGTGCCCGGCAACTCATGCTGCGGGTCTTCGGACAGGCCCGGGCAGTAAGCCAGGCCGAAGTCCAGCAGGCGCAGCTGGCCATCGCTGCCCAGGTGCAGGTTCTCTGGCTTGATGTCGCGGTGCAGCAGGTTGCGCCGGTGCAGTACGCCGACCGCCTGCAGCAGTTGCCGGGCCAGCTCCAGCCACTGCGGCATGGGCAGCGGGCCGTGTTCGGCCAGCAGCGCCGCCAGACTCTGGCCGGGGTATTCGCGCATCACGTAGTACAGGTGCTGGCGCTGGCTGGCTGCGTGCAGTTCGGGGAAGTGCCGGCCAGCGACCCGGCGCAGGAACCACTCTTCCAGCAACAGCCCTTGTGCTGCGCCGGGCTCCTGCTCGCGTGCGGCGGGCAGGGTCTTCAGCAGCCAGGCTTGGCCCTGGCCATCGCGCACCCGGTACAGCAGTGACTGGCGGCTGTGCGAAAGCAGCTTTTCGGCTTGCCAGCCATCGATGGCCTGGCCCTCACGCAGCGGGCCGGGCACCGGCCATTGCTGCAACTGCGCCAGGGTGTCACCCAGGTTGGCTGTGCCCAGTTGCTCGACCTGCACCAGCAAGGCGCTGGCGTTGTCCTGGCTGCCGTTGAAGTGCGCGCTGGCGACCAGGGTGTCGACGGCCAGTTGCAGGTCGGGTTGCTCGCGCAGCACCGCCTGGATGTGCTGGTCGCCCAGGCTGGCCCATACGCCATCACTCAGCAACAGAAAACGCTCGCCTGGCTGCAGCTCGCCTTCCAGATAATCCACCAGCAGCTGCTGGTCCAGGCCCAGCGCGCGCTTGAGCACATGCTGCATGCCGGGCTGGTCCCACACATGGTCTTTACTCAGGCACTGCAGGCGCCCGGCGTGCCAGCGATACACGCGGCAGTCGCCTACGTGTGCCAGGGTAAAGCGCCGGCCACGCAGCACCAGCGCGCTGAGGGTGGTCAGCAATGGCTGGCCGTTACCTTGGGCACGCAGCCAGCGGTTCTGCGCCAGCAGCAGGCGGTCGAGAGCCTGGGGCACGCTCCAGGTTGCGGGGGTAGCGTAGTAGTCCAGGGCCAGCGCCTGCAGGCTGGCCCGGGCTGCCAGGCCGCCATCGGCACATTGGCTGACGCCGTCGGCGAGGGCGAACAGGTAGCCCTTGCTGGCGGCCAGCTCCGGCGCCGGGGTAACCAGGCGCAGGGCGTCCTGGTTTTCCTCGCGTGGCCCGGTGGCGCTGGCCTGGGCAAAGCTCAGTTGCAGGCTCATGGCTGTGCCTCAGACCCGCGCCGCGGTAACCGCAGCCGAGCCCCAGGTGGTGCGCCAGCGCTGTTTCACGCCGTGCAGGCCGAACCAGGCCAGCAAGCCCAGGCTGGCGAACAGCCACAGCCCCAGTTGGTAGTCGCCGGTGTGCTGCTTGATGGTGCCAAGCCCGGCCGCCAGCAGGAAGCCTCCGATGCCGCCGGCCATGCCGATCAGCCCGGTCATCACCCCGATCTCCTGGCGGAAGCGTTGCGGCACCAGCTGGAACACCGCGCCATTGCCGGCGCCCAGGCCGAGCATGGCGCTGATGAACAGCGCCAGTGCGGCGGCTGCGCTGGGCAGGTTGAAGCCGACCGCCGCGATGCAGATGGCTGCCACGCTGTACATGCCCAGCAGGGTGCGGATGCCGCCGAAGCGGTCGGCCAAGGCGCCGCCGAGTGGGCGCATCAGGCTGCCGGCGAACACGCAGGCGGCGGTGTAGTAGCCGGCGGTGACCGGGCTCAGGCCATATTGGTCGCTGAAATAGCCGGGCAGGGCGCTGGCCAGGCCGATGAAGCCACCGAAGGTGACGCTGTAGAAGAACATGAACCACCAGCTGTCACGGTCGCCCAGGGCCTTGAGGTAGTCGGCCATGGCTTTTGGCTTGGGCCGCTGCGGAGCATTGCGTGCCAGCAGGGCGAATACCACCAGGGCCAGCGACAGCGGGATCAGCGCAAAGCCGAACACATTGTTCCAGCCAAAGCCTGCAGCCAGCGCCGGGGCCAGCAGGGCGGCGAACACCGTGCCGGAGTTGCCGGCACCGGCAATGCCCATGGCTTTGCCTTGGTGCTGTGGCGGGTACCACTGCGAGGCCAGCGGCAGTGACACGGCGAACGAAGCGCCGGCAAAGCCGAGAAACACGCCCAGCAGCAGCGCTTGTTCATAGCTATGCACGCCCAGGTGCCAGGCAGCGGCGAGGGCGACGATGACTACCACCTGGCCGATCAACCCGGCGGTCTTGGGCGACAGGCGGTCGACCAGCACACCCATGGCGAAGCGCAGCACCGCCCCGGCCAGGATCGGCGTGGCCACCATCAGGCCCCGTTGTTGTGCGCTCAGTTGCAGATCGGCGGCAATTTGCACTGCCAGTGGGCCAAGCAGGTACCAGACCATGAAGCTGAGGTCGAAGTACAGGAACGCGGCGAACAGCGTGGGCACATGCCCGGATTTCCAGAAGCTGGTACTCATCGAACACCTCACTCGGCAATGCAGCGGAACGAAAAAGACGCCGCTACCCGCTCCACGGGGGTGGAGGGGAGAGCGACGTCTTTGTCGGGGATTAAGTGGGGCAACCGCCGTTGGCTACCGGTGATATTTGTTCAGCAAGAGATGGGCCAACTCAAGACATGGGGCAACTGTTGGCAGAGGCTGGCATGACATTTTTGTTGCCTGTGAAAGTCTCATGCCAGTCCCGTCACCCCAGCATCTCGTGCATGGCAATGATCTGCTCGGCCACCTGGATCAGCTTCTGCTGCCGGCTCATGGCCTGGCGGCGCATCAGGGTGTAGGCCTGCTCTTCGTTGCAGTCCTTCATCTTCATCAGCAAACCCTTGGCCTGCTCGATGCGCTTGCGCTCGGCCAGTTGCTGGTCGCGAGCAAGCAGCTGCGCCTTCAGCGCCTGGTCACTTTCGAAACGCGCCATGGCCACGTCCAGGATCGGCTGCAGCCGCGCGGCATGGATGCCTTCGACAATGTAGGCGCTGACCCCCGCCTGGATCGCCTGGCGCATCACCCCGGGGTCGTGCTCGTCGGTGAACAGCACGATGGGCCGCGGCTGGTCACGGCTGACCAGCACCACCTGTTCCATCACATCGCGGTCTGGTGAATCGGTATCGATCAGCACTACGTCCGGGCGCACCGTTTCGACGCAGGCGGGCAGGTCGATGGTCAGGTCTGGCGCTTCGATGACCTCGAAGCCGGCCTCGCTCAATGCCGCCTTGAGGCGGCCGAGTTTGCTCCGGGTGTCGTCGATCAGCAGGATGCGCAACATGGTGGTCCCCCTCACGCGCCGACACGGGCATCGGGCAGGTCGCCCAGGGCATGCAGGCTGAAACTGCGGGCATAACCGTAGGGGTCGCTGCCGTCCCAGCGGTTGCCGTCGATCAACAGGCTGCTGCGCATCGGCTGCTCGGGGCAGGCCACGCCCAGGCTTTGCGCTGCCTCGCCATAGAGTGCCAACTGCTGGACCTGGCGTGCCACGCCGAGATAGTCGGGGTCTTCGCGCAGCAGGCCCCAGCGGCGGAACTGGGTCATGAACCACATGCCGTCGGACAGGTACGGCAGGTTGGCCCGGCCGTGGTCGTGCAGGCGCAGGGCGTGCGGATCTTGCCAGTGGTTGCCCAGGCCATCGTGATAGCTGCCGAGCAGGCGCGGTTCGATACTCGCCAGCGGGGTGTCCAGGTAGGCGCTGCCGCTGAGCAGTTGCGCAGTGCTGCGGCGGTTTTCCGGGCTTTGCTCAATGAAGCGGCTGGCCGCGAGGACCGCCTTGATCAGCGCGCGGGCGCTGTTGGGGTATTGTTCGGTGAAGGTGCGGGCGCAGGCCAGGACCTTTTCCGGGTGGTCCGGCCAGATCGACTGGCTGGTGGCCAGGGTGAAGCCTTGGCCCGTGGCCACTGCATCGGCGGCCCAGGGTTCGCCCACGCAGAAGCCGTCGATGCGCCCGGCCTGGATATGCGCGGCCATTTGCGCCGGCGGCACCACCACGCTGTCGACATCGCGCAGTGGGTGGATGCCCTGGCTGGCCAGCCAGTAATACAGCCACATGGCGTGGGTGCCGGTGGGGAAGGTCTGGGCGAAGGTGAGGCGTGCGCCATGCTGGTGCACCAGGCGCGCCAATGCTTCAGGGTTGGTCACGCCTTTGCGTTGCAGGGCCGGGGACAGGTTGATGGCCTGGGCGTTCTGGTTCAGCCCCATGAGCACGGCCATGGCACTGGCCGGTACACCGCCGATGCCCAGGTGCACGGCGTAGACCAGGCCATACAGGCAGTGCGCGGCATCCAGCTCGCCGCTGACCAGCTTGTCGCGCAGCCCGGCCCAGGAACCCTGGCGCTTGAGGTTGAGGGTAAGGCCGTGCTGCTGGGCGAAGCCCTGGGTGGCGGCGACTACCACCGAGGCGCAGTCGGTCAGGGCCATGTAGCCGATGTTCAGGCTGGGCTTTTCCGGCGCGTCGCTGCCGTTGACCCAGGCCAGGGGCGTTGCTCGGGGTACAGTGTTCACAAGGTTCCTCGCCCGTACTGATAAGGCTGTGGGCTTCTTCGGTGCAACCGATGTGCCATCTGGCTTCATCGCCGGTAAGCCAGCTCCCGCAGGTACAGCGCAGGTTTCAGCCCTTGTGTTGTCCCTGTGGGAGCCGGCTTGCCGGCGATGGGCTGCGCAGCAGCCCCACGATTTGCTGTCATGCCAGCCCCACGCTGGCTATAATCGCCCCCTCACTCACCCCGAGCCTTGCCCGCCCATGTATACCCTGGCCCGCCAGCTGCTGTTCAAGCTTTCCCCGGAAACCTCCCACGACCTGTCCCTGGACCTGATCGGCGCCGGTGGCCGTCTCGGCCTCAACGGCATGCTGTGCAAGCAGCCGGCGGCTTTGCCGGTTACGGTCATGGGCTTGAACTTCGCCAACCCGGTGGGCCTGGCGGCCGGCCTGGACAAGAACGGCGCGGCCATCGACGGTTTCGCCCAGCTGGGCTTCGGCTTCGTCGAAATCGGCACCGTCACCCCGCGCCCGCAGCCGGGCAACCCCAAGCCACGGCTGTTCCGCCTGCCGGAGGCTACGGCCATCATCAACCGCATGGGCTTCAACAACCTGGGCGTTGATCACCTGCTTGGCCGGGTGCGGGCTGCGCGTTACAACGGCGTGCTGGGCATCAACATCGGCAAGAATTTCGACACTCCGGTGGAGCGTGCCGTCGATGACTACCTGATCTGCCTGGACAAGGTGTACACCGCCGCCAGCTACATCACGGTCAACGTCAGTTCGCCAAACACCCCGGGCCTGCGCAGTCTGCAGTTCGGCGATTCGCTCAAGCAGTTGCTCGATGCCCTGGCCGAGCGCCGCGAGCAGCTGGCCGGCACGCATGGCAAGCGCGTGCCGCTGGCAATCAAGATTGCCCCGGACATGAGCGATGAAGAAACCGCCCTGGTGGCCGCCGCACTGATGGAATCGGGCATGGATGCGGTGATCGCCACCAACACCACGCTGGGGCGTGAAGGTGTCGAAGGGCTGCCGTACGGTGGCGAGGCGGGCGGCCTGTCGGGCGCGCCGGTGCTGGAGAAGAGCACCCATATCGTCAAGGTGCTGGCGGGTGAGCTGGGCGGCAAGCTGCCGATCATTGCCGCGGGTGGCATTACCGAAGGCCGCCATGCCGCCGAGAAAATCGCTGCCGGGGCGAGCCTGGTGCAGATATACTCCGGCTTCATTTACAAGGGGCCGGCGTTGATTCGCGAGGCGGTGGACGCTATCGCAGCAATGTCCAGGTAACCTGACAGGCCAATGCGCGGGTAAACCCGCTCCTACTGGTATTGCACAGCGCTTGAAGGCAGCAGGGCATCTGTGGGAGCGGGTTTACCCGCGAAAGGGCCGGTGCATTTGATAACATTTGCCAAGGCATAAAAAAGGGCCCCATCAAGGGGCCCCTGGGCCTTCGCCCGCCGCCCGGATAGGGCGTGCATGGTGAATCGAATTCAGTGTCCTCGTTCAGCCAACGGCGTGATTTTCGTTGAGTCTATGGATGCCAGCGGTGCCAGTCATTCCGTCCCAGTTATCACCGCGACCTTCGCGCCAGCCGTTGATCCAGGCTTGGCGAACAGAAGGAAGATTGAAGGGGCAAAGTTCGCGGGATTTGCCGGTGACCCCGTATTGGTAGCCACGTGAATATGCTCTTTCCAACGGATCACGCTTAAGTCTTCTCATAGGGTGTTGCCCTCACTTGTTGACTGTAATGTCCCGTCGGCCTCTCCGAGGCCGGGCAGAGTCTTTCTGCCGGTGTGCGCTCGCTGCCGGCGTGGCGAGCTGAAAGTGCCACCTCGTTGCGAAGTGGCCTGAGACCAGTTCTATCGAATGCGAGTCACGGTGTGAATGATCGATTTGTCATAAGCACGTAACCTTTCCAAGGGTGAGGGGATAAGTAAATAAATGCGACTCAACCTTGTTTAGCGTTGAGCCCGCTATGATCGGGGTTTGCCGATCATTGACGTCATTTCGCCAGCGGTGCTTGCAGATGACAGAAATAATTTGAAATGCGACGAAGGGTCACATCGGCCCCGGTATCGCCAGAATTTTTCGTACTGCCTGATGATCTAAGCTGTCTTTGCCACTGGGCCAAGCGCAGATCGGTCAGGCGGCCCGGCCTTTCATCGCGCACTCGCGTGCCGGGAAAGGCCACCCGCACGCCTGCTGGAAAGGTGTGCGGGCAAACATCGCGGGGTGATGCGTTGCCCCGTCAGTCAAATAGCCCAAGGCGCTGGATTACTCATGTCGGACCGTTTCGAACTTTACCTCACTTGCCCCAAAGGCCTTGAAGGCCTGCTTGCCGAAGAGGCCCGGGGCCTCGGCCTGGACGACGTGCGTGAGCACACCTCGGCCATTCGCGGCGCCGCCGACATGGAAACCGCGTACCGCCTGTGCCTGTGGTCACGCTTGGCCAACCGAGTGCTGCTGGTACTCAAGCGCTTCTCCATGAAGAACGCCGACGACCTCTACGACGGTGTGCATGCGGTCGACTGGGCCGATCACCTGGCAGCCGACGGCACCCTGGCGGTGGAGTTCAGCGGTCATGGTTCGGGCATCGACAACACCCACTTCGGTGCGCTGAAGGTCAAGGATGCGATTGTCGACAAGCTGCGCAACCGCGAAGGCCTGCGCCCATCGGTGGAAAAGATCGACCCTGATGTGCGCGTGCACCTGCGCCTGGACCGTGGCGAAGCCATTCTGTCCCTCGACCTCTCCGGGCACAGCCTGCACCAGCGTGGTTACCGCCTGCAGCAAGGCGCCGCGCCGCTGAAGGAAAACCTGGCGGCGGCAGTACTGATCCGCGCCGGCTGGCCGCGCATTGCCGCTGAAGGTGGCGCACTGGCCGACCCGATGTGCGGTGTGGGTACCTTCCTGGTCGAAGCGGCGATGATCGCTGCCGATATCGCGCCCAACCTCAAGCGTGAACGCTGGGGCTTCAGTGCCTGGCTCGGCCATGTGCCGGCGTTGTGGCGCAAGGTGCATGACGAAGCGCAGGCGCGGGCACAGGCCGGCCTGGCCAAGCCACCGCTGTGGATCCGTGGCTACGAGGCCGACCCGCGGCTGATCCAGCCAGGCCGCAACAACGTCGAGCGTGCCGGCCTGGGCGACTGGGTGAAGATCTACCAGGGCGAGGTCAGCACCTTCGAGCCGCGCCCGGACCAGAACCAGAAAGGCCTGGTCATCAGCAACCCGCCCTATGGCGAGCGCCTGGGTGATGAAGCCAGCCTGCTGTACCTCTACCAGAACCTCGGCGAGCGCCTGCGCCAGGCCTGCATGGGCTGGGAGGCGGCGGTGTTCACCGGCGCGCCGCAGCTGGGCAAGCGCATGGGTATTCGCAGCCACAAGCAGTATGCATTCTGGAACGGCGCCTTGCCGTGCAAGCTGCTGCTGTTCAAGGTGCAGCCTGACCAGTTCGTCACCGGCGAGCGCCGCGAGGCGCAGCCTGAAGGCGCGGAAATCCGCCAGCAGGCAGCGCTGGCCAGCGAGCCGGCGCGCCTGTCGGAAGGGGCGCAGATGTTCGCCAACCGCCTGCAGAAAAACCTCAGGCAACTGGGCAAGTGGGCTCGCCGCGAGCAGGTCGATTGCTACCGCTTGTACGATGCCGACATGCCCGAGTATGCCCTGGCGGTCGACCTGTACCAGGACTGGGTGCACGTACAGGAATACGCCGCGCCACGTTCGGTCGACCCGGACAAGGCCCAGGCGCGCCTGCTCGACGCGCTGGCAGCGATCCCGCAGGCCCTGGGCATTGCGCCGCAGCGTGTGGTGCTCAAGCGTCGCGAGCGGCAGAGCGGCACGCGCCAGTACGAGCGCCAGGCTACCGAGGGCCGCTTCCAGGAAGTGAGCGAAGGTGGCGTCAAGCTGCTGGTCAACCTCACCGACTACCTCGATACCGGCCTGTTCCTCGACCATCGCCCGATGCGCATGCGCATCCAGCGCGAAGCCGCTGGCAAGCGCTTCCTCAACCTGTTCTGCTACACCGCCACGGCCACCGTGCATGCAGCCAAGGGTGGCGCGCGCAGCACCACCAGCGTCGACCTGTCGAAAACCTACCTGGACTGGGCGCGGCGAAACCTGGCGCTCAATGGCTTCTCCGAGCGCAACCGCCTGGAGCAGGGCGATGTGATGGCCTGGCTGGAAGGCAACCGCGACAGCTACGACCTGATCTTCATCGACCCGCCGACCTTCTCCAACTCCAAGCGCATGGAAGGCGTGTTCGACGTGCAGCGTGACCACGTGCAACTGCTGGACCTGGCCATGGCCCGACTGGCGCCCGGTGGCGTGCTGTACTTCTCCAACAACTTCCGCAAGTTCCAGCTGGACGAGCACCTGATGGCACGTTACGCGGTGGAGGAAATCACGGCCCAGACGCTGGACCCCGACTTCGCCCGCAATAACCGCATCCATCGGGCCTGGCGTTTGCAGCTTCGGTGAGGCGACGAGGTACATTGCGCGGCTAATGGCCAATAGCTATAACTGAGGGCAGGGCAAGATAATCCGCAGGACGCTGACGTGACGAGATGGGTGTATGTCAAAGGGTGGCGTGCGTGCGCGGTTGCTTGGCCTGTGCACAGAGGCCGTGCCCGCCTGGGGGGCGGCGTTGGTCGCCCTGGTTGCGGGCGGCCTGTTGACGAGCGTACTGGCCCTTGCCGCGCAAACCTTCTACAAGCAGCAGCTGCGTCAGCGCTTCGAGTTGCTGGCCAGCGAGCGTTTCAGCCTAATCGCCGAGCGGTTTGACGAACAGCAGCAGCGCCTGGATGGGCTGCGGCGGTTTTTCAGCTTTTCCAACGCAATCACTCCACACGAGTTCGACGGCTACGCCCGCCCATTGCTGCAGCGGACCCTGGCCTACGCCTGGGCGCCGCGTGTCGAAGCCGCGCAACGCGACGAGTTCGAGCGCCAGGCCAGTGCGCATTCCGGCCCGGGCTATGTGATCCGCGACCAGGATGAGCAAGGCCAGTGGCGCCCATCCCCCCAGCGCGACCATTACTTCCCGGTACTCTATAGCCAGTCGGGTGAATTGCCCGGGCTGCCCTATGGGCTGGACCTCGCCGGCCAGGAGGTGCCCCTGGCGGCTTTGGCGCGGGCGCTGGGGCCGGGCAGCATGGCGGTGTCCGAGCCGCTGGCCATGTTCGATACCAGCTCGGATGCGCGTGGCCTGCTGATGGTGGCGCCAGTGTTTTCCGATGCCAACCCCCGCGGCTCGGCAGTGGGCTATGTAATGGCCTTGCTGAGCATGCGTGAGCTTGCCAGTGACGGGCGCCCGGTGGCGACAGACGACAACCTGGTCGTACGCATCGTCGACCCCACCGGGCGGAATGGCCCCGAAGTGATGTTCGATTCGCAGAACCCGCTCGCACCCTTGGAGCTGGCCAGCAACCAACTGTTGCACTTGGCTGACCGCCACTTCCAACTGAGTATCCGGCCGAGCCTGGCCTTCGTGCAGGCCAACCGTTCCTCTGCGGTGTTGGCGGTGAGCCTGCTTGGCGGCTTGTTGAGCCTGCTGCTCAGCGTCTTGCTCTACAGCCTGTTCAGTCAGCGCCAGCGCGCCCTGGCCCTGGTCGAGCAGCGCACCGCCGAACTGCGGGTCAGCGAGCAGTCCCTGCGTGGCACCCACAACCAGCTGCGCAGCGTGCTGGATGCTGCAACCCAAGTGGCGATCATCGCCACCAACCTCAAGGGTGTGGTCAGCACCTTCAACGCCGGCGCCGAGCGCATGCTCGGCTACCCGGCCAGCGAGGCGATCGGCCAGCTGCGCCTGGAGGACCTGGTGCTGCCCGAGGAGTTGAGCCGGCGTGCCCATGCATTGAGCCTGCGTTACGGCCGGCCGATTGCAGGCGGCCAGGCCATGTTTGCCGAAACGGTGCAGGAGCATGGCGCCGAGCCGGGGGAGTGGACCTTGGTGCGCGCCGACGGCAGCCAACTGGTGGCCAACATGCTGGTCACCGCCATGCTCGATGAACACGGATTGTGGATTGGCTACCTGGCGATCTGCATCGATGTCACTGAACGGCGTCGGGTGCATGAGGCGCTGGCGGCGCGTGACCGCCTTCTGGAGAAGCTCAGTGCCGAGGTACCGGGGGGCATCTACCAGTACCGCCTGGATGGCAACGGCCATTCCTGCTTTCCGTACGCCAGCATGGGCCTGTACGACATCTATGAAGTCGACCTGCAGCAGTTGCGCGAGGATGCCACGGTGGTGTTCGAGCGCATCCACCCGGATGACCTGGAGCGTGTGCGCCGGTCGGTGCGTTACTCGGCAGAACACCTGTCGCCCTGGCGCGAAGAATACCGTGTCTGCCTGCCGCGTGCCGGGTTGCGCTGGGTGCGTGGCGAGGCGACGCCGGAAGTGGGCGAGCAGGGCTGCACCTTGTGGCACGGCTACCTGACGGACATCTCCGACCTCAAGGGCGTGGAGGAAGAGTTGCGTGCGCTGTCGGTGACCGACTCGCTGACCGGTATCCATAACCGCCGCTATTTCCAGGAGCGGCTCAAGTACGAACTGGAGCGGGCCCAGCGCGACGGCCTGGCGCTGGCGGTGATCATGCTTGACATCGATCACTTCAAGCGCATCAACGACCGCTTCGGCCACGCCGCCGGCGACCACGTGCTGCGCAGCCTGTGCCTGCGTATCGGCCAGCGTCTACGGCGTACCGATGTGTTCTGCCGGTTGGGTGGCGAGGAATTCATGGTGTTGTGCCCGGGTAGCGATGCCGAGCAGGCGCGGCTGCTGGCGCTGGAACTGTGGCAAGGGGTGCGCGATGTTCCAGTGGAAGGCGTGGGTAAGGTGACCGCGAGTTTTGGTGTGGCCGGCTGGCGACCGGGGGAAGGGGCCGATGCCTTGTTGTTGCGGGCTGATGCAGGGGTGTATGCGGCCAAGCAGGGCGGGCGGGACCGGGTGGAGGGGGAGTTGGCCTGAGCGTTCGCGGTTGTCGGTACCGGCCCTTTCGCGGCTAAAGCCGCTCTCACAGGTACAGCGCAGGGTTCAAGACCTGTGATGTACCTGTGGGAGCGGCTTTAGCCGCGAAGAGGCCGGTACTGGCTGACGATCAGTTGGCTGCCGTGCTGCCGGCCAGTTTCGGCTGGCGGTAAAGGTCCAGCAGCACCTGGTCGAGTACCTGCGAGGCGCCCCATGGTTTCGGGTCGTTGAGGATCGCCGCCACCGCCCAGGTATGGCCGTTGCTGTCACGGCTGAAGCCGGCAATCGCCCGCACGGTATTCAGCGTGCCGGTCTTGATGTGCCCTTCACCGGTCATGGCGGTGCGCTTCAGGCGCTTGCGCATGGTGCCGTCCATGCCCACCAGCGGCATCGAGCTCATGAACTCGGCAGCATAGGGGCTTTTCCAGGCGGCCTGCAGCATGGCGGCCATTTCCCGGGTGCTGACCCGTTCGGCGCGCGACAGGCCGGAGCCGTTTTCCATCACCAGGTGCGGTGCGGTAATGCCTTTCTTCGCCAGCCACTGGCGCACCACGCGCTGGGCGGCGCGGGCGTCGTCACCATCGGCATCGGTGCGGAACTGCGCGCCAAGGCTCAGGAACAGCTGCTGGGCCATGGTGTTGTTGCTGTACTTGTTGATGTCGCGGATCACTTCCACCAGGTCTGGCGAGAAGGCGCGGGCCAACAGGCGTGCGCCCTTGGGAACGTTCTCGAAGCGGTCGCCACCCTGGATGCTGCCACCCAGTTCGTTCCAGATCGCGCGCACGGCACCGGCGGCGTAGGTCGGGTGGTCGAGCAGCGACAGGTAGGTCTGCGAGTTGCAGCCGTCACCCAGCTGGCCGCTGACCGTTACGCTGATGCCATCGGCCTGTTGCACCGGGTTGTAGCGCACATCTCCCGAGCATTGTTTGGAGGCCACGGCCTTGACCTGGTTGTCGATGCGGATGCTGGCAATCGGCGGTTCGACCGCGATGGTGACCTTGCCGCCATCGTTGCGAGCCACGAAGCGCAGGGCCTTGAGGTTGACCAGCAGCGAGTCGGGCTTGACCAGGAACGGCTTGTTCTCATCGCCGCCATCGTCGTTGAACTGCGGCAGGTTGGGCTGCACGAAGTGGCTGCGGTCCAGCACCAGGTCGCCGGTGATGGTGCGCACGCCATTGGCGCGCAGGTCACGCATCAGCAACCACAGTTTTTCCATGTTCAGTTTGGGGTCGCCGCCACCTTTGAGGTACAGGTTACCGTTGAGTACACCGTTGCTCAGGGTACCGTCGGTGTAGAACTCGGTTTTCCACTGGAAGGTCGGGCCGAGCAGTTCGAGGGCGGCGTAGGTAGTGACCAGTTTCATGGTCGAGGCCGGGTTCACCGAGACATCGGCATTGAACACGGTCGGTGTGCCGGGGCCGTCCAGTGGCAGCATCACCAGCGACAGGGCCGAATCCTGCAGCTTGTTGGCCTTGAGGGCCTGCTGCACTTTGACAGGCAGCGTGGTATTGACGGCGGCGGCCTGGCTGGGCAGGGCGAGTGGCAACAACAGGCCGGCAAGAACGAGGGGACGAAGCGTTTTGATCATAATGAATAAATACCCTACGGCGAGGGAAAAGGGCATTGGGGCTGTAAGGGATGATGGCCCCAGGATGAAAGAATACGCATTATGCCCCAAGCGCAGCGACGATGCGCCACGTTCGACGGAAAAGCACGCCAATAAAAAAGGCCACCCGTAGGGGTGGCCTTTTCAGCGATCGAGCCGGGCCGGAATTACTCGGCCTTGTTGATCGGCTTTTCCGGATACCAGGCGTCCAGCAGCGGGCTGACTTCGATCTTGGTCAGTTCGCTGCGGCCTTTGAGCCAGGCTTCAACGGCTGCACGCTGTTCTTCGCTGACCGAGCCGCGTTTGACCGAGCACACCAGGCCGAAATCGTCACCGCCTACATAGTCCAGGCCATTGGCATCCATGGCTTCTGCCAGGAACGCGTCGAGGAAAGCATCGATTGCCTGGTCGTCCAGATCTTCCTTGAACTCCAGGTTCAGCTCGAAGCCCAATTCCTGAAACTCGTCGACACACAGCTTCTTGCGTAGGCGACGGGAGCGGTTTGTGGCCATGAAACAATCCTCTTAGGTAATAACGCCGCGCAGTCTACCAGTTAACACGCCTGGCTGCCTGCCTGTGTGCAGGTACCTGTGGCCAGTTCCTTGGCCAGGGCGCGTTCTACCCGGCACATATGCCGCGCCAGTGCCTGGCGCCGTAGGCGTAGCTGGGCGGTGGGCAAGCCACTGGCCTCCAGGGCTTCGCAGGCCGTTATCAGCTCGGGTGCTTCCAGCATCCGCGCGGCGCTGAGCACCTTGTGCGCCTGTTCGGCAATGGCAGCGCTGTCGTGCTGCGGATGCAGTGCCATCAAAGTGGCCAGATCGGCCTGCAGGCTCTGTTGCAAGGCCTGCAGGAAGCGCTGGCGGTCGATCGGGTCATGCCCGACCACTGCGGCAAGGCCGTCCAGCTGGTACAGCTTGCGCCGCCGTTTTTGCTGACGGCGCGGGTGGATGCCGGCCAGGCGCTGGCTGAGCGTGGCCAAGCTGATAGGCTTGAGCAGGCAGTCGTCCATGCCGGCGCTCAGGCACTTGCGGCGTACCTCCGGCTGCGCGTTGGCGGTGTAGCCAAGAATGGTGCAGCGCGGCCGCTTGCCATGGCGTTCTTCGGTGCGCACGGCGGTGGCCAGCTGATAGCCGTTCATGTGCGGCATGTTGCAGTCGAGCACCAGCACATCGAAATCGCCCGCCCGCCAGGTAGCCAGGCCTTCGCGACCGTCGCGGGCGCTGGTGTGCTCCAGGCCCAGGTAGCCAAGCTGCTGTGCCATCAGTTGCAGGTTGGCCGGGTGGTCGTCGACCACCAGCACGTTCAGCCGTGGGTCGGGCACGTCGAGGTTCTCGATCAGCGGGGCCGGCTGCGCTGCGGCATCAACCCGCTGCAGCGGCATCTTCAGGCGCACCTGGGTGCCGACATCTTCCAGGCTCTTGATGGTCAGGCTGCCGCCCATCATTTCGCACAGGTTGCGACAGATGGCCAGGCCCAGGCCGGTACCCGCGCGGGCGCCTTGGCTATGCGGGTTGGCCTGGATGAACGGGTTGAACAGGCGTTGCAGGTCGTCGGGGTGGATGCCGATGCCACTGTCGCGCACTTCCAGCTCCAGCACTGCGGGGGTACTGGTGCCGTCCTCCACCACGTTGACGCAGATGCGCACCTGGCCGTGCTCGGTGAACTTGATAGCGTTGCTCACCAGGTTGCACAGTACCTGTTTGAAACGCAGGGGGTCGAGCAGCGCATGGCAGCGTGCGGCCGGCGCGATCATCACCTCCAGGGCCAGGCCTTTCTGCCGCGCCTGGCCCTCGAAAATGCGCCCTACCGATTCGACCAGGGCCGCCAGGTCGACGGCCTCCGGGGCGAGGGACAAGTGCCCGGACTCGATGCGCACGATGTCGAGGATATCGCCGATCAGGCCCAGCAGGTCCTTGGCCGAATGGTAGGCCAGCTCCAGCGCGCCGCGGTCTACCCGACCTTGGTCGGCACGTTTGACTGCCAGCTCGAGCATGCCGATGACTGCATTCATCGGGGTGCGGATTTCGTGGCTGATGGTAGCCAGGAACGTGCTTTTTGCGCGGTTGGCATCGTCGGCCTGCTGCTTGGCCCGGCGCAGCTCCATGACCAGATGGCGGCGATCGCTTATGTCGATCCAGCCACCGATGATGCCCTGCACCTCACCCAGTGAGTCGCGGTATGGCAGAATCCAGTGGTAGATGGTCATCTCGCGGCCCTTGATCCGTAGCGGCCGGTCCATGATCAGTGGCGAGCCTTCGGCCATCACCTTCAGGTAATCGGCGTGGATCTGCCGGGTCTGCTCGCAATCGGCGAACAGGCTGCCCTCCAGTTGTTTGCCGATGACCTCGTCGGAGCGGGCCTGCACGGCTTCCAGGTAGCTGTAGTTGCAGCTTTGCAGGCAGCCCTCGCGGTCACGCACGTACATGGGGTGGGGCGTGCCGTTGAGCAGGGCGCGCATGAACGCCAACTGGTCGTTCAGCGCCCGTTCGGCGCGTTGCCGCTGGCGAATCTGCAGGCGCAGGCGAGCGTTCCACAGCAAGGCCAGCAGCAACAGCACGGCGGTGCCCAGTACCACCTGTATCGCCAGCCGGCGATAACCCTGGTCGTTGCCATCCTCGTGCAGGCTGAAGCCGCGCCAGCGGTTGTTGATTACCCCCAGTTCTTCCGGCGAGATGCTCAGCAGCGCCTTGTCGAGGATCGACACCAGCGCCCGGGACGAGGCACTGGTGGCCATGGCGAAGTTGGCAGGTTCGCTGCCGACGGTGGCCCGGATGACCAGTTCGGGGTTGCCGGCCAGGGCGTGGTTGGCGTCGATCAAGGTGGTGATCACCGCATCGACGGCACCGCTGTTGAGCAACGCCATGGAATAGAACGCGCTTTCGGTCTCGACCCAGCCGATTTGTGGATAGTGCCGCGACAGCATGGCGTCCATGGCACTGTAGCGGGTAATGGCGATGCGATGCCCCTGCAGTTGCTCGAGCGAGGTGAAGGGCTTTTTGTCCTTGCGGCTGACCAGTACATAGGCGCTTTCCAGGTAGGGCCGGCTGATTTGCAGGTCGTCTTCGCTTACCCCGCCGTTGGCCAATGCAGCGATCACATCGGCGCGGCCATCCTTTAGGCGGGCAATCATGTCGGCGAGGCCGCTGGCGCGCTGCACTTCGAAACGCAAGCCGGTGCGCAGGCGAATGAGTTCGAGCAGGTCGGCGGTGATACCGCGAAAATGCCCCGAGCCATCGAAATAGGAGACCGGTGCAGCGGTGTCGTCGATCGCCACGCGCATCACCGGGTGGTCCTGCAGCCATTGTTCTTCTGCGTCGGTCAGTTGCAGCCTGCGGTCGGTCAGCAGCAGGTCGCTACCGGCGCTCCAGCGCTTGAATATACTGGCGCGTATGGCTGGGGTCTGGCTGTCCAGGGTCGCGTTCACCAATTCCATCAGCAGCCTGTCCTGCTGGCGCAGGGCAAACCCGAAGCCGATGGCTTCGTGCTTGCCGAAACTGGCCATGCGCAGGCGCGGCAGGTGGCTGCGATTGAGCTGGTAGTGGGTGGAAATGGTATCGCCGATGAACACGTCGGCCTGGCCGAACGCCACGGCATTCAGGGCCTGGCTGGACGAGCCGAAGGCCAGCAGCTCGGCCTTGGGGTAGGCGCTTTTCACCTCCTGCCGGGGCAGGTAATGGTAGAGCATGCCCAGGCGCATGCCGTCCAGGCCCATGTCCAGTGCCCGGCTTTCGTCCTCCCGCGTTACCAGCACCGGTTGGTCGATGGCATAGGGGTGCGACAGCGCCAGGCCATCGCTGGCCGCTTCATAGCCGTTGGCGCTGCCAAGCAGGTCGATATCACCGTGCCGCAGCGCCTCCACCGCCGCCTGCCGGCTGGAAAAGCGCAGCACCCGCACGGGCAACTGCAGGGCCTTGCCGATCAGGCTCGCGTACTCGGCGGTAAGGCCCTGGTAGTCGCGGCCGCCACTGGTGATGTCGAACGGCGGGTAGTCCGGTGCCGAGGTACCCAGCACCAGTTCCTGACGGCTTTCGAGCCATTGTCGTTGTTCGTCCGTGAGCGCAGGCGGTGCCGGCCTGGCCGATGACCGTGCCAGCAGGGCATAGGACGAGGCCTCGTGATGGGTAGCCTGCGCCATGCCGCTGAACAGGAGCAGGGTGAGCAGCAGGCGAACGATAAGGCGCGCCATGACGACCCTCAGACCAGCGCGTTGCGTTTGGCCATTTCGATCAGGTCGACCAGTGTATTGACCTTAAGTTTGTGCATCAGACGCTTCTTGTAGGTACTGACGGTCTTGCTGCTGAGGAACATGCCCTTGGCAATTTCCTTGTTGCTGCGGCCTTGGGCGAAGAGTTGCAGCACCATCAGTTCGCGGTCATTCACCTGACGGAAAAGTTGCAGGTCGGCATCTACCGCCTGGTTATGCTTTATTGCCTGGCTGGGGAAGTAGTTGTAACCGGCCAGCACGGCCTTGATTGCACTGAGCAGCTCGCTCAGGTCTTCCTGCTTGCACACGTAGCCCGCAGCACCCGAGTGCATGCAGCGCACGGCAAACAATGCGGGAGACTGCGCAGTCAGTACCAGCACCTTCAGGGGCAGGGCCATGGCCTGGAAGCGGGCAAGCACCTCCAGCCCGTCTAGCTTGGGGATGCTGATGTCGAGGATGACCAGGTCAGGAGCGGTTTCGCGAATCATCTGCATGGCGTCCACGCCGTTGTCCGACTCGCCGACAACCTTGTAATTCTGGTTTTCCAGCAACATACGGACGGCCAGGCGAATGACGGGATGGTCGTCGACAATAAATATGGAATGCATGTTCAACTTCCCTACGGGCGACTGAGGGTGACAGGCGGAACCTTATCGCAGTTGGAAGTCATCGGGCATGCGAGGAAGGGCTATTAGCTCTATATGGGAAATGGCTTACAAGATAAAACAAAACGGGCTACGAAACAGGCGCGTTTAACTCGATGTCAAAGCGTGATTGGTAACTTTTCATTGATTTTTATTCGTGCTGTTTAACTTGCCGCCAGTATATGTAGGAAGTTTCCCACACTACACGGTGCAGCTCCGAGCGATGCCCGGGGCGGCACCGGCAGGCTCAGGTCGGGCTGGAGCGCCCGGTCATTTCCCGGGCCATTTCGCTGGCATAGCTGTCGGTCATTCCGGCGATGAAGTCGATCATGCGCAGGAAGGCACTGTGCAGCGAACCGTGCGGGTCGGGGGCATTGTTGCCGATCAGGTCCAGTACGCGGCGGCTCTTGAACGAGGGCGTGCGTCCACCGTGCTGTTCGAGGGCGGCACCACAGAAGGTGTTGAGCAGAATCTCCAGGGTGGTGTAGGCGCCGATCTCGTGCAGGGTCTTGCGCTTGTCCTGGAAGATCTTGTTGCGTGCCATGTCCTTGGCCTGCAGCACGCAGCGCTTGGCCGGGCCGTGCATGTGTTCGACCAGGTCGCCCGCCAGTTGCCCGGCCAGCAAGGCCTGCTGCTGCTCGACGAAGGCATGGGCGGCAGCGTTGGTCAGGTGCTCGATGGCCTTGCCACGCAGGATTGCCAGCTTGCGTCGCCGTGAGTCGCCAGGGCCAAGCTGGCGGTAGGTTTCCGGCAGGTCATCACCGACCAGGTCGAGCAGCAGCGCTTCGACTTCGGCATATTGCAGCAGCTCCATTTCCAGGCCGTCTTCCAGGTCGATCAGCGCGTAGCAGATGTCATCTGCGGCTTCCATCAGATAGACCAGCGGGTGGCGCGCCCAGCGCTGGTGTTCCAGTTGCGGCAGGCCGAGCTTGCGGGCGATCTGCTCGAGCAGTGGCAGTTCGCTCTGGTAACTGCCGAACTTGTGCTTCTTGTAGCCCAGGGCGTCGGCGTGGCGCGCGCTCCACGGGTACTTCAGGTAGGTGCCGAGGGTGGCATAGGTCAGCCGGGTACCGCCGTCGAACTGGTGGTACTCCAGCTGGGTGAGCACGCGAAAGCCCTGGGCGTTGCCTTCGAAGTTGAGGAAGTCGGCGCGCTCGTCGTCGCTCATGTCGTCCAGCCAGCCGCGCCCGGCGGCCTGCTGAAACCAGTGGCGGATGGCGTCTTCGCCAGAGTGGCCGAACGGTGGGTTGCCGATGTCATGGGCCAGGCAGGCCGACTGTACGATCATCCCCAGGTCGCTGGGGGCGCACCAGTCCGGCAGGCTGTCGCGCAGGGTTTCGCCGACGCGCATGCCCAGTGAGCGGCCGACGCAGCTGACTTCCAGCGAGTGGGTCAGGCGGGTGTGGATATGGTCGTTGCTGGAAACCGGGTGCACCTGGGTCTTGCGCCCTAGGCGGCGGAAGGCACCGGAGAAGATGATGCGGTCGTGGTCTTTGTGGAAGGGGCTGCGCCCGAGTTCATCGGCGCTGTACAGGGCTTTGCCCAGGCGTTCGCGGGTGAGCAGGGTGTGCCAGTCCAAGGCGCGGTCTCCTGTGGATCGAGGGGTATAGCTTCCGGTGTCCGGAAGGGCAGCGCAAGGGGTAAGCCTGCAATGGCCCTATCGCCGGCAAGCCAGCGCCCACACGGATTGCGCATGGCTTGAGGCCCATGCGGTCGAGGTGGGCGCCGGCTTGCCGGCGATAGGGCCGGTGCAGTCGACGGAAAACGCTCAGGGGCGGCGGCTGCCTTGCAGGTACAGGCGCAGCAGTGGCAGCAGGCTGGAGCCCAGGCGCACCAGCCGCGCCAGGTTGCCGCTGCGCACGCCCTTGCCGGTGAGGAAGCCCAGCGCCACCACGGCGCCAATCCCCCACAGCGGTGCATGCTTGATGCCCAGCCCGTCGTGCAGCGAGCTGCCCATGCCGCGCACGCGGCGCAGTGGCTCCAGCAGTTGCGCGGATTCGTGGCGGATTTCCTGGCGGTGCATTTCCATGCGCAGGCGCAACAGCGCCTTGCGCAGTTCGCGCGGGTTACGGGTGTTTGGCAGTTCTGGCAGGCTCATGGCAACAGGCGCTCCCGGTCCTTGGCGAGTTCCTCGAGGGTGGCGCCAAAGGGCGACGACTCGTCGAACACTGCTGCCTTCAGGCGCAACCCGCAGTACAGCGCGGCGATGCCGTAGAACACGCACAAGCCGATGATGCCGGCCAGGCGATAGCTGTCCCACAGCAGCACCAGCAACAGCCCGGACAGCGCCGTCAGCAGCAGCAGGGCAAAAACCAGGGCCAGGCCGGCGAACAGCAGCAGGCTCAAGGTGCGGCCCTTCTGCTCCTGCAACTCGATGCCGAACAGTTCGATATGGCTGTGCAACAGCCCCAGCGCAGCCGCGCCCAGGCGCTTGCCCGAGGCGCTGGCGCCGTTGGCGTCATTCTCCATGGGGACCCCTTAGCGCCGGTTGGCCAGCAGGCCGATCAACAGGCCGACGCCAGCGGCAATGCCGATCGCCTGCCACGGTTTTTCCTGTACGTACTGCTCGGCGCTGCCCAACGCTGCCTGGCCGCGCTCCCGCACCGAGTCCTGGGTCAGTTGCAGGGTTTCGCGGGCCTGGGCCAGGCGGTCGTGGATCTGTTCACGCAACTCGTCCGCCTGGTCGCCGGCCAGGTTGGCGGTGTCGGCCAGCAGTTTCTCGGTGTCGCGGACCAGTGCCTGGAAGTCAGCCATCAATATCTCTTGTGCAGTCTTTGCCGATTTGCTGGCCATGGGTGTCTCCCTGTCGATGAGTGTTGGTAGTTCGAGTAATAGCACGCGCCGAAGGTTCAAGTGCCGGCGCTGGTATGGGCCTTGCTAAGTGCTTTGCCACGTTGCGGGGCGCCCCGGTCGGGTATTGCGCCGATTAAGGGCGCCAGCGCAGCGGATACCGATAAACCTTAACCCAATCCACGACAAACCCAAGAAAAAACCACGCAGGCTCCGCCCGGCTCACCTAAACAGGGCAGGGGGCTGGCACCGATTCGGTGCAGGGATGCAGGTTCTTGAACTGTCCTGGTGCCTTTTTCAGCAGGTCTGCCTATTTCATGGAAAACATGCACAGCGCGATGGACTCCCTGGTCCACGGTTCCAACACCCTGTTCATTCTCATGGGTGCCATTCTGGTGCTGGCCATGCATGCCGGCTTCGCGTTTCTCGAAGTGGGCACGGTACGCTACAAGAACCAGGTCAACGCCTTGTCGAAGATCCTCAGCGACTTCGCCATCTCGGCTTTGGTGTACTTCCTCATCGGCTACTGGATCGCCTACGGGGTCAACTTCTTGCAGCCAGCGGCAGCGCTGGCGGCCGACCATGGCTATGCGCTGGTCAAGTGCTTCTTCCTGCTGACCTTCGCCGCGGCGATTCCGGCAATCATCTCCGGGGGCATCGCCGAGCGGGCGCGCTTTGTGCCGCAACTGTGTGCCACGGCGTTGATCGTGGCGTTCATTTACCCGTTCTTCGAGGGTGTGGTGTGGAACGGCAACCTGGGCGTACAGGCCTGGTTGCAGGCACGCTTCGGCGCGCCGTTCCATGACTTTGCCGGTTCGGTGGTGGTGCATGCCATGGGCGGCTGGCTGGCGCTGGCGGCGGTGCTGCTGCTGGGCGCTCGCCGTGGGCGCTACCGTGATGGTCGGCTGGTGGCGTTTGCGCCGTCGAGCATTCCCTTCCTGGCATTGGGGTCGTGGATCCTGATCATCGGCTGGTTTGGCTTCAACGTCATGAGTGCCCAGACCCTGCAGGGCGTCAGCGGCCTGGTGGCGATCAACTCGCTGATGGCCATGGTCGGTGGCACCCTGTCGGCCTTGCTGGCCGGGCGTAACGACCCGGGCTTCCTGCATAACGGGCCGCTGGCCGGGCTGGTGGCAGTGTGTGCCGGCTCCGACCTGATGCACCCGATCGGTGCGCTGGCTACCGGTCTGGTGGCGGGCGCGCTGTTTGTCTGGACCTTCACTGCGGCACAGAACCGCTGGAAGATCGACGATGTGCTGGGCGTGTGGCCGTTGCATGGCCTGTGCGGCGTATGGGGGGGCATTGCCTGCGGCGTGTTCGGCCAGGAGGCCCTGGGCGGCATGGGCGGCGTCAGTCTGGTCAGCCAGTTGCTGGGCAGCCTGATGGGCGTGCTGGTGGCATTGGCCGGTGGTTTCGCCGTCTACGGTACGATCCGCGCGCTGCATGGCCTGCGCTTGAGCCATGAGCAGGAGTTCCAGGGCGCAGACCTGTCGCTACACCGGATCGGCGCGACCAGCCAGGATTGAGCCAGGTCAGGTGCACGGTGGGCAGGACAGACCTAGAATAGACTCTCTCCCTGCCAAACCGGACTTGCCCCATGCTGCCTGAATGCCAACTGTTCGGTACCCTCGGCTGCCACCTGTGTGAAGTGGCCGAGGCGGTGCTGATGCCCTTCGTCGATCATGGCCTGCTGGTGGAGCTGGTCGACATTGCCGAGAACGAAGCCCTGTTCGAGCGCTATGGCCTGATCATTCCCGTGCTGCGCCGCTGTGACAACGGCGGCGAACTGCACTGGCCGTTCGATGCCGAACAGGTGGTGGCGTTTCTCGCGCAGTAATGGCTCCAGAGGAGCTGCAACCCTGCTCCAAGGTGATGAATGTGAGCTGATGATCCGGTGCCACATTCAGTCATCGGGAGCCTCGCCATGTTGATCACCCCGCATTTCACGCTTGATGAAATGATCGTTTCTCAACTCGCTGCCAGGGACGGATTCGACAACTCACCACCTCCTGAGGCCAGGGCCAACCTGCAACTGCTGTGCTGTGCGCTGGAACAGGTGCGCGCACTGTTCAATGCCCCAGTCATCGTCAGCAGCGGTTACCGCAGTGAGCAGCTAAACCGGGCGATTGGCGGTGCCGCGAATAGCCAGCATATCCAGGGGTTGGCAGCAGACTTCACGGTGATAAAACTCAGCCCGCGGGAAACCGTGCGGCGGATCAGCGAAAGTGCCGTGCCCTTCGATCAACTCATCCTGGAATTCGACAGGTGGGTGCACCTGTCGGTAACGCGCGACACGCCGCGGCGGCAGGTGCTGACCATTCGCAAAGGTAGCGGCTACCTGCCGGGGCTGCGATGAAGCGCATTGACGCCAGCAAGGGGATGTTCGTATGCTGTATATAAGTACAGTATCAGGGTGAAGCCATGCTCAATGTCGAGCAACTCAAGTACAGCGTCAACCGTATGCCCGTCGAGCGGGTGGCCGACGCCGTTCTGGAACTGCGTCTCGAAGGCCTGGTGACCGACGACCGCACGCCGTTTGGCAAGGTCCACTTCAATACCTGTTTCGCCGAGATCGAGGCCTTGTTCCAGCGTGCCGGCTACCACCGCGGGCTGGATGTGGTGGGTTACCAGGGGTTGCTGTATGCCCTCTACGACCCGGGCCGCTGGGAGCCCGTGCAGGTGCTGCGCTGGCTCAAGGAGCGCAGCGAGGCGATGGTCCAGGCTGGTTGAGGGCGTGGGCTTGGGGGATAATGCGCGGCCGTGAACGTTTCGAGCCCTGCCATGACCACGCCTTTCGACCCCGCCCGCCAGCAAGCCAGCACGGTGTGCCTGCCACCCGGTAACTGGGCGACCGTGCTCGACTGCCTGTGTGACCATTTCAAGGCCATTGATCGGGCCCAATGGCTCGACCGCTTTGCCCGTGGTCGGGTGCTGGATGCCGAGGGGCGGGCGGTGTCGGCCGGGCTGCCGTACAAGCGCGGCATGCGTCTGCACTATTTCCGCGAAGTGCCGAACGAGCGGCCGATCCCGGTGCAGGAGGTGGTGCTGCATGTGGATGAGCACCTGGTGGTGGCCGACAAACCGCATTTCCTGCCAGTGACGCCGACCGGTGAATACGTCGAGCAGACCTTGCTGCGCCGCCTGATCCGCCGGCTGGGCAACCCGCACCTGGTGCCGTTGCACCGTATCGACCGGCATACCGCCGGGCTTGTGCTGTTTTCCGCCAACCCGCAGAGCCGCAGTGCCTACCAGCGGCTGTTCCCCGAACGACGCATCGACAAGCGCTACCAGGCCATTGCCGCGGCCATGCCGCAGCATGCATTTCCGTTGGTGCACAAAAGCCGTCTGGTGCATGGCGAGCCGTTTTTCCGCATGCATGAGGTAGAGGGGGAGGCCAACAGCGAAACCCTGGCCGAAGTGCTGGAGAAGAATGGCGAGCTGTGGCGTTACGGGCTGTCGCCGGTGACCGGCAAGACCCATCAGTTGCGCGTGCACATGGCGGCATTGGGGGCGGGGATCAGCAATGACCCGTTCTATCCGCAACTGCTCAACGACGAGGACGACTACCAGCGGCCGCTGAAACTGCTGGCGCAGAGCCTGCGTTTTGCAGACCCGCTGAGTGGGGAGGAGCGCTACTTCGAGAGCCGCTTGCAGCTGGACTGGTAATGCTCACGCGCTCATCGCAGGAACAACTGCTGTAAATGCACTCTGAAAGCTTGCGCGGTCCCCTGTGGGAGCGGGTTCACCCGCGAAGAAGCCTGCGCGGTAGATGGCACCGGCTTCGCCGGTGTTCGCGGGTGAACCCGCTCCCACAGTGACCACGCAATCTTTTAGATCTTGAGCAAGACATTTACTCCCACAAGTACGGCGCACGTAAAAAGTGCATGCCGTACCTTTGGAAGCTGCCCTAGCGGTTGAACCGCTCCACCAGCGAGTACTGGGTACCCGCCGTGCTGGTCAGCTCTTCGCTGAGCAGTGCCGAGTGCTGCGCCTGTTCGGCGGTCTGGTCGGCCAGTTCGGCAATGGTGCTGATGTTGCGGCTGATCTCGTCAGCCACTGCAGTCTGCTCCTCGGTTGCGGCGGCAATCTGTGTGGCCATGTCGGTGATGTTGGCCACCGCTTCGCTGATGCCAACCAGGGCCTCGTCGGCCTGCATCACACGGTCAACGCCTTCCTGCGCCTGGCGATGGCCGGTTTCCATGGTCAGCACGGCATTGCTGGCGGTTTGTTGCAGCTTGGCGATCAGGCCGTGGATCTGCCCGGTGGACTCGGCGGTGCGCTGGGCCAGCTGGCGTACTTCGTCAGCCACCACGGCAAAGCCACGGCCCATTTCACCGGCTCGTGCCGCTTCGATGGCTGCGTTCAGCGCCAGCAGGTTGGTCTGGTCGGCGATGCCCTTGATCACATCGACCACGCCACCAATCTCGTCGCTGTCCTTGGCCAGTTGCGTCACTGTCTGGCCGGTCTCGCCTACGGCTGCCGACAGGCGTTCGATGGCCTCGCGGGTTTCACCGGCAATCTGCCGGCCCTGGCTGGTCAGGCGGTTGGCTTCCTGGGTGGCATCGGCAGTGCGCTGCACGTGGTTGGCCACTTCCTGGGTGGTGGCGGCCATCTGGTTGACCGCAGCGGCGACCTGCTCGGTCTCCACCCGCTGGCGTTCCAGGCCCGAAGAGCTCTTGTGTGCCAGGACATCGGACTGGCGCGCCTGTTCGCTGAGGTGTTCGGCGCTGTCCTGCAGGCGGGTCAGGCAGGTTTTCATGCGCGCGTCCTGGCTGAGCATGGCCATTTCCAGGCGCGCTTGCACGCCACGGCTGTCGGTGTACATCTGCGCGATCAGCGGGTCGGAGGTGGTCTGTTCGGCCAGGCGCAGCAGGCGCTTGAGGCCGCGCTGCTGCCAGCCCAGGCCCAGCAGGCCCAGCGGTACGGAAAGCCCGGCGGCCAGGGCGAAGCCCCAGGAATGGCCCAGCCAGTTGCCGATCAGGAAGCCCACCTGGCTGATCAGGATGAACGGCAGCCAGTCCTGCAGTATCGGCAGCCATTTGTCCCGGCGCGGTACCGGCGGCTTGCCCTGGTTGATGCGCTGGTACAGCGCCTCGGCACGGCGGATCTGTTCGGCGGTGGGCTTGACCCGCACCGACTCGAAGCCGACGACCTGATTGTTGTCGAAGATCGGCGTGACATAGGCGTTGACCCAGTAGTGGTCGCCGGACTTGCAGCGGTTCTTGACGATGCCCATCCACGGCTGCCCTTGCTTGAGGGTTTGCCACATGTGGGCGAACACGGCAGACGGCACGTCGGGGTGGCGTACCAGGTTGTGCGGCGCACCGGTCAGCTCCTCGCGGGTGAAACCACTGATCTCGATGAAGGCATCGTTGCAGTAAGTGATCACACCTTTGGCATTGGTGGTGGAGATCAACCGCTGCTGGGCAGGGAAAGTCCGTTCTCTCTGGGTAATCGGCTGGTTGTTACGCATGGGTTGATAGTCCGCAGGGCTTTCGACAGGTATCGGCAAGCCGCTGGTTTTATTGAATGAATATTTAATGTGCTTGATCCGCGGCAATAAGCCATCAGTTGCTATGGGTTATCCCGCGAGCACGTTCAAGCAAGTTAGCGTCATTATTGCGTTTTTACTGCTGTTTAATGACGGATAAGTCGAATGGTGACCGATTGGCTAGCCAAGAGCTAGCATCGGATAACTGAAGAGGGTGAAGTGCACCAGGTTCAGGCCGAAATGGCAGAGCACCGCGGCCGCCAAACCGCCCCAGCGGTACGCCAGGCCGTAGCCGATACCGGCAAGGGTGGCCAGGTACACCCATTGCCAGCCGGCCCCCAGGTGGGCCAGGCCGAACAGCAAGGCGGCGGCGAACAATGCCAGCCCTTGGTGGCGCAACAACCGTTGCAGGCCGGCCTGGATGTAACCGCGGAACAGCAGTTCTTCGGTCAGGCTTACCAGCAGCAGGTTGTTCAGCAGCCAGAGCCAGGCCTGGTCGGGCCATTTCGGGGCCCAGGCCAGCATGCCAAGTGCCCAGGCACCACCCAGGCAGGCAAGCAGGGTCAGGGGCAGGACGTACAGCAGACTGGTCACCAGGCCCTGGCTGCGCCACAGGATCAGCCAAGGGCAGGCCAGGAGCAGCCACGCGCCGATCAGCGGTTTGTCCAGGTTCAGGTACATCGTGAAGGGTAGGGCGCCGGGGCTGAAGATGACGCCGTCGATTACCTTGGCCGCGTCGAAACCGGGCAGCCAGTGCAGGGCCAGGGCGATGGCCAGCAGGATGAACAAGGTGTGGCCCAGGGCTTGTTGCCAGCGCTGGGGACGGCGAGTGAGCAGAGCGCTGGCGAGCAGGGCGAGAAAGGTGGGCAGGGTGGCGATGCCGAGGTTGCCGTGCCTCAGGGCGAGGGTGTAGCCGAGCGCCAGGAGTAAAAGTGCGATCAGGTGGAAGCGAGGCACAAGTGGTCCTTCTGATTGAACAATGTTGGGTCCGCTGCGCGGTCCATCGCCGGCAGCGGACCCAAGCATACCCGCCTCAGCTCGCAATCAGCTGTCGCAACACATAATGCAATATACCCCCCGCCTTGAAGTACTCCACCTCGTTCACGGTATCGATCCGGCACAGCACCTCGATCTGTTCCTGCTGCCCATCTGCGCGGGTGATACGCAAGGGCAGGCTCATGCCCGGGCGGATCTGCGCGCCGTGCAAGCCCAGCACATCGATCCGCTCCTTGCCGGTCAGCCCCAGTTGCTTGCGGTTGTGCCCGGCCTTGAACTGCAGTGGCAGCACACCCATGCCAACCAGGTTGGATCGGTGAATGCGCTCGAAGCTTTCCGCCAGCACCGCCTTGACCCCCAGCAGGTTGGTGCCCTTGGCCGCCCAGTCGCGGCTCGAACCGGTGCCGTATTCCTGGCCGGCGATCACCACCAGCGGGGTGCCTTCCTGCTGATAGCGCATGGCCGCGTCGTAGATCGACAGCTTCTCGCCACTGGGCACGTGCAGGGTATTGCCGCCTTCTTCGCCCGCCAGCATTTCGTTGCGGATGCGGATGTTGGCGAAGGTGCCGCGCATCATCACTTCATGGTTGCCACGCCGCGAGCCGTAGGAGTTGAAGTCGCGTGGCTCCACGCCCTGCTCACGCAGGTAGCGCCCGGCCGGGCTGTCGGCCTTGATGTTGCCGGCCGGGGAAATGTGGTCGGTGGTCACCGAGTCACCCAGCAGCGCCAGGATCCGCGCACCCTGGATGTCGGTGATCTGCGGGGGTGGCCCGCCGATGTCGTCGAAGAATGGTGGGTGCTGGATATAAGTGGAGTCGGCTTGCCATACGTAGGTGGCCGCCTGCGGTACCTGGATGGCCTGCCACTGTGCATCGCCGGCGAACACTTCGGCGTATTCCCTGTGGAACATTTCCGTGTCGACCTTGGCTACGGCGGCGGCGATTTCCTGCTGGCTGGGCCAGATGTCGCGCAGGTACACCGGCTGGCCGTCCTTGCCGGTGCCCAGCGGATCGCGGGTCAGGTCCAGGCGCACGCTGCCGGCCAGGGCATAGGCCACCACCAGCGGCGGCGAGGCCAGCCAGTTGGTCTTGACCAGCGGGTGCACGCGGCCTTCGAAGTTGCGGTTGCCCGACAACACCGAGGCCACGGTGAGGTCGGCGCTGCCAATGGCTTTTTCGATCGCGTCATCCAGCGGGCCGGAGTTGCCGATGCAGGTGGTGCAGCCATAGCCGACCAGGTCGAACCCCAGTTGGTCGAGGTAAGGGCTGAGCCCGGCGGCCTTGAAGTAGTCGGTCACCACCTTGGAGCCTGGCGCCAGCGAGCTCTTGACCCAGGGTTTGCGCTTCAGGCCTTTTTCCAGGGCCTTTTTCGCCACCAGCCCGGCGGCCATCATCACGCTGGGGTTGGAGGTGTTGGTGCACGAGGTGATCGCGGCGATCACCACGGCGCCATCGCGCAGGATCTGGGTCTGGCCCTGATGGCTGTATTCGATTTCCCCGGCCTGGTCGGCGTTGCCTACCGCCACGCCGCCGCCACCTTCGCTTTCCAGGCGGCTGACCTCTTTGGCCAGCGGTTTGGGTTGCAGTTCGATGAAGTGGTCGAAGGCCTGGCTGACCTGGCCAAGGGCCACCCGGTCCTGCGGTCGCTTGGGCCCGGCCAGGCTGGCCTCGACCTCTTGCATGTCCAGCGCCAGGCTGTCGCTGAACAGTGGCTCCTGGCCCGGCAGCCGCCACAGGCCCTGGGCTTTGCAGTACTGCTCGACCAGTTGCACGGTCGCCTCGGGGCGCCCTGACAGGCGCAGGTAGTCCAGGGTCACCTGGTCGACCGGGAAGAAGCCGCAGGTGGCGCCGTATTCCGGGGCCATGTTGGCGATGGTCGCACGGTCGGCCAAGGGCAGCTCGGCCAGGCCATCACCATAGAATTCGACGAACTTGCCCACCACGCCCTTCTTGCGCAGCATCTGCGTCACCGTCAGCACCAGGTCGGTGGCGGTGATGCCTTCACGCAGCTTGCCGGTCAGCTTGAAGCCGATCACTTCGGGGATCAGCATCGACACTGGCTGGCCGAGCATGGCCGCCTCCGCTTCGATGCCGCCCACGCCCCAGCCGAGCACACCCAGGCCGTTGATCATGGTGGTGTGCGAATCGGTGCCGACCAGGGTGTCGGGGAAGGCGTAGGTGCGACCATCGGCTTCACGGGTCCAGACGGTGCGGCCCAGGTATTCCAGGTTGACCTGGTGGCAGATACCGGTGCCCGGCGGTACCACGCGGAAGTTGGTGAAGGCGCTCTGCCCCCAGCGCAGGAAGGCGTAGCGCTCGCCGTTGCGCTGCATTTCGATATCGACGTTCTCGCTGAAGGCCTGCGGCGTGCCGTAGTGGTCGACCATCACCGAATGGTCGATTACCAGGTCCACCGGTGACAGCGGGTTGATTCGCTGCGGGTCACCACCGGCCTTGGCCATGGCTGCGCGCATGGCGGCCAGGTCGACCACGGCCGGCACACCGGTGAAGTCCTGCATAAGTACCCGCGCGGGGCGGTACTGGATCTCGCGGTCGGAGCGCCGCTCGCCCAGCCATTGGGCGAGGGCGCGCAGGTCGTCGCCGGTGACGGTCTTGCCGTCCTCCCAGCGCAGCAGGTTTTCCAGCAGCACCTTCAGCGACATGGGCAGACGCTGCAGGTCGCCCAGCTGGCGGGCGGCCTCGGTGAGGCTGAAGTAATGGTAGGTCTGGTCGCCGACCTTGAGGGATTTGAGGGTATTCAGGCTATCGAGCGAGGGCATTGCCAACTCCTTCTGCGCCGGTGCCTGGCAAGATCTGCCGGTGGCACCGCTCTGTGTCGATCCGCACGGCACGGACCTGGCTGAAAGGTCAGGTTAGACCGCTTTGCGTCACCTGACCCTTTTCTGGACCGGCGGGGCGTGTCGCAGGTTCCGATCTTCCTTTATCATCGCCGCCCTGCCAGCGCCTGTGGTGCGCCAGCCGTAGTGGAGTGAGAGATGAATACCCTGTTCATGCATTGCCGGCCCGGTTTCGAGGGTGAGGTGTGCGCCGAAATCAGCGAACATGCCGCCCGCCTGGGCGTTGCCGGCTATGCCAAAGGCAAGCCGCAAAGTGCCAGTGCCGAGTTTGTCTGTAGCGAGGAGGGCGGTGCCGAGCGCTTGATGGGGGAACTGCGCTTCAACCAGCTGATTTTCCCGCGGCAGTGGGCCCGTGGCGGTTATGTCGAACTGCCTGAAAGCGACCGTATCAGTGTGTTGCTGGCGCACCTGGCCGACTTTCCGGTGTTCGGCAGCCTGTGGCTGGAGGTGCTGGACAGCAACGAAGGCAAGGAACTGTCTACCTTCTGCCGCAAGTTCGAGGTGCCGCTGCGCAAGGCCCTGGAAAAGGCCGGCCGCCTGGTCGACGATGCCAGCCGCCCACGCCTGCTGCTCACCTTCATCAGCGGCCGCCGGGTGTTCGCTGGCGTTGCCCCTGCTACCAACAGCGCGCTGTGGCCCATGGGCATCCCGCGTTTGAAATTCCCCCGCGAGGCACCCAGCCGCTCGACCCTCAAGCTGGAAGAAGCCTGGCACCAGTTCATTCCGCGCGAGCAGTGGGAACAGCGCCTGGGCGATGACATGACCGGTGTCGACCTGGGGGCTTCGCCGGGTGGCTGGACCTACCAACTGGTGCGCCGGGGCATGCTGGTGACTGCCATCGACAATGGGCCGATGGCCGAAAGCCTGATGGACACAGGGCTGGTCCAGCACCTGATGGCCGATGGTTTCACCTGGCAACCGAAGCAGCCGGTGGACTGGATGGTGTGCGACATCGTCGAGAAGCCGGCGCGTACCACTTCGCTGATCGAGACCTGGCTGGGTGAGGGGCTGTGCCGTGAGGCGGTGGTCAACCTGAAGCTGCCGATGAAGCAGCGCTACGCCGAAGTACGCCGGCTGCTCGACCGCATGGAGGCGACGTTCAAGGCGCGCAAGATCAAGGTGTCGATTGCCTGCAAGCAGCTGTACCACGACCGTGAGGAAGTGACCTGCCATCTGCGCCGGATGGACTTGAAACCGCGCTGAGCACAGCGAATCGCTTTGCTCTTGCTTCGGCTTTTGCTTCTAAGCGCGCGATAGTTCAGGCGCCGCAGATTGCGACTTCAGGAGGCCGAGCGAAGGGCTTGCGGAGGGAGGTGACGGGCATCCATGCCCGTCACCTCCCTCCGCAAGCCCTTCGCTCGGCCTCCTGAAGTCGCGAAGATCAAGATCAAGATCAAGATCAAGATCAAGATCAAGATCAAGATCAAGAGCTGGCTCAGCGTGTTCGCAGGCGGTGCTTGGACCACGTCGCGCGATGCGCGACAATGACGATCATTTGCGGAGCCCCCCATGACCGATTTCACCCCCGACGCCATCCTCGACGCCACTGGCCTGAACTGCCCGGAACCGGTGATGATGCTGCACCAGCACGTGCGTGACCTGGCCGCTGGCGGCCTGCTCAAGGTCATCGCCACCGACCCCTCGACCCGCCGCGACATCCCCAAGTTCTGCAACTTCCTCGGCCACGAACTGCTGCAGCAGCAGGAGGACGCCGGTACCTTCCTGTACTGGATCCGCAAGAAAGCCGACTGAAGCGCTCTGGAACACGCCCGGCGTTGCGCCTACACTGCGTTCCCCAGACAGGAGAGCGCCATGCTGATAGTTGCCGACGAGAACATCCCGCTGCTCGATGCCTTCTTCCAGGGTTTCGGCGAAATCCGCCGTTACCCGGGCCGAAGCCTCGATGCCGCCAGCGTCAAGGACGCCGACATCCTGCTGGTGCGCTCGGTGACCAAGGTCGACCGCCAGTTGCTCGAAGGCAGCCGTGTGCGCTTTGTCGGTACCTGCACCATCGGCACCGACCACCTCGACCTGAACTACTTTGCCGAGGCCGGTATCCGCTGGAGTAGCGCGCCGGGCTGCAATGCCCGCGGCGTGGTCGATTACGTGCTGGGCAGCCTGCTGACCCTGGCCGAGCTGGATGGCGTGGCACTGCCCGAGCGCGTGTATGGCGTGGTGGGCGCGGGTGAAGTGGGTGGGCGCCTGGTGCGGGTGCTGCACGGCCTGGGCTGGAAGGTACTGGTATGCGACCCGCTGCGCCAGGCCGCCGAGGGCGGCGACTACGTCAGCCTCGAGACCATCCTGCAACAGTGCGATGTTATAAGCCTGCACACCCCCTTGCAGCGTGGCGGCGAGCACCCGACCTGGCACCTGCTGGGCCAGGCGCAGCTGGCCCAGTTGCGCCCGGGTGCGTGGCTGGTCAACGCCAGCCGTGGCCCGGTGGTGGATAACGCGGCCCTGCGCGAACTGCTGCTGGACCGCGAAGACGTGCATGCGGTGCTGGATGTGTGGGAGGGTGAGCCGCAGGTCGACTTGCAACTGGCCGACCTGTGCACGCTGGCTTCGCCGCACATTGCCGGCTACAGCCTCGACGGTCGCCAGCGTGGTACGGCGCAGATCTACCAGGCGCTGTGCGGCTTCCTCGGTGTGGATGAACAGGTGCAACTGGCCGACCTGCTGCCTCGGCCGCCGCTTGCGCAGATCGAACTGGATGCCAGCACCGACCCGGCCTGGGCCATGGCCACCCTGTGCCGCGCGGTGTACGACCCACGCCGCGACGATGCCGATTTCCGCCGCAGCCTCAGCGACGACCCGCAGCAACAGCGTGCAGCATTCGACCAGTTGCGCAAGCAGTACCCGCCACGGCGCGAGATCGAGGGGCTAGGGGTGCGCTTGCGTGGGGAGTCGCCGCAGTTGGCGCAGCTGGTCAGTGCCTTGGGTGGGGTGCTGGTCTGACGGTATGTTGAGCGCAGTACCGGCCTTTTCGCGGGTAAACCCGCTCCCACAGGTGCCCCGCTGATCTCAAGGCTGGTGCAGCCCCTGTGGGAGCGGGTTTACCCGCGAAAAGGCCAGCACAGGATTCAGGCAAATAAAAACCCGGCGCAAGCGCCGGGTTGCAAGAAATTCGCCGATCAACCTTTGCGTACGCGCTCTACCCGGCTTTCTTCCAGGGCCTTGCAGGCCTGCTGGATCATCTGCTCGGTGATCGGTACTTCGCGCCCCTGGGCGTCGATGATCGAACCGCACACCTGCGGTTGCGGGGTGGTCCGGGGCTTCTGGTTGTCGCTGCCATGCTGCAAGCTCATGTATTGTCTCCTCATCAGGTTCAAGCGCAGGGTAACCCTGTGCCGTGACCGGCCTGTGACAGTGCCTGCAGGATCACGGCAGCCACAGTCCAGCAGAAACGGCCACAAAGCTCCATAGCCTGGTTAGACCGATAGGCTATAGCAACCTTGCAAGGGTTCCCCAGGCCTGGATGAGTGGTAGGCTGCGGATTCCCCACCATAGTGGTCCGCGCCATGCCCGAATCGGTTTCCTCGCGTCAACGCCGCGCCTTGCGCCTGGGTTGGCAGTTCGTTCGCCCGTACCGTCGCCAGGTGCTGCTGGCCTTGCTGGCACTGGTTGTCACCGCCGCCATCACCTTGTCCATGGGCCAGGGCATCCGCCTGCTGGTGGACCAGGGCTTCATGACCCGCTCCGCGCATCAGCTCAACCAGACCATCGGGCTGTTCCTGCTGCTGGTGCTGGCCCTGGCGGTGGGTACCTTCAGCCGCTTCTACCTGGTGTCGTGGATCGGCGAGCGCTGCGTGGCCGATATCCGTCGGGCCGTGTTCGACCACCTGATCGGCTTGCACCCTGGGTTTTTCGAAGACAATCGCAGCTCCGAGATCCAGTCGCGGCTGACCGCTGATACCACCTTGCTGCAATCGGTAATCGGTTCATCGCTGTCGATGTTCCTGCGCAACGCGCTGATGGTCATCGGTGGCGTGGCTTTGCTGTTCATCACCAACCCCAAGCTCACCAGCATCGTGGTGGTAGCGCTGCCGCTGGTGCTGGCGCCGATCCTGCTGTTCGGCCGCCGGGTACGTAGCCTGTCGCGGCAGAGCCAGGACCGGGTGGCCGATGTGGGCAGCTATGTGGCCGAGGCCCTCGGGCAGATCAAGACCGTGCAGGCCTACAACCATCAGGCGCACGACCGCGAGCTGTTCGCCGGCACGGTCGAAGCGGCGTTTGCCGTGGCCCGGCAGCGGATTGCCCAGCGTGCCTGGCTTATCACCCTGGTGATCGTGCTGGTGCTGGGAGCGGTGGGGGTGATGTTGTGGGTTGGCGGCATGGACGTGATCGCCGGGCGCATTTCTGCGGGCGAACTGGCCGCCTTCGTGTTCTACAGCCTGATCGTCGGCAGTGCCTTCGGTACCCTCAGCGAGGTGATCGGCGAGCTGCAGCGGGCGGCGGGCGCGGCCGAGCGCATTGCCGAACTGTTGGCGGCGCGCAGTGCAATCCTGCCGCCCGCCGTGGCGCAGGTGCTGCCGCAGCAGCGGGCCAGTGGGCGTATCGAGTTGCAGCAGTTGGTGTTCGCTTATCCGTCACGGCCCTCGGTGGCGGCTGTCGATGGCCTGAGCCTGGCCATCGAGCCGGGGCAGACCGTGGCGCTGGTTGGGCCATCGGGGGCGGGCAAGTCGACCTTGTTCGATTTGTTGTTGCGCTTCTACGACCCCCAGCAAGGGCGCATCCTGCTCGATGGCCGGGCGATTACCGAACTCGACCCCGCTCAACTGCGCCAGCAGTTCGCCCTGGTGGCACAAAACCCTTCGCTGTTTCGCGGCACGGTCGAGGCCAACATCCGCTATGGCCGGCCCGAGGCGACCCTGGCCGAGGTCGAGGCAGCGGCCCGTGGTGCCCATGCCGACGCATTCATCCGGCAACTGCCGCAGGGCTACCAGACACCGCTGGGCGAGGGCGGCATCGGCCTGTCCGGCGGGCAGCGGCAACGCCTGGCCATCGCCCGTGCGTTGCTGGTCGATGCACCGATCCTGTTGCTGGACGAAGCCACCAGCGCCCTCGACGCGCAAAGCGAACACCTGATCCAGCAGGCGTTGCCCCGCCTGATGGCCGGGCGCACTACCCTGGTGATCGCCCATCGGCTGGCTACGGTACAGCATGCCGACCGTATCGCGGTCATCGACAAGGGCCGTCTGGTGGCGGTGGGGACGCATCGCCAGTTGATCGAAGAGAGCCCGTTGTATGCGCGGCTGGCGGCCTTGCAGTTCACTACGGGGTAGCTTGTAGTGGCCTTGTAACATTTCTGTAGTATTTGCCTGAGAGTATCTAGCTCAACTGTTGCGTAAGTGCTCGACCTGGCTGCCATTGCTTGATGGCAGCCTTTTTTTGGCCTGCCAGTAACCGGGCTGCGTTGCACCCCATTGCCAGCTTGCGCGGCCCCCCGGTCTTCCTCCTGCTTTCCGAGATCCAAGATGTTGCGTAAATCCCTCAGAGTGCAAATTCTCTCCCTGCTCGGCGGCAGTCTGGTGGCGATGTTGCTGATCGCCCTGGTGTGCTTCCAGTTCCTCTCGTCCAGCGTGCGCGGCTACGCCGAGCTGGTCGACGGGCCGCTGCGGGCCTCGCAATTGATCGACGAAGCCAACCTGCAGTTCAAGATCCAGGTGCAGGAATGGAAGAACGTACTGTTGCGCGGGCGCCAGCCGGCTGACATGGACAAGTACTGGCAGCAGTTCCAGGCTCGCGAGCAGCAGGTGCAGCAACTGCTCGGGCAATTGATCGATAGCAGCGACGCCAGGCTCAAGGCGCCGTTGCAGCAACTGCGTGACAGCCACCGGCAGCTAGGCCTGGCCTATGCACAGGGGCGACACGCATTCCTGGCGGCGGGCGGTGACCCGGTTGCCGGCGACCAGGCGGTCAAGGGCGTGGACCGCGCCGCCAGTGAACAGATGAGCGAACTGGTCGAGCAACTGCGTGCCGATGCCCATCAGCAAGCCGCCAGCCTCAGTGCCGGTGCGGAGCGCACGGTATGGCTGGGCTTGCTGGTGATGTTGGCCTCGGCGGTGTTGGTGGGGCTGCTCAGCCTGTGGCTGGTCAACCGCAGCCTGATCGAGCCGATTCGTCAATTGATCGAGTATGTCGCGCAGCTTAGCCAGGGCCGCTTTGCCGCCCGGGTAGAAAGCCGCCGTGAGGACGAACTGGGCCGCCTGGCGCGGGCCGCCAACACCCTGCGCGACTTCCTCGCCGACACGGTCGGCCGGCTGCAGGACAACGCCCAGGAACTGGAAGGCGCCAGCGGCCGGTTGCGCAGCATCGCCGGCGACATGGCCCGTGGCACCCATGACCAGTTCCAGCGCACCGACCAGGTGGCCACGGCCATGCATGAGATGTCTGCCACCGCCCAGGAAGTCGCGCGCCACGCCGCCGAGGCCGCCCGCGCGGCGGACGACGCCGACCACAGTGCCCAGGCGGGCGAGCAGGTGATGCAGCAGACCATCGATATCATCGGCGTGGTCAACCGCGAAATTGCCGGTACGGCGGCGGTGATTCGCGACCTGGAGCATGACAGCACGCGCATTGGCAAAGTCCTCGAAGTGATCCGTGGCATTGCCGAGCAGACTAACCTGCTGGCGCTCAACGCGGCCATTGAAGCGGCCCGTGCCGGCGAGGCCGGGCGTGGTTTTGCGGTAGTCGCCGATGAGGTGCGCAGCCTGGCCCAGCGCACGGCGGCTTCGATTGCCGAGATCCACCAGATCATCGAAGCAGTGCAGTCGGGGGCGGTGGAAGCGGTCAAGGCCATCGAAAGCGGCCAGCAGCGCAGCGAGGAGGGTGCCGAACAGGTGCAGCAGGCCGGGCAGATGCTGCAGCGCATCACCCTGGCGGTGGAGGCAATCCGCGACATGAACCGGCAGATCGCCACGGCGGCCGAAGAGCAGACCAGCGTGGCCGAGGACATCTCGCGCAACCTGATCGAAATCACCCGCATCGCCACGGCCAACCAGGAGGCCGTACAGCATACCGAGCAGGCGGGGCAGCGCCTGCATGGGTTGTCGGGGCAACTGGGCGAAGTCACCTCCCGTCTCACTGCCTGACGCAGTCCTTGTGGGAGTGGCCTTGTGTCGCGAAAGGCCGCTCCCACAAGGAAGCTGCGCCGGGCTGGTTGCTGGGGAAACCCGCCACTTTCACTGCTTCATCCTGTGCCCTGTGGCGGATTGTCGCCACGCTCCCCGTCGCGAGCCCCCGTATTCATTGCTCGATACCCAGTTGGCACATTCCCTGCTCAAGGCGGCGCGCGTGTACACAACAACTGGATAACATCAATGAAGAAATTCCTGCTGACGTTCCTCTGCCTGGGCGTCATCGGCTGCTCCAAACCCGCGGAACCGGAAAAGACTGTCGACGTGCTGCTGATCGGCGGTGGCATCATGAGTGCTAGCCTGGGCACCTACCTCACCGAGCTGGAGCCCTCCTGGAAGGTCGACGTCTACGAACGCCTGGACCAGGTGGCCGAAGAAAGCTCCAACGCCTGGAACAACGCCGGTACCGGTCACTCTGCGTTCTGCGAGCTGAACTACACCAGCGTCGGCAAGGACGGCAGCATCGACATCAGCAAGGCTGTGGGGGTCAACGAGCAGTTCGAGGTATCCAAGCAGTTCTGGGCCTACCAGGTCGAGCAGGGCGTGCTGAGCAACCCGAAGTCGTTCATCAACAACGTGCCGCACATGAGCTTTGTCTGGGGTGACGACAATGTCGCCTTCCTGCACAAGCGCGTCGACGCCCTGCAGCACAGTTCGCTGTTCCGCGGCATGGAAATCTCCGAAGACCACGAGCAGATCCGTAAGTGGGCACCCCTGGTGATGGAAGGCCGTGACCCGGGGCAGAAGGTCGCCGCCACGCGCATGGCCATCGGCACCGACGTGAACTTTGGCGAAATCACTCGCCAGCTGTTCGCCGCGATGACCCGCAACCCCAACGTGTCGCTGAACCTGCGTCATGAAGTGCGCGACATCGTACGCAACGACGACGGCACCTGGCAGGTGCGGGTGGCCGACCTGGCCAACGGTGGCAAGGAAAAGGCCGTCAACGCCCGCTTCGTGTTCATTGGTGCCGGTGGTGGCGCGCTGAAGCTGCTGCAGAAGTCGGGGATCCCCGAAGCCGAAGGCTATGCCGGCTTCCCGGTCGGTGGCCAGTTCCTGATGACCGACAACCCCGACCTGGTCGCCCGCCACCAGGCCAAGCTGTACGGCAAGGCCTCGGTCGGCGCGCCGCCGATGTCGGTACCGCACCTGGACACGCGGATGATCGATGGCAAGCAGGTGCTGCTGTTCGGCCCGTTCGCCACCTTCTCCACCAAGTACCTCAAGCATGGCTCGCTGCTGGACATGTTCGCCTCGCTGAACAGCCACAACGTGCTGCCAATGGTCAATGCCGGCATCGACAACATCGACCTCAGCACCTACCTGATGGGGCAGTTGATGCTCAGTTTCGATGACCGCATGAACGCCCTGCGCGAGTATTTCCCCAACGCCAAGAACGAGGACTGGAAGCTGCTGCAGGCCGGCCAGCGGGTGCAGGTGATCAAGAAGGACCCGGTACTGGGCGGTGTGCTGCAGTTCGGTACTGAAGTGGTGGCGGCGCAGGACGGCAGCATCGCTGCGTTGCTGGGCGCTTCGCCGGGTGCCTCGACCGCGGCGCCGATCATGCTGACCGTGCTGGAAAAGACCTTCAAGGACCGTATCCAGTCGCCAGCCTGGCAGGCCAGGCTCAAGGAAATCGTGCCGAGCTATGGGCAGAAGCTGAACAACAACCTGGCGCTGACCAACCAGACCCGTGAGTGGAGCAGCGAGCGCCTGCAGTTGCTGTATGTGCCGGTGGAGGCTGAGGTGGCGCACTGACACATGTGGGAGCGGCCCAGGGCCGCTCCCGCAAGAGGGGCCGCGCTGGGGCTGGGACACCTTCCAGGGCATAACAAAAAGCCCGCACAAGGCGGGCTTTTTGATAAGGATTTGGTCGGAGAGACAGGATTCGAACCTGCGGCCTTCTCGTCCCGAACGAGACGCGCTACCTGGCTGCGCTACACTCCGATGAAGGAAATCCTACTGCATCCTTTTTTTGCACGCAAGCCCTTGTTGTTGAAAGGGCCTTTGCAAAAAACAGGGTGCGATCAGAGCTCTTTGACGGTGCGGATCTGGTCCTTGTTCAAGCGCGTGCGCTTGCCGTCCAGTTGCTCGAATTCGTAGAAGCCCGAGTCTTCATCGTACTTCGGTGTGTCGGTGGCCTGGATTTCGCGACCGTCATTCAGGGTAATGACGGTTGGCGATGCGCAGCCAGCGAGGGCGCCCAGGCCCAAGACGAGCAGGAAGGCGGGTAGGGTCCGTTGAATCATCGTGTTTCTCCAGTGCGATGGTGCTAGATGACATTAAGACGCAGGGCGTCCACGCAAGTTCCGTCTACAGTGCAGCATAGCGGCAAACCCGGGGCATTGATCGAAGGCAAGGGTCACGGGCGTCACGCTGTGATGGGCGCGTGCTGTGTTATAACTGCGGCCATCCCATCTTCTTGTGACGGACCCCCATGAAAGCCAAGGCAGATACCCCCTTCGTGCCGCTGAACATCGCCGTGCTCACCGTCAGCGACACCCGCACCTTCGACACCGATACCTCCGGCCAGCTGTTCGTCGACCGCCTGAGCGCGGCCGGCCATCGCCTTGCCGAGCGCGTGCTGCTGAAAGACGACCTGTACAAGATTCGCGCCCAGGTTGCCACCTGGATTGCCGATGACAGCGTGCAGGTGGTGCTGATCACCGGCGGCACCGGCTTTACCGGCCGCGACAGCACGCCCGAGGCTGTGGCCTGCTTGTTGGACAAGCAGGTAGAAGGCTTTGGTGAGCTGTTCCGGCAGATTTCCGTGGCCGACATTGGCACCTCCACCGTGCAGTCGCGCGCCCTGGCCGGGCTGGCTAACGGTACCTTGGTGTGCTGCCTGCCAGGCTCGACCAACGCGGTGCGCACTGGTTGGGACGGTATCCTCGCCGAGCAGCTGGATGCCCGCCATCGCCCTTGCAACTTCGTGCCGCACCTGAAGCAGGCAGCAGCCTGTGACAGCCGTGGCTGAGGTCAGCCAGGCCCGGCCGCTGATGCCGGTGGAACAGGCCCTGGAGCAACTGCTGGCATTGGCTGAAGCGGCTCCGATCCACGACACCGAGAACCTGCCACTGGCCGAGGCCGAGGGCCGTGTGCTGGCCGCTGACCTGGTGGCCTCGCTCGACCTGCCGCCTTGGCCGAACAGTGCCATGGACGGTTACGCCCTGCGCCTGGCTGACTGGCAGGGCGAACCACTGCCGGTCAGCCAGCGGATTTTCGCCGGCCATGCGCCGCAGCCGCTGCAAGCGGGCACCTGCGCGCGCATCTTCACCGGGGCACCGCTGCCCGAAGGTGCCGACTGCGTCGAGATGCAGGAAAACACCGAAGTGGCAGAGGATGGCCGGGTACGCTTTCTCGAGCCGTTGAAAGCCGGGCAGAACATTCGTCCCCAGGGCCAGGAAACCCGCAAGGGCGAACAGGTGATGAGCGCTGGCACCCGGCTGGGGCCGATCGAGCTGGGCCTGGCTGCGACCTTGGGCCACGGCCGCCTGGATGTGGTGCGCAAGGTGCGGGTGGCGGTGCTGTCCACCGGTGACGAACTGGTCGAGCCCGGCCTGCCGCTGGGGCCGGGGCAGATCTACAACAGCAACCGCCGGCTGCTGGTCAGCTGGTTGCAGCGGCTGGGCTGCGACGTGGTCGATGCGGGCATCCTGCCGGATGACCTGGCACGCACCCGCACCTGCCTGGCCGAGCTGGGTGATGTCGACCTGATCCTGTCCACCGGCGGTGTCTCGGTGGGGGAAGCCGACTACCTCGGCGCCGCCCTGCGCGAAGCCGGCGAGCTGGCCTTGTGGAAGCTGGCGATCAAGCCCGGCAAGCCGCTGACCTTCGGCCACTTCCAGGGCGTGCCGGTAATCGGCCTGCCGGGCAACCCGGCCTCGACCCTGGTCACCTTCGGCCTGCTGACCCGGCCCTACCTGTTGCGGCGCCAGGGCGTGGCCGATGTCACGCCGCTGCGTTTCGACATGCCGGCCGGTTTTGACTGGCCCAAGCCCGGCACGCGCCGCGAGTACCTGCGCGCCCGCATCGAACAGGGCCAGGTGCGCATCTACAAGAACCAGAGCTCTGGCGTGCTGCGCAGCGCGGCCTGGGCCGAGGGGCTGGTGGAAGTGCGCGAAGGCAGTACGCCGAAGCAGGGTGACAGCGTGCCGTTCATTCCCTTCAGCGAGCTACTTGGCTGAGCGGCCCAGCCAGGCACTGGCCAGCGGCGCGGCCTCGGCCGGTGCCGCCTGGGCCAGGCGCATGTGCACGTTCTCCAGTTGCTGGGCGGCCACGCTCCAGTCGTGGCGCTGGCGGGCGAACTGGCGCCCGGCATCGCTCAACTGGCTCATGCGCCAGGGCTGGTTGAGCAACTGGGTGATCAGCAGGGCCAACTGGTCGCCATCCTCACTGCCCAGGTAGTGCTCGCCGTTGTTCGCGGCCAGGCCTGAAACGCCTTTGCCGGTGGTGATCACTGGCAAGCCGGCGGCCATCGCTTCGAGGATTTTCACCTTGGAACCACCGGCATAGCGCAGCGGTGCGAAGAACAGTGCCGAACGCCGCTGCAGTTCACGCAGGTCGGGGCGGTAGCCGAACCATTCGATACGCGGGTCGTTCCAGTGCAGTTTCCAGCTGGCCGGCATGGCATGCCCGGCAATCGCCAGGCGCACCGCCGGATTGCTCATCCACACCTGCGGCATGATGTCTTCCAGCGCCCATTCGATGGCCTCCAGGTTGGCGCCACACTCGAAGTTACCTACGAACAGCAGGCGCTGGCTGTGCAGCGCAGGTTGCACGTGCTGGTAGAAATCACAGTCCACGCCATTGACCACCACGTTCACCGGGCGCCCGCTGATTTGCGCGATCAACTCGGCATCGTGGGCGCTGACCGCCACCAGTTCGGTGGGTTGGCGCAATACCCGCTGTTCCCAGCGTCGATAGCGCCAGCGGTCGAAGGCGTTGAGCGGGCGCAACCACAGCGGCAGGCGATCGTGGCTGGCGCCACCCATCACCGATTCCAGGGTGTGCTCGCAGAGCATGTACGGCAGTCCGCGTGCCTGCAGGGCCTTCTCGAACGGCTGGAAGCTGTAGCTGTGTTCGATCTGGATCACGTCCCAGGGCTCGTCCAGCAATTGCTCGAAGCGGTGCCGCAGGCGAGGGGCCAGGCCATTGATGATTGCCCGCATGGGGTAGTCCAGGATCGGCGAGGCCAGCAGGTTCAGCGGGCTGTGCAGGGGCCGACGGGGCAGCACGATCAGGCGTTCGAGCAAGGGTTCCAGGGCCTCGCGGGCAGCATCGCCGAGGGGGTTCTTCGATTGCACCAGCAGGGTAATCCGGTGGCCACGTTGTGCCAGTGCGCGCATCAGGTGGTATTGCCGGGTCTTGCTGCCGCTGGTGGTCGGCCAGGGCAGGTACGGCAGTGTCCAGAGAATGCGCATGACCCGGAATCCTCGCTAAAGGTTGCGGATAGCAAGACGCGCCCTTAGGCGGCAGTGATAAAAACCACTGCCGGGGCGCGTCCATGGCAAGAAGGGTGTATCTGCTGAGCATAGCCGTGCATTGCCACACTTGGGAAAAAGACAGGCCAACGCTTGTCGGTTAATGGCCGGCCAACGCGGTCACTTGTGGGAGCGGCCTTGTGTCGCGATAGGGCCGCAGAGCGGCCCCGGCAATGGCCGCTCCCACAAAATTGACCGCGTTGGCCCATTATTTTCTGTGGGCATGCAACGATCCGGGATTGCAGAGGGTCGAGATCTGGGGTGATCACTTCACGGAGGCGCGTATATGCAAGGGCGCAAGGCAATGCTGATCCTGCACGGCAAGCAGGCCATGAACGAAGACTTGCGCAGCGCCGTGCACGGCCTGCGCGATAGCGGCTGGGTGCTGGATGTGCGGGTCACCTGGGAGGCCGGTGACGCTCAGCGCCTGGTCAACGAGGCGCTGGCTGCCGGTTACGGCCATATCGTTGCCGGAGGCGGGGATGGCACGCTGCGCGATGTTGCCGAGGCCATGGGCCTGGCGGGTACCCAGGCCAGCCTGGCGTTGTTGCCACTCGGCACGGCCAACGATTTTGTCAGGGCTGCCGGCATACCCCTGGAGCCCGCCACGGCGCTGGCCTTGCTGAACATACCTGCACAGCCAATAGACCTGGGCCAGGCCGGCGACCAGTTGTTCCTCAACATGGCCACGGGCGGTTTTGGCAGCCAGGTCACGGCCAACACCTCCGAAGACCTGAAGAAAGTGCTGGGCGCCGCCGCCTACCTGTTCACCGGGTTGTCGCGCTTCAGCGAACTGCAGGCGGCCTCGGTGGCGCTGCAAGGGCCGGACTTCCACTGGCAGGGTGACCTGCTGGCGCTGGGGATCGGCAACGGCCGCCAGGCCGGGGGCGGGCAGGTGCTGTGCCCTGAGGCGCTGGTGGACGATGGCTTGCTCGACATCGCCATCCTGCCGGCACCACAGGAGATGGTCGGGGCGCTGCGTGACCTGTTGGCCGGTAACGGGCTGTTCGTCCGGGCCCGGTTGCCCTGGGTCGAGATCAAGTGCTCGCAGGGGCTGGACATCAACCTCGATGGTGAGCCGGCGCAGGCAGACACGTTGCGCTTCCAGGCCAGGCCCGCTGCACTGCGCCTGCACCTGCCGGCCGGGTCGCCGTTGCTCAGTCGTCCAGGCTGATGATTTTCTCGCGCACGGCGAACAGCACCAGGCCGGCCACGTCATGGATCTGCAGGCGTTTCATGATTTGCGAGCGGTGGGTTTCCACGGTCTTGATCGACAGGCCCAGGCCGGTGGCGATTTCCCGGGTGGCCTTGCCGCGCACGATCAGGCGCAGGATCTCCAGCTGTCGCGCCGTGAGGTTATGCCGCTCGCCAGCGGGGTGCTTGCCCTGCCTGGCGCGCTGCAGCGCCTGGTTGATGACCGTATGGGCGATGGCTGGGCTGAGGTAGCGCTCGCCGTTGCGCACCGCGGCCAGGGCCTGCTCCAGTTCGGTGGCGCTGGTGTCCTTGAGCAGGTAGCCGTGGGCGCCACTTTCCAGGGCCCGCATGATCAGGTCCGGGTCGGTGTGCATCGACAGGATCAGCACCTTGCAGGTGCTGCCGCTGGCGCGCAGTTGGGTGAGAGCATCCAGGCCGCTGGTCGAACGCATGGAGATGTCCAGCAAGACGATGTCCGGCGCCAGTTTGCGTACCTGTTCGAGCAACTGGCTGCCATCGTCGGCTTCACCGATTACATCATAGCCAGGGATGTCGCAGACCAGTGCGCGCACCCCGGCACGGATCAGCGAGTGGTCGTCCACCAGCAGCAGTCTACAGGTCATGGGTGGCAGTACTCCTGGCGCGTTGCTGGGTGCGCGGTGGCCATGGGAACACCGCCTCGATGCGCGTGCCCAGGCCGAGCTGGCTGGTGATGTCGAGGCTGCCCTGCAACGCGGTTACCCGCTCCTGCATGCCGGCCAAGCCGCGCTGGCCAGCTTCGGCCGGTTGCCTGGCGGGTACGAAACCACGGCCATCGTCGTGGATCGACAACGCCAACCCCTCGGGGATGCGCTGCAGACGGACGACCAGGTTGTGTGCCTGTGCATGGCGCAGCATGTTGGTCACGGCTTCCTGGGTAATGCGGAACACCGCCATGGCCACGGCCTCGTCGATGCCGCCCAGGCGCTGGTTGCACGCCAGGCTCCAGTTCACTCCGCTGTTGCCCAGGGTGCGCATCAGGTGTGCCCGCAGGCTGGCTTCCAGGCCAAGGCTGGCCAACTGCCGCGGGTTGAGCAGGGCGGAGACATCGCGCACGTTACCCAGGGTGTCATCCAGCGTGCTGCGCAGGGCGTCGCAGTGGCCTTGCAGCTCATCGGGCATGCGCCTTTGCAGCCACTGCAGCTGCAGCTTGGCGGCGGTGAGCAGCTGGCCGATGTCGTCGTGCAGTTCCCGGCTCAGGTGCTGGCGCTCGTCTTCCTGGACCTTGAGCATGCGCTCGGCCAGTTCCGCCGGGCGCAGGCTGATCGACCTGGCGCGCAGGCCCAGCTGCACGGCGGCGCCCAGCGTGGCGGCCAACTGCAGCACCAGCAGGCTGGCCGGGATCGACTGGTCGGCCAGGTACAGCAACAGGTTGGCGACCAGCGAGGCCACGCACAGCCCGACCGTCGCCCAGCGCAGCAGGGGAGTGCGGGAGCCGCAACGCAAAGGAGTCTTCAAGCGTGGGAACATAAGTAGGGAAGCCACTGAAGTATTGCTGATGGAGGCCTTGCACAATCCTTGTCAGAGGCTTTGGTGCAGTACTTTCGATTGTTTTTTTCGTACACGAGACCTTGCGACCTTGCTGCAGGTTGCAAGCGTTTGTGGGGGCGCATATTACCACTTTGCACTGCATCGGTCGCGGTCGGGTAGCGCTTTGAAACGCCTGCCAGACGGGCGCTGGCGGGTAGCAAAGTGCCACCCGGCTTGATCGCGCAACGTGCCTGGTTGCACTTCGCGTCGGGTCAATATCTGGGAGATGAGCGGCCTGGCTGCGTGCCGTCGGCCATCTCGGTGTGCGGGTGGATGCATACGTTGCCTTGGTCGTCGCAGGGTATGCAGGCTCGTGTAAAAGGTTGCCGCACGACCTTGGCCAGTTCACCCAGCAGCACCAGTTGCTCGCCAATGTCCAGGTTAAGCCGCCCGGTACACGGATCGACCAGTTCCAGTTGCCAGGCCAGCAGGGTCAGGCAGGCCCCTACTGCGGGCAGGGCTTCGCGCTGCAGGCAACCACCATGGCAGGCCGGGGCCAGCAACTGCTGCAGGGCGGTGGTGTAATGGGCAACTTCGCGCAGGCCCAGGTGTGTGGCCTGTCGAGCGAGGTTGCCGAGGGTATTGTCCAGGCAGTGGCAGGCATCCGGGTCGTTATCGATCAGTTCCAGGTGCTGCAGGCATTCCTGGGCCTGGGTCAGCAGCACCTGGGCATCCAGCAGAAACCCCTGCAGGGCGTCATCGAACGATAAGGCGCTGTCCATCATGATGCTCCCGCGCGTGGGGCAGGCGCAGGTGGCGGGCACGCCAAAACGATAGCTAGCAAAAGCCTGACTCCATTCATGCAATGAGAATGGCGTCACATTAATGGCTAAAGGATATCGCGAACATCAGGTTGCACCCGATTGTGGCTAAGGGTTTCCCTGATGCTCGGCTCAGGTGGGGAACTTTTGCAGTCCCGCTGGCTCAGCCCAAGCTGCTCGCAGTAAAGCATGATGGTAAAGTGATATCAATTGCCTTCACGGCATTTTCCCGCAAGGGTCAAGGTGTGCGTGAAGCCGCCGATACAGGGTGGATGATTTCACTTTTTCCGACTCAAGGCTGGGGGTTTTCCAATGGCTGGCATTCTCGACACGGTAGACCAACGCACGCAACTGGTGGGTGAGAACCGCCTGGAAATCCTGATGTTTCGCCTGGCTGGCCGCCAGCTGTTCGCGATCAACGTGTTCAAGGTGCAGGAAGTGCTGCAGCTGCCCAAGCTGACCCTGATGCCCCAGCGCCACGCTTTCGTCTGCGGGGTGGTCAACCTGCGCGGCCAGACCCTGCCGGTGATCGACCTTTCCCAGGCGATCGGCATGCGCCCGCTGCAGCCGGGGCCGGACAGCACCATCATCGTCACCGAATACAACCGCTCTGTGCAGGCCTTCCTGGTCGGCGGTGTCGACCGCATCGTCAACATGAACTGGGAGGCGATCATGCCGCCGCCGTCCAGCGCCGGACGCCAGCATTACCTGACCGCCATCACCAAGGTCGATGACAAGCTGGTGGAAGTGATCGACGTGGAGAAGGTGCTGGCCGAGATCGTGCCGTACAACGCGCGGGTTTCCGGCGACAAGCTCGCCGACCCGGTGCTGGCCCGGGCCCGCGGCCGCGAAGTACTGCTGGTGGACGACTCCAGCGTGGCTCTGGCGCAATTGCGCGACACGCTGTCCCAGCTGGGCGTGAAGCTGCACGTGGCCAGTGATGGCTTGAAGGCTTTGCGCATGCTCAAGGGCTGGGCCGACGCAGGCGAAGATGTGTGCGAGAAACTGCTGATGGTGTTCACCGATGCCGAGATGCCGGAAATGGACGGCTACCGGCTGACCACCGAGATCCGTGGTGATGCCCGTTTGCGCCAGCTTTACGTGGTGCTGCATACCTCGCTGTCCGGCAGTTTCAACGAGTCGATGGTAAAGAAGGTGGGCTGCGACAACTTCCTTTCCAAATTCCAGCCTGATCGCCTGGTCGACGTGGTCAAGCAACGCCTGTTGCTGGATATTGCCACTGCGTGATCCCGGCCCCTGCCGGGTATAAGCTTGGCGTTTTGGCATGGCGCGAGGCGGCAGGGATGTTTCTCAGTGAGCTGTATCGGTACCCGGTGAAGTCGGGGCAGGCGCAAAGCCTGCAGGCTTCACCGGTGGGTTTGCTAGGGTTGCAGGGCGACCGGCGCTGGATGGTGGTGGAGGAAGAAAACGGACGCTTCCTGACCCAGCGCGCCTGGCCACGGCTTGGCCTGATCAAGGCGAGCGATGATGATCACGGCCAGTTGCTGCTGGAAACACCTGGGCAGGCACCGTTGCGGGTGCCTGTGCCACCTGCCGATGACGCCCTGCGCGGCGTGACCATCTGGCGCGATACCCTGCGCGTGCCGGATGCGGGCGATGCGGCGGCGGCCTGGCTGAGCGAGCTGTTGGACAAGGCCGTGCGCCTGGTGCATTGCCCGGAGCAGCGCGCGCGTTATCTGCCCAATGGCTATGGCTTCAACAGTGACCGGGCGGCGTTCCCGGACGGCTTCCCCTTGTTGCTGATCGGCCAGGGTTCGCTGGACGAGCTCAACCGGCGTATCGGCCGGCCCATGGAGATGCTGCGCTTCCGGCCCAACCTGGTGGTGCGGGGCGCGGAACCGTTTGCCGAGGATGGCTGGAAGCGGATTCGTATCGGCAGCCTGGAGTTTCGCGTGCTCAAGCCCAGTGTGCGCTGCATCTTTACCACCATCGACCCGGCTACCGGCGAGCGCAGTGAGGATCGCGAGCCGATGGCCACGCTCAGGACTTTCCGCGAGAAGGAGGGGGATGTGCTGTTCGGGCAGAACCTGGCGGTGGATGGTAGTGGGTGGCTGGAGGCAGGGATGCAGGTCGAAATTCTGGAGTAGCTGTGTTGCCTGTGCCGGCCTCTTCGCGGGTAAACCCGCTCCCACAGGTACTGCACCGCATTCAGGATTGGTGCAATACCTGTGGGAGCGGGTTTACCCGCGAAGAGGCCGGCACAGGCTCAGCGACAATCACATGTCATCGAAGTACCGCTCATGCCAATCCACCAGCGGCTGCGGCGAGTTCAGTTTCTGCCCGTAGATCACCGAATACGACAGCACGTTCTGCACGTACTGGCGCGTTTCGTCGAACGGGATCGACTCCACCCACACATCGAAGCTCAGGTGCTTGGCGCCTTTCAGCCACTGGCGCACACGCCCCGGCCCCGCGTTGTAGGCCGCTGAAGCCAGCACCCGGTTGCCGTTGAACTGGCTGTGCACCTGGCTCAGGTAGGCAGCGCCCAGCTGGATGTTCTTGTCCGGGTTGAGCACCTGCGCCGGTGACGCCAGCGGAATGCTGAACTTGCGGGCGGTTTCCTTGGCCGTGGCCGGCATCAGCTGCATCAGGCCGCTGGCGCCCACCGGCGAACGGGCATCTTCCATGAAGGCACTTTCCTGACGAGTGATGGCAAATACCCAGCTCGAATGCAGGCCGCGGACCTTGGCCTCGCGCACCAGGGTGTCGCGGTGGGCCATCGGGAAGCGGATGTCCAGGTCGTCCCAGTACTGCGCCTGGCTGATGGTGCGAATGGCCGGGAAGTACCAGCGCAGGTCGTAGCCCAGGCGCGCCTGGGCGACCATTTCGTCGCGGCTGAAGTGGCGGCTGACGTGGTACCACTCGCGGCGGCCTTCGACGATCTGGCCACGGGCGTGGAACTCCAGGGCACGGCGGATGCCCGGGGTGTTGCGTACCTTGTTGACCAGCTGCGGGCTGAGTACCAGCGGCTTGTTGTTCAACTGGTAAGGCGTCTGTGCCCGGTCGGCGGCGAGGAAGCCGTAAAAGTCACGCTCACGCGCCACGGTCTTGTACAGCAGCGGGATCTGCGGGTTGTTCGGCTGCGCCAGCTCCAGGCTGCGCGCCTGCCAGTACTTCCAGCGGCTGCTGCTGGCCAGGTCCTGGGGCAGGCGGCGGGTCAGCTCGTAGGCGTCTTCCCAGCGGCCCAGGCGCAGCAGAAGGCGCAGGCGCCATTCGCTGACGGTGTTGTCACGCAGCTCGGGGTCGTAGCGGGTCATCAGGTCGAGCGCGCGCGGGTCGTAGCGGCGCGCCAGGGTCAGGCCGATTTCGCGGGCGATGGCCACCTTCTCGTCACGGGAAAAGTGCATGCGCTGGGCGTAGTCGTCGAGCAGCGCCATGGCCCGCTCCGGGTCCTGCCGGGCCAGGCGGCGCAGGCCGAGGCTGACCACGTCGGACATGGCTTCGTTGACCGGGGTGAAACGCGACGGCTGGTTGAGCAGCTCGGGCTTCTGGGCCACATCGACCAGCAGGCGCCCCTGCGGGCCGAGCGTAGTCAGGGTGTTGACCAGGTTGTTGGCCAGGCTGTAGTTGCGCGCCTGGGCCGCCAGTTTGGTGCGTTGCCAGCGCTTGGCCTCGGTCAGCTGGCCTTCGGCCGCCCACATGCCGAACAGCGTGTCGCAGGTGGCCGGCTGCGACTTGCCGACGTTCCACAGTTTGTCGGCCGTGGCGTAGCCCTCGGCGCGCAGGCCGTGGCTGAGCTGGTACTGGCCGTTGAGGCAGTCCAGTTCGGTGAAGTTGAGCTTGGGGTCGTAGTACTTGACGAAAGTGTTCCATTCGCCGCGCTCGGCCAGCCAGCGCAACCAGCGCAGTTTCATCCAGTTGGCCTGGGGCAGGTCGCCATGCTTGGCGAGGAAGCCTTCGATTTCCTGGTTGCTGGCGGTTTTCAGGCGGGCGGTGAGCTCGTCGTAGGCCAGGTAGGGCGTCAGCGGGTAGTCGCTGAGGGCCTGGGCATAGCGCAGGTACGGGCCTTTGTCGCCTTTGGCCAGCGCGCGCTTGGCTTCGTCATAGTACTGGCGTTGCAGGGTAAGGTCGGCGGCCTGCGCCGCGCAGGTGGCGGCGGTAAGCAGCAGGCAGGAAGCAATATGTAACAGGCGGCTGCGCATGATACGTCCGGGCAGTTGAACCATGGGAAAGTGACGGCGGAGCCAGCACTGTTGGAAGCTATTGCCTTAGCTTAGCTGTTTGCCGGCGGCGGGTGAAAGCACTGTGCTTGTATCGGGATATTAAGTTCGACCAGATGTCGCAATACCCTCGCCGGGTGGCCAGGCGGATGCCGTCGGGGGCCAAGTCAGGTAGAATGCGCGCCCGATTTATGGAGACCAACATGACCCTGCTCAAATTCAGCGATGTGTCCCTCGCATTCGGCGCCATGCCGCTGCTGGACAACGTGTCCTGGCAGATCGCTCGTGGCGAGCGGGTGTGCATCATCGGCCGCAACGGCACCGGCAAGTCGAGCATGCTGCGCCTGGTCAAGGGCGAGCAGAAGGGCGACGACGGCGAAATCTGGCGTGCCCCGGGCCTGAAGATCGGCGAGCTGCCACAGGAGCTGCCGGTGGCCGACGAGCGCACGGTGTTCGATGTGGTGGCCGCAGGCCTCGACGGCGTGGGCGAGTTGCTGGCGCAGTTCCACCACCTGAGCCTGAACATCCAGGGCGATGAAGACCTGGAAAAACTCATGCACGTCCAGCACGAGCTGGAAGCCCGTGACGGCTGGCGCCTGCAGCAGGTGGTGGAAAGCACCCTCAGCCGCCTGCAGCTGCCGGCCGACAAGACCCTGGCCGAGCTGTCCGGTGGCTGGCGCCGCCGCGTGCTGCTGGCCCAGGCGCTGGTGTCGGAGCCCGACCTGCTGCTGCTCGACGAGCCGACCAACCACCTGGACATCGGTGCCATCGCCTGGCTCGAAGAGGCACTGCGCGGCTTCAACGGCGCGGTGCTGTTCATCACCCACGACCGTTCCTTCCTGCAGAACCTGGCCACCCGCATCCTCGAACTGGACCGCGGCGGCCTGATCGACTGGAACGGCGACTATGCCAGCTTCCTGGTGCACAAGGAGGCCGCGCTGGCCGCCGAGGAAACCGCCAACGCGCTGTTCGACAAGCGCCTGGCCCAGGAAGAAGTGTGGATCCGCCAGGGCATCAAGGCCCGCCGTACCCGCAACGAAGGGCGCGTGCGCGCGCTGAAGGCCCTGCGCGTGGAGCGCAGCGAACGCCGCGAGCGCCAGGGCAAGGCCAACATCCAGATCGAGGCGGCGGAAAAGTCCGGCAAGCAGGTGATGGTGCTGGAGAATGTCAGCTTCCATCACCCCGAAGGGCCTGTACTGGTCAAGGACTTCTCCATGGTCCTGCAACGTGAGGACCGCATCGGCCTGCTGGGCGCCAACGGTACTGGCAAGACCACCCTGCTCAAGCTGATGCTCGGCGACCTGGAGCCGACCGCAGGCAAGGTCGAGCGCGGCACCAAGCTGGAGGTGGCCTATTTCGACCAGATGCGCCACCAGCTCGACCTGGAAAAGACCGTTATCGACAACCTGGCCGAAGGCCGCGATTTCATCGAGATCGACGGCCAGAACCGCCACGTGTTGAGCTACCTGGGCGACTTCCTGTTCAGCCCTCAGCGTGCCCGCACGCCGGTCAAGGCGCTGTCGGGTGGCGAGCGTGCACGGCTGTTGCTGGCCAAGCTGTTCAGCAAACCGGCCAACCTGCTGGTGCTTGACGAACCGACCAACGACCTGGACGTGGAAACCCTCGAACTGCTCGAGGAGGTGCTGTCCAACTACAAGGGCACCGTGCTGATGGTCAGCCACGACCGGGCCTTCCTCGACAACGTCGTCACCAGCACCCTGGTGTTCGAAGGCGAGGGCAAGGTGCGTGAGTACGTCGGTGGTTACGAGGACTGGATTCGCCAGGGTGGCTCGCCAAAGCTGCTGGGCGTGACCGAGAGCAAGGGCGGCAAGTCCGAGCTCAACAGCGCGGTGGTTGAAAAGGTCGAGGCCAAGCCAGCGCCTGCGCCTGTTGCAGCGGTGGCCGATGGTTCGAAGAAGAAGCTCAGCTACAAGCTGCAGCGTGAGCTGGAAATGCTGCCGGGGCAGATTGACGAGTTGGAGCAGCGCATGGCCGAGGCCCAGGAAGAAGTGAATGCGGCGGGCTTCTATCAGCGGCCGATTGCGGAAACCTCGGCGGTGCTGGCGAAAATCGAGAAGCTGCAGGGCGAGCTGGATGTATTGGTAGAGCGCTGGGCCGAGCTGGAAGGCTGATTGGCGTTAGCCTGATCCGGCCTCTTCGCGGGTGAACCCGCTCCCACAGGTACTGCACCGCATTCAGCAGCGGCGCGGTCCCTGTGGGAGCGGGTTCACCCGCGAAGAGGCCGGCCCGGTTGAATCATTCCTTCTTCTGCAACCGCACCGCCAGTACATCGCACGGCGCGCCATGCAGCACGTCATTGGCCGTGGAGCCCAGCAGCAACGCCAGGCCGTGACGGCCATGGCTGCCGACCACGATCAGGTCGCACTTCTGGTCCTTGGCCAGCTGGTGGATTTCCTGGCGCGGCTGGCCATAGGTCAGGTGCGAGTCGCCGCGGTGGATGTCCGGGTATTTGTTGAACAGGCGCTCCATGCGCTCCTTGGCCTGGTCGAACTGCTGCTGTTGCAGCTGCGACAGGTCCATCGGCACGTCACCGCCGAACGCCATGGCCATCGGCTCGACGATGTGTACCAGCGAAACCTTGGCATTCGACGGCGCGGCGAGCGCCATGGCACGTTTGATCACCGGGTCGCATTCTTCGGTCAGGTCGACGGCGACCAACAAATGTTCGTATTGCATGAGCGGAACTCCTGACAATCGCGATAGAAGAAGTATGGTCGCTTTCGGGCGGGTCTTCCGTGAAAAATGGCTAACCAGCTCATTTGCAACGTTTTATGGGAACTACTGATATGACGGTATTGCTGGTGGTGTCAATCCTTGCGCTGATTCTCAGCCCGCTTTCCTGGCTGCGCACCTCGCGCAAGCAGAGCGAGCAGATGAAGCTGCGCCTGGAGGCGCGGCGCATGGGCCTGGCCATGCAGCTGGCGCCGCAGCAGTGGCCGCACTGGCTGGAAAAGGAGCCGCCAAGCCCGTGCCCGCAATACCATCGGGCACGTCGTCGCGGGCATGAGGATAGCTTCAGTTTCTGGCAGATCACCCCGGGGGTGTGGTTGAACCAGTGGCGTGAACCCTGCGAGGACCCGCGCTTCATGGAGCCCCTGGCGCGCTTGCCGGCAAGTGTCTACAAGGTCGAGGCCGATGCCCGGATGATCGCGCTTTACTGGACCGAGCGGGGCGATACGGGTGTATTGCAGGATGTTGCCTACGTCCTCGAAGCACTCGCCTGATACCTGTCTGGCACGGTCATTGTGGGAGCGGGCACGCCCGCTCCCACAGGGAATGCGGAGGTTTCAATAGCTATGAACGACAAAGCGGCGGCTTGGCAGAACCCTGAAGGGGTGGGGTGCCAAGTCGCCGCTTTGCGTTCTGCTGCGCAGAAAAGGCCAGGCAGGCCGGGTATGCATTCAAGCAAGTGCCAGTGTAGCCGTTCGAAGTCGCCGCGCAAGGCAAAAGCTTAAGCATTTTCCTGCGGTTGATGGTCAATCGCCGACATGAATAGTCAGCAATCACCGTCAGCATGTTTAGTACCTGGACGCTACAAAATGACCGGAAAGTCGTGTTTTCACCTTGCTTGCGAGCATTTGACAACGCCGATCTTTTCGGAGAATGTGTGCACACCCAAATCAAACGGGCGTATGAATTGAGCGTTTGTATGTCATGACGCCAAGCCATACTTCCGACTAGCGCGCTGACGGGTGTGCCTGGGGCAGGGCAGCTAAACCTGCTTTTGCTGCAGCGATCGGCGTGTACAGTTCAGCTTCCATATCGTGGAGATCAGTTGATGATTTACGAAGGTAAAGCCATCACGGTTAAGGCTCTTGAAAGTGGCATCGTCGAGCTCAAGTTCGACCTCAAGGGTGAGTCCGTCAACAAGTTCAACCGCCTGACCCTGAACGAGCTGCGCCAGGCCGTCGATGCCATCCAGGCCGACGCCTCGGTCAAGGGCGTGATCGTCAGCAGTGGCAAGGACGTGTTCATCGTCGGCGCCGACATCACCGAGTTCGTCAACAACTTCAAGCTGCCCGAGGCCGAACTGGTCGCCGGCAACCTGGAAGCCAACCGCATCTTCAACGCCTTCGAAGATCTCGAAGTGCCGACCGTCGCCGCCATCAACGGCATCGCCCTGGGCGGCGGCCTGGAAATGTGCCTGGCCGCCGACTACCGGGTCATGTCCAGCAGCGCCAAGATCGGCCTGCCGGAAGTCAAGCTGGGTATCTACCCGGGCTTCGGCGGTACCGTGCGCCTGCCGCGCCTGATCGGTTCGGACAATGCCATCGAGTGGATTGCCGCCGGCAAGGAAAACCGTGCCGAAGACGCCCTGAAGGTGGGTGCCGTCGATGCCGTGGTCGCGCCGGAACTGCTGATGGCCGGTGCCCTTGACCTGGTCAAGCGCGCCATCAGTGGCGAGCTGGACTACAAGGCCAAGCGCCAGCCCAAGCTGGAAAAGCTCAAGCTCAACGCCATCGAGCAGATGATGGCCTTCGAGACCGCCAAGGGCTTCGTCGCCGGCCAGGCCGGCCCGAACTACCCGGCCCCGGTCGAAGCCATCAAGACCATTCAGAAGGCCGCCAACTTCGGCCGTGACAAGGCCCTGGAAGTCGAAGCCGCAGGCTTCGCCAAGCTGGCCAGGACTTCGGTTGCCGAAAGCCTGATCGGCCTGTTCCTCAACGATCAGGAACTCAAGCGCAAGGCCAAGGCGCATGACGAAATCGCCCACGACGTGAAGCAGGCCGCCGTGCTCGGCGCTGGCATCATGGGTGGCGGCATCGCCTACCAGTCGGCGGTCAAGGGCACCCCGATCCTGATGAAGGACATCCGCGAGGAAGCCATCCAGCTGGGCCTGAACGAGGCCTCCAAGCTGCTCGGCAACCGCGTCGAGAAGGGCCGCCTGACCCCGGCCAAGATGGCCGAGGCACTCAACGCCATTCGCCCGACCCTGTCCTATGGCGATTTCGCCAATGTCGACATCGTCGTCGAGGCCGTGGTCGAGAACCCGAAAGTCAAGCAGGCCGTGCTGGCCGAAGTGGAAGGCCAGGTGAAGGACGATGCGATCCTCGCTTCCAACACCTCGACCATCTCCATCAACCTGCTGGCCAAGGCGCTCAAGCGCCCGGAAAACTTCGTCGGCATGCACTTCTTCAACCCGGTGCACATGATGCCGCTGGTGGAAGTCATCCGTGGCGAGAAGTCCAGTGAAGTGGCGGTCGCCACCACCGTGGCCTACGCCAAGAAAATGGGCAAGAACCCGATCGTGGTCAACGACTGCCCGGGCTTTTTGGTCAACCGCGTGCTGTTCCCGTACTTCGGCGGCTTTGCCAAGCTGGTCAGCGCCGGTGTCGACTTCGTGCGTATCGACAAGGTCATGGAAAAGTTCGGCTGGCCGATGGGCCCGGCGTACCTGATGGACGTGGTCGGCATCGACACCGGCCACCACGGCCGCGATGTGATGGCCGAAGGCTTCCCGGACCGCATGAAGGACGAGCGCCGCTCGGCCGTTGACGCACTGTACGAGGCCAACCGCCTGGGCCAGAAGAACGGCAAGGGCTTCTACGCCTACGAAACCGACAAGCGCGGCAAGCCGAAGAAGGTCGCCGACGCCAGCGTGCTCGACGTGCTCAAGCCGATCGTCTTCGAACAGCGTGAAGTCACCGACGAAGACATCATCAACTGGATGATGGTCCCGCTGTGCCTGGAGACCGTGCGCTGCCTGGAAGACGGCATTGTCGAAACTGCCGCCGAAGCCGACATGGGCCTGGTCTACGGCATTGGTTTCCCTCCCTTCCGCGGTGGTGCGCTGCGCTACATCGACTCGATCGGTGTGGCTGAATTCGTTGCCCTGGCCGATCAGTACGCCGACCTGGGGCCGCTGTACCACCCGACCGCCAAGCTGCGTGAAATGGCCAAGAACGGCCAGCGCTTCTTCAACTGAGCGGTCAACGAGCTAGAGCGAGAGATTTGATATGAGCCTGAATCCAAGAGACGTGGTGATTGTCGACTTCGGTCGCACGCCGATGGGCCGCTCCAAGGGTGGCATGCACCGCAATACCCGCGCCGAAGACATGTCGGCGCACCTGATCAGCAAGCTGCTGGAGCGCAACGACAAGGTCGACCCGAAAGAGGTCGAGGATGTGATCTGGGGCTGCGTCAACCAGACCCTCGAGCAGGGCTGGAACATCGCCCGCATGGCCTCGTTGATGACCCAGATCCCGCATACCTCCGCAGCGCAGACCGTCAGCCGCCTGTGCGGCTCGTCGATGAGCGCGCTGCACACCGCCGCTCAGGCGATCATGACCGGCAACGGTGATGTGTTCGTGGTCGGCGGCGTGGAGCACATGGGCCACGTCAGCATGATGCATGGCGTCGACCCCAACCCGCACCTGTCCTTGCATGCCGCCAAGGCTTCCGGGATGATGGGCCTGACCGCGGAAATGCTCGGCAAGATGCACGGCATCACCCGTGAGCAGCAGGACCTGTTCGGCCTGCGTTCGCACCAGCTGGCCCACAAGGCCACGGTCGAAGGCAAGTTCAAGGACGAAATCATCCCGATGCAGGGCTATGACGAGAACGGTTTCCTGAAGGTGTTCGATTTCGACGAAACCATTCGCCCGGAAACCACCCTCGAAGGCCTGGCGTCGCTGAAGCCGGCGTTCAACCCGAAAGGCGGTACCGTCACTGCCGGTACCTCGTCGCAGATCACCGACGGTGCGTCGTGCATGATCGTCATGTCCGGCCAGCGCGCCATGGACCTGGGGATCCAGCCATTGGCGGTCATCCGCTCCATGGCGGTGGCCGGTGTCGACCCGGCGATCATGGGCTATGGCCCGGTGCCGTCGACCCAGAAAGCCCTCAAGCGTGCCGGCCTGACCATGGCCGACATCGACTTCATCGAGCTCAACGAAGCCTTTGCCGCACAGGCCTTGCCAGTGCTGAAGGACTTGAAAGTGCTCGACAAGATGGATGAGAAGGTTAACCTGCACGGCGGCGCTATTGCCTTGGGCCACCCGTTCGGTTGCTCCGGGGCCCGGATTTCCGGCACCCTGCTCAACGTCATGAAGCAGAATGGCGGCACCCTGGGGGTGGCGACCATGTGCGTCGGCCTCGGCCAAGGTATCACCACTGTCTTCGAACGCGTCTGATCGCGTAGCGGGACAGCGACCGGGGCCTTGCGCCCCGGTTTTGTTTTTTACAGGTTTTATTCAAGAGGGTGGGCAACATGCAGATACAACCAGGCGTATACCGGCATTACAAAGGGCCTGAGTACCGTGTCTTCAGTGTTGCACGGCATTCCGAGAGCGAAGAGTGGATGGTGTTCTACCAATGCCTGTATGGTGATTACAGCTTCTGGGTACGGCCACTTTCCATGTTCCAGGAGTCCGTCGAGGTTGACGGCGAGCAGGTGCCACGCTTTGCTTTGGTCAAGGCCGAAGAGGGGCTGCCCGGGTTGCTGGGCAAGTCGCACGAGTGATAGTCCGAACTTGACCTCACACTTTTGCCACTATATATAGCGGTGCCGCGTCTGGCACCTGACGCGTTTTTTATCTTCAGATTCAGGAATACTCCGATCCATGGGCAAATCGCTGGTCATTGTGGAATCCCCGGCCAAGGCCAAGACCATCAACAAGTACCTGGGCAACCAGTACGTGGTGAAGTCGAGTATCGGCCATATCCGAGACCTCCCCACCAGCGGTTCGGCCAGCGCCAGCAAAGAGCCGGCCGCCAAGCGTGGCAAGGCCGCGGGTGAGGCTCCGGCCCTGTCGCCGAAGGAAAAGGCCCGCCGCCAGCTGGTGGCACGCATGGGCGTCGACCCCGATCATGGCTGGAAGGCCAAGTACGAGATCCTGCCTGGCAAGGAAAAGGTGATCGAAGAACTGCGCCGCCTGGCCAAGGATGCCGACACCATCTATCTCGCAACCGACTTGGACCGCGAAGGGGAGGCCATTGCCTGGCACCTGCGCGAGGCCATCGGCGGCGACGACACCCGCTACAAGCGCGTGGTGTTCAACGAAATTACCAAGAAGGCCATCCAGGATGCCTTCTCGCAGCCAGGCGAGCTGGATATCGACCGGGTCAACGCCCAGCAGGCACGACGCTTCCTCGACCGCGTGGTCGGCTACATGGTTTCGCCGCTGCTGTGGGCCAAGATTGCCCGTGGCCTGTCCGCCGGCCGTGTACAGTCGGTAGCGGTGAAGCTGGTAGTGGAGCGCGAACGTGAAATCCGTGCGTTCATCCCGGAAGAGTACTGGGAAATCCACGCCGACCTCGGCACCGCCAAGAACGCCAAGGTGCGGTTCGAAGTGGCGCGCGAAAAGGGTGAGGCCTTCAAGCCGTTGAACGAAGCGCAGGCCATGGCAGCGCTGGAGAAGCTCAAGGCTTCCAGCTACAGCGTGGTCAAGCGCGAAGATCGCCCGACCAGCAGCAAGCCGTCGGCACCGTTCATTACCTCCACCCTGCAGCAGGCGGCCAGCAACCGCCTGGGCTTCGGTGTGAAGAAAACCATGATGATGGCCCAGCGTTTGTACGAAGCGGGTTACATCACCTACATGCGTACCGACTCGACCAACCTGTCGGCCGACGCCCTGGACATGGCACGCAGCTACATCGAGCGTGAGTTCGGCAAGCAGTACCTGCCCGAGGCACCGCTGGTGTACGGCAGCAAGGAGGGCGCCCAGGAGGCGCACGAAGCGATTCGTCCTTCTGACGTGAATACCCACCCGACCAAGCTCAGTGGCATGGAGCGCGACGCCGAGCGCCTGTACGAGCTGATCTGGCGCCAGTTCCTGGCCTGCCAGATGCCGCCAGCGCAGTACCTGTCCACCAGCGTCACCGTGGCTGCGGGCGATTTCGAGCTGCGTGCCAAGGGCCGCATCCTCAAGTTCGACGGTTACACCCGTGTGCTGCCGCAGCAGAGCAAGCCGGGCGAAGACGACGTGTTGCCGGAAATGGTCCAGGGCGAAGCGCTGAAGCTGATCCAGATCGACCCGAGCCAGCACTTCACCAAGCCACCGGCGCGCTTCACCGAAGCCAGCCTGGTCAAGGAAATGGAAAAGCGCGGCATCGGCCGCCCGTCGACCTATGCGGCGATCATCTCGACCATTCAGGACAGAGGCTATGTGACCCTGCACAACCGCCGCTTCTATTCCGAGAAGATGGGCGATATCGTCACCGAGCGCCTGTCCGAGAGCTTCTCCAACCTGATGGACTACGGCTTTACCGCCGACATGGAAGAGAACCTCGACGACGTGGCCCAGGGCGAGCGTGACTGGAAGAACGTGCTCGACGAATTCTACGGCGACTTCAGCAAAAAGCTGCAGACCGCCGAGTCCAGCGAAGACGGCATGCGCGCCAACCAACCGACCATGACCAACATTCCGTGCAAGGAATGTGGCCGGCCGATGATGATCCGCACCGCCTCTACCGGCGTGTTCCTCGGCTGCTCGGGCTATAGCCTGCCGCCAAAAGAGCGCTGCAAGGCCACCGTCAACCTGGTGCCGGGCGACGAGATTGCCGCCGACGACGAGGGTGAATCGGAATCCCGCGTGCTGCTGGGCAAGCACCGCTGCCCTATCTGCGCCACGGCGATGGATGCCTACCTGCTGGACGAGAAGCACAAGCTGCACATCTGCGGTAACAACCCGGATTGCACCGGCTACGAGATCGAAGAAGGCAACTACCGCATCAAGGGCTACGAAGGGCCGAGCCTGGAGTGCGACAAGTGCGGCAGCGAGATGCAGTTGAAGACTGGCCGCTTCGGCAAGTTCTTCGGTTGCACCAACCCGGCGTGCAAGAACACCCGCAAGCTGCTCAAGAGCGGCGAGGCGGCGCCACCGAAGATGGACAAGGTGGACATGCCGGAGCTCAAGTGCGAGAAGGTCGACGATACCTACGTGCTGCGTGATGGCGCTTCGGGGTTGTTCCTGGCCGCCAGCCAGTTCCCCAAGAACCGCGAAACCCGTGCGCCGCTGGTGCTGGAGATCGTGCCGCACAAGCATGAGATCGACCCGAAGTACCACTTCCTGTGCGATGCGCCGCAGAAAGACCCGGATGGCCGCCCGGCGGTGATCCGTTACAGCCGCAAGACCAAGGAGCAGTACGTGCAGTCCGAGGTTGATGGCAAGCCGACCGGCTGGAAGGCGTTCTACGACGGCAATGCGTGGAAGGTTGAAGACAAGCGCTGATCTGTCAGTGCTGTAATTGGGGCCGCTTCGCGCCCCTTCGCGGGCTTGCCCGCTCCTACAGGGACAGCGCAGGCCTTGGGCTTGATGCAATTCCTGTGGGAGCGGGCAAGCCCGCGAAGGGGCGCAAAGCGGCCCCAATCATTTATGATGCAGCTATCCGCCTTGCAGCCTCATGGGAGGGCACAGAAATGGCCCAGGAACTCTACACCCGCACCAACCAGAAACTGTTCTTTGCCGGCCTCGCCCTGGAATCCATGGCCAAGGCCGAACAAAGCCAGGCCATGAATGCCCAAGGCCTGGTCCAGGCCGAACGCGAGTCGGCGCTGTTCCATCTGTACGGCGCACTGCTGGGCCTGTGTCATGAAATTGGTGGCTTCTACCGCCTGCCTGTGGTTGCAACGGTTGAGCAAGCACTGGCTGACGACGCCCTGAACGGCATCGCTATTCCGGAAGTGGCCGAACTGCTGGAGCTGGCCCGCCAGCGCGAAACCTGGTTGGCGCAAATGCTCGGTGCTTATGCCGATTTGTTCCGACCACCGGTCGCGAAAAAAGCGCCGAAAACCGACGTCACCCAGCCACTGATCCAGGCCGTCAATCTCGATGAGCCCGAGCATCCGGCGTTGTCGCGTGCCGAACTGGAAAGCTGGCGCAACAACCTCAAGGGCCTGGTGAGACGTTTCCGTGACGCGTTGAGTGAGTGCTGATAGCAGCTACGGCTGGTACAATGCCGGCCTTTCGCGGAGAACTGCCATTTATGTCTACGTCGTTTCTGGAAATTGTCGAGTTGCCTGATGGCCGCATCGAACTGCGTCGCGCCGAGGATGAGGGCTCTCTGGTAACCCTGGATTTCTCGGAAGACGCCAAGGCGTTCCTGCAGGGCCAGCATGTGGAGGTGGCCAAGGCCATGCTCAGTGTGGGTGTACAGATGGCCGGTCGCCTGATGGATGGCGAGCTTGAGCATGACGAAGGGCCACGCGTGCTGCACTGAGGTGCAGCAGGGGCATCAGGCTTTATGCAGTGACAGGCGAAGCCTGAACATCAGCCGAGGCGGATGTTCAGGCTTTGTGCGTTTCCGGCACTGGCAGCGCGCAGCAATTGCTGGCGTGCAGTGGCGTTGACGTTGCCCAGCCAGCTGACCACGGTGTGGCTGAGGCCCAGGCGCAAGGCTTCGCAGGCCAGTTGAAGCGGGCTTTGATTGCCGCGAGGTTGCAGCAGCAGGATGCGTTCACGGTTGAGCCCGGCATCGCGCAGCCAGGCCTGGGTCAGGCTCGACGGCGGGGCGATCAGGGTCAGCCAGCGGGTCTCGTCCTCTTCGCTCAGTTCGCGCAGCACCGGTGCCAGCAGGCTTTGGCAGTGCCCGGGGGCTCCGCGTAGCGACAGTTCGCTGAACAGCTCGGGCTGGTTGCTCTTGCGCGCCACTTCGCTGACTTTCAGGCCAGGCAGTACGGGCTGGGCGAGGAATGCTTCGAACAATGGCAACTGGGCTTGCTCGGGTGCGTGAATGAACTGCTGCATGACGCCTCCTGGATCAGCGGCGAATGACGCCGACGCTCAAGCCCTCGATCACCAGTTCCTGTTCTTTCAGGTCAACTTCGATAGGGGCGAATTCGGGGTTCTCGGCAAGCAGCCAGACTTTGCTGCCTTCGCGTTTGAAGCGCTTGACGGTGACTTCATCGCCGATACGGGCCACGACGATCTGGCCGTTGCGGGCTTCGCGACAGGTATGTACTGCCAGCAGGTCGCCATCGAAGATGCCGACGTCCTTCATGCTCATGCCGTGTACGCGCAGCAGGTAGTCGGCCTGGGGGTGGAAGAAGTCGGGGTTGATGTTGCAGGATTGCTCGATGTGCTGTTCGGCAAGGATCGGTGCACCGGCGGCAACCCGGCCGATGATGGGCAGGCCGCTTTCTTCGGCCTTGGCTTCCAGGCCGGGGATGCGAATGCCACGGGAGGCGCCCGGGGTCATCTCGATCGCCCCCTTGCGGGCGAGGGCCTTGAGGTGTTCCTCGGCGGCGTTGGGCGACTTGAAGCCCAGCTCCTGAGCGATCTCGGCGCGCGTCGGCGGAAAGCCGTTGTCTTCCAGGCAGCGCTTGATGAACGCGAGAATTTCGGCTTGGCGTGGCGTCAGTTTCAACATGATGAGCGCTCTGTCTTTTTGTACAGTGACTGGAATTATATACAGTACTGGATGCGCTGCAAGCCAAAACCTGCAATAAACAGCAGGAATGGCGCTTGCAGCAGCCCGCCTGGCGCTTTTAAATGGCGACCGACCGGTCACCGAGCCTTGACAGAAGCAGGGCTGAAACGTATGTTTCAAACACCTGTTTGTCTGGCGGAGTAGTCGGAGTAGTCATGGCCCAATCGGAAACCGTTGAACGCATTCTCGATGCTGCCGAGCAGCTGTTCGCGGAAAGGGGGTTCGCAGAAACCTCGTTGCGGCTGATTACCAGCAAGGCCGGGGTCAACCTGGCGGCGGTCAACTATCACTTCGGCTCCAAGAAGGCCCTGATCCAGGCGGTGTTCTCGCGCTTCCTCGGGCCGTTCTGCGCCAGCCTCGAACGTGAGCTGGAGCGGCGCCAGGCCAAGCCGGAGCAAAAGCCCAGCCTCGAAGAGCTGCTGGAAATGCTGGTAGAGCAGGCGTTGGCTGTGCAGCCGCGCAGCAACAACGACCTGTCGATCTTCATGCGCCTGCTGGGCCTGGCCTTCAGCCAGAGCCAGGGCCACCTGCGGCGTTACCTGGAAGACATGTATGGCAAGGTGTTCCGCCGCTACATGCTGCTGGTCAACGAGGCCGCGCCGCGCATCCCGCCGCTGGAACTGTTCTGGCGCGTGCACTTCATGCTCGGTGCTGCCGCCTTCAGCATGTCTGGCATCAAGGCCCTGCGGGCAATTGCCGAGACCGATTTCGGCATCAACACCTCGATCGAGCAGGTGATGCGCCTGATGGTGCCGTTCCTGGCTGCAGGCATGCGAGCCGATAGCGGTGTTACCGACGACGCCATGGCCACCGCGCAGCTGCGCCCGCGCATCAAGACCAGCGCAAGCGCCACCACCGCCAAGGCCTGAAGGCTGGGCGGGGCGGGGCGCTTCGGCTAAGCTAGCGCTCATGCCTGACCTCGACTTCCTGCACATTTCCCTCGCCGACCAGCGCCTTTATGGCTTTGCCCATGGCCAGCTGCGCGTGCGCCTGCCGGTTTCCACGGCGCGCAACGGTGCCGGCGAGCGCAACGGCTCGGGTTGCACGCCGTGTGGCTTGCACCAGGTGCGGGCGAAGGTCGGTGCGGGCCTGCCGCTGAATGCGGTATTGGCCGGGCGGCGCTGGACCGGCGAGGTGTGGTCGCCAGCCTTGCATGCGCAATATCCCGGCCGGGACTGGATCCTTACCCGCATCCTCTGGCTCAGTGGCTGTGAGCCGGGTATCAACCGCCTGGGCGCTGTTGACACCTTTCGCCGTTATATCTACTTGCACGGCACTCCGGATACGGAACCCATGGGCGTAGCGCTGTCCCATGGTTGCATACGCCTGCGCAACACCGATTTGCTAAGCCTGTTCGAGCAGGTGCCGGCACATTGCCCGGTACGCATCGAGCAGGCCGCCTGCCCCCAGTGGGCTTCTCTCAGTCTTCAATGAAGGATTACCCATGACTGTCAGCCTGCAAGGCTCCCTGATGGTGGATATCGCCGGTAAATGGCTGACCGCCGAAGACCGTCACCTGCTGCGCCAGCCTGAAGTGGCCGGCCTGATCATCTTTGCCCGCAACATCGACAGCCCGCGCCAGGTGCGTGAGCTGTGCGCATCGATCCGCGCCATCCGCCCCGACCTGATCCTGGCGGTGGACCAGGAGGGCGGCCGCGTGCAGCGCTTGCGCCAGGGCTTTGTGCGCCTGCCGGCCATGCGTGCGCTGGCCGACAATGACAACGCCGAGTACCTGGCCGAGCAGTGTGGTTGGTTGATGGCGACCGAGGTGCTGGCAGTTGGCCTGGACCTCAGCTTTGCCCCGGTACTCGACCTGGACCACCAGCGCAGCGCCGTGGTTGGCAGCCGTGCCTTCGAGGGTGACCCGTTGCGCGCCACGCAACTGGCTGGCGCGTTCATCCGTGGCATGAATGCGGCGGGCATGGCGGCCTGTGGCAAGCACTTCCCGGGGCATGGCTGGGCCGAAGCGGACTCGCATGTGGCCATCCCCACCGATGAGCGCAGCCTCGAGCAGCTGCGCCAGGCCGACCTGGTGCCGTTCAGCCGCCTGAGCGGGCAGCTGGCGGCGGTGATGCCGGCGCATGTCATCTACCCGCAGGTCGATAACCAGCCGGCTGGCTTCTCGCGGCGCTGGTTGCAGGACATCCTGCGTGGCGAGCTGGGTTTCGACGGGGTTATTTTCAGTGACGATTTGTCGATGGCCGGCGCGCATGTGGTCGGGGACGCGGCCAGCCGCATCGAGGCGGCGTTGAGCGCTGGCTGTGACATGGGCCTGGTGTGCAATGACCGGGCGGCGGCGGAGCTGGCGTTGAGTGCGGCGCAGCGGATGAAGGTCAAGCCGTCGCCACGGATTGCCCGGATGCGCGGGCAAGGGTTTGCGCGGACGGATTATCGCCAGCAGCCACGGTGGCTGGAGGCGTTGGGGGCGTTGCGGGAGGCGCAGTTGGTCGATTGACCGCGCCGGCCTCTTCGCGGGTGAACCCGCTCCCACAGGTGCGGCGCTGGTTTGATATTGGTGTTGTACCTGTGCTGGCCTCTTCGCGGGTGAACCCGCTCCCACAGGTACGGCACCGCCCTTGAGGGCACTGATATCCCTGTGGGAGCGGGCACGCCCGCGAAGAGGCCGGTACCGGCAGCAGACGATTCTGGCCTACCGCCCGCGCTTCCCGGGCAGCGGCGCAAACAGCGCTTCGATCTCTTCATCCCCCAGCCGCCATTGCCCGGCCTGCCCGCCATCGAGCAGGCTCGCTGCCAGCGCTGCCTTCTCCTGCTGCAACAGCTGGATCTTTTCTTCCACCGTCCCCCGGGTGATCAGCTTGAACACGAACACCGGCTTGTCCTGGCCTATGCGGTAGGCGCGGTCGGTAGCCTGGTTCTCGCTGGCCGGGTTCCACCAAGGGTCGAAGTGGATCACCGTGTCTGCGGCCGTCAGGTTCAAGCCCACGCCGCCCGCCTTGAGGCTGATCAGGAACACTTCGCTATCCCCCTGCTGGAACTGTTGCACCGGTGTACGCCGGTCGCGGGTGTCGCCGGTCAGCAGGCTGTAGCGGATCTTGCGTTTCTCCAGCTCTTGCTCGATCAACGCCAGCATCGAGGTGAACTGCGAGAACAAAAGCACCCGGCGCCCTTCGCTGAGCAGCTCTTCGAGCATTTCCAGCAGCGCGCCCAGTTTGCCCTTGTCGGCCTGGTTGCCTTTGCTTTCCACTCCCTTGACCAGGCGCAAGTCGCAGCAGACCTGGCGCAGCTTGAGCAGGGCGTCGAGGATGATGATCTGGCTGCGCGCGGCGCCATTGCGGGCGATTTCATCGCGGACTTTCTTGTCCATGGCCACCCGCACGGCCTCGTAGGTGTCACGCTGGGCATCGCTGAGCTCGACCCAGTGCACCATCTCGGTCTTGGCCGGCAGCTCGGTGGCCACCTGTTCCTTGGTGCGGCGCAGCAGGAACGGGCGGATGCGGCTGGCCAGGTGGGCCATGCGCTCGCTGTCGCCGTGGCGCTCGATCGGTGTGCGGTAGTCCTGGTTGAAGCGCTTCAGGTCACCCAGCCAGCCAGGCATGAGGAAGTGGAAAATCGACCACAGCTCGCCCAGGTTGTTTTCCATTGGCGTGCCGGTCAGGCAGACGCGCTGATTGGCCTGCAGCTCGCAGACGGCGAGGGCGGCCTTGCTGGTGCTGCTCTTGATGTTCTGCGCCTCGTCCAGCACCAGCACATGCCAGGCCTGGGCGCGCAGGTGCTCGAGGTCGCGCGGCACCAGGGCGTAGGTGGTCAGGACCAGGTCGTATTCGTGCAGCTTGGTGAAATGCTTGCTGCGCCCCGGGCCTTGCAGGGCCAGCACGCGCAGCTCGGGGGCGAAGCGCTGGGCTTCGTCCAGCCAGTTGGGCACCAGGCTGGTCGGCATTACCGCCAGGGCCGGTGCGTTCAGGCGCCCGGCCTGTTTCTCCAGCAGCAGGTGTGCCAAGGCCTGCAGGGTCTTGCCCAGGCCCATGTCGTCGCCAAGGATGCCGCCAGTACCCATCTCGCGCAGCGCCTGCAGCCAGTTCAGGCCTTGTTGCTGGTACGGGCGCAGGCTGGCCTGTAGCCCCGTCGGCGGTTCTACCTGCAGGTCTCGGGCATCGCGCAGGCGGCGGCCCAGGTCGCGCACATGCTCGCCACCCTCCCAGTGCAGGGGCAGGCCTTCGATGTCGTTCAGGCGTGCGGCATCGGCACGGTCCAGGCGCAGGGACGGGCCTGCGGCGTCTTCGTGCAGGTACAGCTCGCCCAGGGTGCCCATCACTGCCTTGATACGGCCATAGGGCAAGGCAACGCGCAGGGCCGGGGCATCGAGGCGGCCGCGGTTAAGGTCGATCAGCAGGTGCTCGTCGTCACTGCGCCGGGCCAGTTCGCTGGGGCGCAGCAGTTCCGGGTTGCTGCGCAGCAGTTGCAGCACGATCGGCAGCAGGCTGTGACGCTGGCCATCGACCACGATGCCCAGCTCCAGGTCGAACCATTCATGGCCGGGCGCTTCGTCGATGGTCGCGTACCAGTCGTCCACCTCCTGCAGGTTGAAGGCGAAGTCGCGGTGGATATCGATGTCCCAACCGGCTTCGCGCAGGTGCGGCAGGCCTTCGCGGGCAAAGCGCAGCCAGGCTTCGTCATCGGGCAGCTGGAGCATCTCGCCGGCGCTGTCAGGCAGGGCCTTGCTCTGACGGGTCGCGGCCTTGAATCCGAGGTCGCGTAGCACCTTGCGCAGCGCCTGCTCAGCCTGGGGCTGGCGGCGGATGCGCTGGCTGGTGTCGCCGACCAGGCGGGTCAGCGGTTTGTCGTCGCTGCCGCTGGCGCGCAGCCCGTCGTAGTCGAATGCCAGCGCTGCACGGTGTTGCATCTGCCGTTGCATCCGCCCGGTCTTGGGCATGTAGGCGCTGAATTCGAGGCTGCCGAGGGTCAGGTGCGGCCTGGGTGGTAGATCGTCGATGAGTTGTTCGTTCAGCGTTGTCGGCGTCGGGAGTTGGTGGTTCAAGGCGTTGAGCTTGTGGCTGAGGGGGACTACGAGGTGTTCCGGGACATCGGGGGCGATTGTCAGTTGCAGGGCAATGTGTGAATCGAGTGAGTGTTCGATCTTGCCCACTTCACTGGTGGCGAAATTGAAATAATAAAGGGGCAGTAGCGGAATCACGCAGTTCAGGGGCGTTTCGCCGTGATACCAGATGCCGCGATAGTGGCCGTTGTCCAGGCGTACCCAGCGGAATTCCGCCGCAAGCGTCGCACCCTCGCGCAGCATTGGCTTGTATTCGTCGTAAAGCATGCGGCCGGTATCCAGGGCGCGCTGGAACAATTCGCCGCCTTCACGGCCCTTGAGCTGGTAACCACGGTCCTGGCTGCCGACCTGATTCAGGGCCGAAAGCAGGCGCAGGATGCGGATATCCTCTTCCCTGACGAAGCGAGGGGGCTCGTACAGAAATTCATACAGTGACTGCACGCGGCTGTAGCGTATGCCGTTTTCTTCGCGGATGCCTTTGCGCACTCGCAAGGCGCAGCCAGGCTCGTCGGTCAGCCTGAGCTGATAGCAGACCATGCGGCCGCGTTTGTCTTGCGCTTCGGCGGGTTGCTGAGCTGGCTGTTCCAGGCCCTTGAGCCAGCGTTGGAGGTTGGCCGGCAGTGTCTCACCGCCATTGTCCCACGCGGCCTGCGGCTCGCTCAAAACGAACAAGGCAGCGGCGCAATGCTTGCAATTGTGTCCTACGGGGCAGCTGCACTGGCCGCGTACGTGGCAGCGGCCAGCCATGGCGCTGAGCGTGATCTTCTGGCGATACGGGCTGCCTTCGCTTCCGCAGCAGGTGGCTTCGATGAGCGGGCCACTGCATTTTTCGATTTTTACCCGGTCTTCCCGGGCGTAACGCTCACCGCGCTGCAGAACCGGGTCGGTGAACGACTGGGTCCAGTTCGGGTACTCGCGCAGCAACTGGAGAGCGTCACGACTCATTGCATCACTGCTCCATCATCTCCGGGTCCATCACCGGCATTTTCGGCGTACCCGGTGGCGTCACCTTCAGCAGCACCGCCAGGTGCCCGCCGTCGAGGAAGGTCAGCTGGCCGCCCTTGACGTTGCTGTTGCTCTGCTTGAACTGTTCGCTTTGCAGCACGCTGCCGTTGCCGTCCAGCTGGTTGACCCAGAAGTTGGCCTCGACCGCGATGAAGCGGCCCTCGGCGATGCTCAGGTTGCCTTCGATAGGGAAGTGGCCGAACTGCTCGGCGCCTTCGCCCAGGGCGATGCGGCTGGGCTCGCTGCCCACGTGCTGCTGCCAGGCCTTGTGCAGCAGCACGGTGTAGTCGGCGGTGGCTTCCAGGCGGGTGGCTTCGTCTTCCAGCGCCAGGCGGCGCTCGGCGTCCTTCTCCAGGCGTGGAGCGCCGGCGCTCCAGTCTTCGGGGGCGAACGGGCTGGTGAAGGCGGGCACGCTGTTCTGCCGCACCAGGATCATTTCTACCTGATACAGGCCTTCGGCGAAGGCGGCCGGGGCGAACAACGCCAGCAGCAGGGTCAGGCAACGGATGGCACGCATGGGTCTTCCTTAAGCAGGCTGTGGGGTCAGGCGCTCGAACAGCGCCTCCAGGGTATTGAAGCGTTCGTCGGGGCGTTCCATCGGCACCAGGAAGCGGAACTGGGTGGCGCCTTCGAACTTGTAGCGTTTGGGCTGGCCCTGGATCAGCTTGATCAGGGTCAGCGGGTCGACCGGGGTCTCGGCCTCGAACTCGAGCTTGCCGCCGTTGGGGCCGGCGTCGACTTTCTTGATGCCGAGCTTTTCCGCGTGCAGCTTGAGCGAGGTCAGACGCATCAGGTTCTTGGTCGGCTCGGGCAGCAGGCCGAAGCGGTCGATCATTTCCACTTGCAGGTCCTTGAGGCCTTCTTCGTCGGCGGCCGAGGCAATGCGCTTGTACAGGATCAGCCGCGCATGCACGTCGGGCAGGTAGTCCTCGGGGATCAGTGCCGGCAGGCGCAGGTTGATTTCCGGGCCGCCGCCCAGCGGCTGCTCAAGGTTTGGCTGGGTGCCCTTGCGGATCGCCTTGACCGCGCGTTCGAGCATTTCCATGTACAGGGTAAAGCCCACCGCCTGGATCTGCCCGCTCTGGCCTTCGCCCAGCAGCTCGCCGGCGCCGCGAATTTCCAGGTCGTTGGTGGCCAGCACGAAGCCGGCGCCCAGGTCCTGGGTGTTGGCAATCGCCTCCAGGCGTTTTTCGGCGTCGGCACTGACCTTCTGCCGGGTTGGCGTCAGCAGGTAGGCGTAGGCCTGGTGGTGGCTGCGGCCCACCCGGCCGCGCAGCTGGTGTAGCTGGGCCAGGCCGAACTTGTCGGCGCGCTCGATGACGATGGTGTTGGCGCTGGGCACGTCGATGCCGGTTTCGATGATGGTCGAGGCCACCAGCACGTTGAAGCGCTTGTGGTAGAAGTCGCTCATCACCTGTTCCAGCTCGCGCTCGCGCATTTGCCCGTGGCCGATGCCGATGCGCGCCTCGGGCACCAGTTCGGCAAGGTCGGCGGCGCATTTCTCGATGGTTTTCACATCGTTGTGCAGGTAGTACACCTGGCCACCGCGCAGCAGCTCACGCAGCAGCGCCTCCTTGACCGTGCTCTTGTTCTGTTCCATGACGAAGGTGCGTACCGACAGGCGGCGCGCCGGCGGCGTGGCGATGATCGACAGGTCGCGCATGCCCGCCACCGCCATGTTCAGCGTGCGCGGGATCGGCGTGGCGGTGAGGGTGAGGATGTCCACCTCGCTGCGCAGGGCCTTGAGCTGTTCCTTCTGGCGCACGCCAAAGCGGTGTTCTTCGTCGATGATGGCCAGGCCCAGGTCCCTGAAGCGCACATCGTCCTGCAGCAGCTTGTGGGTGCCGATGAGGATGTCGATCTTGCCTTCGGCCAGGTCGGCGGCGGCGTTGGCCACTTCCTTGGCCGACTTGAAGCGGCTCATCACTTCCACGGTCACAGGCCAGTCGGCGAAGCGGTCGCGGAAGCTGTTGTAGTGCTGTTGGGCGAGCAGGGTGGTGGGTACCAGCACGGCCACCTGGCGGCCGCTGTGCACGGCGATGAACGCCGCGCGCATGGCCACTTCGGTCTTGCCGAAGCCGACGTCGCCGCACACCAGGCGGTCCATCGGCTTGGGCGCCAGCATGTCGGCGCGCACGGCTTCGATGGCAGCTTGCTGGTCCGGGGTTTCCTCGAACGGGAAGCCGGCGCTGAAGGTGGCGTAGTCGGCGGACGGGTCGGCAAACGCATAGCCCTTGCGCGCGGCGCGGCGGGCATAGATGTCGAGCAGTTCGGCAGCCACGTCGCGCACCTGTTCAGCGGCCTTGCGCTTGGCCTTCTGCCAGGCCTCCGAGCCCAGCCGGTGCAGCGGTGCCAGGGCATCGTCGCTGCCGGTGTAGCGGGCGATCAGGTGCAGGTTGGCCACCGGCACGTACAGCTTGGCGCCCTCGGCGTATTCCAGGGTGAGGAATTCGGCGGCCTGGCCGTCGATTTCCAGGGTGGCCAGGCCCAGGTAGCGGCCCACGCCATGGTCGATGTGCACCACCGGTGCGCCTTCGCGCAGCTCGGTAAGGTTCTTGATCACCGCGTCGTTGGCAGTTTCGCCGCGCTTGTCGCGGCGGCGGCGCTGCATCACCCGCTGGCCGAACAGCGGGCTTTCGGCGACCAGGGCCAGGCCTGGGTCGTCCAGCAGCAGGCCGTCGTCCAGCGGGGCGATGGTGATCGCCAGGCGCTCGCTGCCGGTGATGAAGTCGGCCCAGCCGTCGACGCTGTGTGGGCGCAGTTTCAGCCGTTCGAGCAGCTCCAGCAGCACTTCGCGGCGGCCCGCCGATTCGGCGGTGAACAGCACGCGGCCGGGGAACTGGTCGAGGAAATTGGCCAGTTCGGCCAAGGGCTGGTTGGCCTTGGCCTCGATTGCCAGGTTGGGCAGCGCGCGCGCCGGGAAGCGCTCGCGGCCCGCGCCCGGGTCGAGGTCTTCAGTGCTGACCACTACCCGTGGCCATTGCTTGAGCCGGGCGAAGCAGTCTTCCACCGGCAGGAACAGCTCGGCCGGCGGCAGCAGCGGCCGGCTCAGGTCGCCACGGCGGTCTTCATAACGCCCGCGCACGTCGTTCCAGAAGTGTTCGGCGGCCTGTTCCACGCCAGGCAGCGAAAACACCTGGGTGTCGGCCGGCAGGTAGTCGAACAGGGTCGAGGTTTCTTCGAAGAACAGCGGCAGGTAGTACTCGATGCCAGCGGGGATGATGCCGCTGGCCAGGTCCTGGAAGATCGCGCTGCGGCGGAAGTCGACGTCGAAGCGTTCACGGAAGCGCGCCTTGAAGCGGGTCACTTCTTCTTTCTGCATCGGGAACTCGCGCGCCGGCAGCAGGCGTACCGAATCCACCTTGTCGATCGAGCGCTGGGTCTCGGGGTCGAAGGTGCGCAGCGTCTCGATTTCGTCATCGAACAGGTCGATGCGGTAGGGCAGCTTGCTGCCCATCGGGAACAGGTCGATCAACGCGCCACGTACGGCGAACTCGCCATGCTCGTAGACCGTGTCGACGCAGCGGTAGCCGCTGGCCTCCAGGCGCAGGCGCATCTGTTCCACGTCGATGGTCTGGCCCACGTCCAGCACCAGGCTGCTGCCCAGCAGGAAACGGGTCGGCGCCAGGCGGTGAAGGGCGGTTGTGACCGGCACCACGAGGATGCCGTGGCTCAGCTCCGGCAGGCGGTAGAGGCTGGCGATGCGCTGGGAAATGATGTCCTGGTGCGGCGAGAACAGGTCGTAGGGCAGGGTTTCCCAATCGGGGAACGGCAGCACCGGCAGGTCCGGGGCAAAGAAGCGAAGTTCCTGTTCCAGACGATCGGCAGCCTGGCTGTCGGCAGTCAGCAGCAGAGTGAAGCGGCCCGCGCTGCTGGCGGCCTCGGCGATGGCCAGGCTGAGGGCGGCACCGGGTAGATTGCCCCAGGTTTGTTTGCCGGCCGTGGCCGACATTTGCGGTAGGCGCAGAACTGACACGGGAGATCGCACTCCAAGCGTTGCGGCAAAGAGATCGATTGTACCGGTGACGATGCCGGCTGTCAGGCTCGAAAGGGCATGAACGCTGGCTTGCGTGGTCGCGACAGGCGCTCATTGCCCGCAACGCGTTGGGGCGTCATAATGTAGCCCCTTTTTTCTGTCCCTACATGTGGAAGGTTCCCGTGACTCAGAAGCCCGACCAGTGTCTTGGTGAGTGGATCGATCGTGAAGCCCTGGCTGAAGCGATGATCCCGCTTATCGGTCAGCTCTACCGCAACAACAATGTGGTGAGCTCGATTTATGGCCGTAGCCTGATCAACCGTTCGGTTATCTCGATCCTCAAGGCGCACCGCTTTGCGCGTCATCGTCAAGCCGACGAAACCGAACTGTCCGTCCACGAGACATTCCCCCTGCTCAAGGCCATGAGCGAGCTGAAACTGGGCGCCGCTTCGGTCGACCTGGGCAAGCTGGCCAACAAGTTCAAGCAGGAAGGCAATGGCCGTACTGCCGAGCAGTTCGTCCGTGAAGAACTGGCCGAGGTGGTTGGCCAGCAGAACGCTTCGGCGCGCAAAGGCACCGACGTTGTCCTGTACGGCTTCGGCCGCATCGGCCGCCTGCTGGCGCGTATCCTGATCGAGAAGACCGGTGGTGGCGACGGCCTGCGCCTGCGCGCCATCGTCGTGCGCAAAGGCGCCGAGAACGACCTGGTCAAGCGTGCCAGCCTGCTGCGCCGTGACTCGGTGCACGGCCCGTTCGATGGCACCATCACCATCGACGAAGCCAACAACACCATCACCGCCAACGGCAACCTGATCCAGGTTATCTACGCCAAGAGCCCGAGCGAAGTCGACTACACCCAGTACGGCATCGAAAACGCGCTGATCGTCGACAACACCGGCGTATGGCGTGATGCCGACGGCCTGGGCCAGCACCTGGCCTGCCCGGGCGCTGCCCGCGTGATCCTTACCGCACCTGGCAAGGGCGCGCTGAAGAACATCGTGCACGGCATCAACCACGGTGACATCGCTGCCGATGACAAGATCATCTCGGCCGCTTCCTGCACCACCAACGCCATCGTGCCGGTGCTCAAGGCCATCAACGACCAGTACGGCATCGTCAACGGCCACGTCGAAACCGTTCACTCGTTCACCAACGACCAGAACCTGATCGACAACTTCCACAAGGGCAGCCGCCGTGGCCGTGCCGCGCCGCTGAACATGGTCATCACCGAAACCGGCGCCGCCACTGCTGCCGCCAAGGCACTGCCAGTGCTGAAGGGCAAGCTGACCGGCAACGCCATTCGCGTACCGACGCCGAACGTTTCGATGGCCATCCTCAACCTGAACCTCGAGAAGGCCACCAGCCGCGACGAGATCAACGAGTACCTGCGCCAGACCGCCATGCACTCGGAACTGCACAAGCAGATCGATTACGTCAGCTCGCAGGAAGTGGTTTCGACCGACTTCGTAGGTTCCCGCCACGCCGGTGTGGTTGACGCCGAAGCGACCATCTGCAACGACAACCGCGTTGTTCTGTACGTGTGGTACGACAACGAATTCGGTTACAGCTGCCAGGTGGTTCGTGTGATGGAAGAGATGGCCGGTGTGAACCCGCCAGCGTTTCCGCGCTGATCCGCTTGTAAGGCAATGAAAAAACGGGAACCTTCGGGTTCCCGTTTTTTTATCCAGAATTTGTGTTGCCTGTGCCGGCCTCTTCGCGGGTGAACCCGCTCCCACAGGGGCGCGTCGTCCGTGAGGGCAGTGGTATACCTGTGGGAGCGGGTTCACCCGCGAAGAGGCCGGCACAGGCAACCGAGAGCCCGAACCTTGCGCACAGCCTTGCTGTTCATCCTCATGCTGCTCACCGCCTGCGACCAGGGCCCCACCCTGGAGCGCCTGGGCGGCCCGACCATGGGCAGCAGCTACAGCATCCAGTACGTGCGCGAGCCCGGTGGCCCGGCGCCGGCCCAGGTGCAGGCTGCGGTGGAAACCATCCTGCATGACATCGACCAGCACTACTCGACCTACCGCGGCGACTCCACCGTCAGCCGTTTCAACCAGTTGCCCGCCAACCAGTGCCTGGCCCTGCCGCCCGACATGCTCGAACTGGTCAGCCTTGGTCAGCAGTTGGCCGAGCAGAGTGATGGCGTCTTCGACCTCACCGTCGAGCCCTTGCTCGACCTGTGGGGTTTCGGCCCCCAGGCCCGCCACGAGCAGGTACCTGACCCGTTGGCCCTGGCCCAGGTGCGTCAACGCGTGGGTTACCGACACTTGCACATCGACGGCCAGGCCCTGTGCAAGGACGCCCCGGTACAACTCGACTTCAACAGCCTCGCCGCCGGCCACGCCGTCGACCTGGTTGCCGCACGCCTGCAGGCCATGGGCGTGTCCAGCTTTGTCGCTGAAGCCACCGGCGAGCTCAAGGCCGTCGGCCGCAAGCCCGATGGCAGCCCTTGGCGCATCGCCCTGGAGCTGCCCCGCGAAGACCGCCAGATCGCTCGCCATATCATCCCGGTCAATGGCCTTTCAGTATCAACCTCGGGTGACTATCGGCACTATTTCGAGGAGAATGGCCGGCGCTATTCGCACGCCTTCGATGCCCGCCTCGGGCGCCCGGTAGAGCACGACCTGGCCGCGGTCACCGTGCTCGATGCCTCGGCGCTGCAGGCCGACGGCTATTCGACGCTGCTGTTGATCCTCGGCCCGGAACGTGGCTGGGATTTTGCCGTGGCGCATGGCCTGGCCGCAGTATTGGTGACTCGGGCCGAGGGTGGCTTCGTCTCCCGAGCTACGCCCGCATTCGAACGGGCAGTGAAAGGCGAGTGAAAGCACAAGCAGGGATGATCGCCGCCAGGGAATGGTTCATACATGTAGTGCGGGCAAAATTGGCCTACGACGCGACCAAGGGTTAATGTGCGCGGCGTTCACGCTTGATTAGACTGCACCCGAATTTTCTCATGACGCCCTGGCGGCATGATCGCGCCCCGCGAGCGACCGTGGCTTGCGGGCCAGTTCTGAAGGAGTACGCATGGCTGTCTACAACTACGACGTAGTGGTGCTGGGTTCCGGCCCGGCCGGAGAAGGTGCGGCAATGAACGCCGCCAAAGCAGGGCGCAAGGTGGCGATGGTCGATAGCCGTCGTCAGGTCGGGGGCAACTGCACCCACCTGGGCACCATCCCGTCCAAGGCACTGCGTCACTCGGTGCGGCAGATCATGCAGTTCAACACCAACCCGATGTTCCGTGCCATCGGTGAGCCGCGCTGGTTCTCGTTCCCGGACGTGCTGAAAAGCGCCGAGAAAGTCATCGCCAAGCAGGTAGCATCGCGCACCGGCTACTACGCCCGTAACCGCGTCGACGTATTCGTCGGCACCGGCAGCTTCGCCGACGAGCAAACCGTCGAAGTGGTCTGCCCGAACGGTGTGGTGGAAAAGCTCAACGCCAAGCACATCATCATTGCCACCGGCTCGCGCCCGTATCGCCCGGCCGACATCGACTTCCACCACCCGCGTGTCTACGACAGCGACACCATCCTCAGCCTCAGCCACACCCCGCGCAAGCTGATCGTGTACGGTGCCGGCGTGATCGGTTGCGAATACGCCTCGATCTTCAGCGGCCTGGGTGTATTGGTAGAGCTGGTAGACAACCGTGGCCAGTTGCTGAGCTTCCTCGACTCGGAAATTTCCCAGGCGCTGAGCTACCACTTCAGCAACAACAACATCACCGTGCGCCACAACGAAGAGTATGAGCGCGTCGAAGGCCTGGATAACGGGGTGATCCTGCACCTGAAGTCGGGCAAGAAGATCAAGGCCGATGCCTTGCTGTGGTGCAACGGCCGTACCGGCAACACCGACAAGCTGGGCCTGGAAAACATCGGTATCAAGGTCAATAGCCGTGGCCAGATCGAGGTCGACGAGGCCTACCGCACCAGCGTGCCGAACATCTACGGTGCCGGCGATGTGATCGGCTGGCCGAGCCTGGCCAGTGCCGCCCATGACCAGGGCCGCTCTGCCGCTGGCAGCATCGTGGATAATGGCAGCTGGCGCTTCGTCAACGACGTGCCGACCGGCATCTACACCATTCCGGAGATCAGCTCGATCGGCAAGAACGAGCAGGAACTGACCCAGGCCAAGGTGCCGTACGAAGTGGGCAAAGCCTTCTTCAAGAGCATGGCCCGTGCGCAGATCGCCGGCGAGCCGCAAGGCATGCTGAAGATCCTGTTCCACCGCGAAACGTTGGAAGTACTGGGCGTACACTGCTTCGGCTACCAGGCTTCGGAAATCGTTCACATCGGCCAGGCGGTGATGAACCAGCCGGGCGAGCTGAACAACCTGAAGTACTTCGTCAACACCACATTCAACTACCCGACCATGGCCGAAGCCTATCGGGTAGCTGCCTACGACGGCCTGAACCGGCTTTTTTGAGCGGCTCCGACCGGTGGCCTGAGCCGGTCGGAGAGACCGATTTCAACCCTACCCGAGGGTGGTCTTGGCCAAACCGGGAAAGTCTGTAATCAGGCTGTCCACGCCAAAGTCAGCGAGCCGGCGCATCAGTGCCGGTTCGTTGACCGTCCACACCGACACGTGCAAACCCTGGGCCTGAGCTTTCAGCAGGCGCTCGGGGGTGCACAGTGTCCAGTTCAATGCCAGCAGCTCGCAGCCGTAGTTCTGAGCTACCTTCAACGGGTCGAGCCAGGCGTATTCGGCCACCAGCCCGCGTTTGACATCCGGTACCAGTTCCAGGGCAGCGCCCAGCACTTCGCGTGAGCTGGAGGTGATGGTCACCTTGTCCAGCAGGCCGTATTGCTGGGCCAGTTCGCGGATCGCCAGCACGGTGGTTGCGGCACGGGTGCGCGAGGCGCTTTTCACTTCCAGCTGCCAGTGCTCGAACGGGCACTTCTGGAACAGTTCTTCCAGTTTCGGGATCGGGCAGGGCTGTACGTGGCCCGGGCCGCCTTTGCGGGCATCGATCTTGACCAGGTCGGCGGCCGAGTGCTCGACCACCTTGCCGCGTTTGCCGGTGGTGCGCTTGAGGGTGGGGTCGTGGATCACCATCAGCTCGTTGTCGGCCGACAGGTGCAGGTCCAGCTCGCAGCGGGTCACGCCATGGGCGAGGCATTGCTGGAAGCTCTTCAGGGTATTCTCGGGCGCTTCGCCCTTGGCGCCACGATGGCCGTAGATCAGGGTCACGTTCGTTCCTTCAAATCAGAGATAAATGGGCTCAGGAGGCAGGGGCGTTCTGTTCCAGCTGCTGGCGACGTTGCTGCTGCTGGCGCTGCAGGATGTAGCGGGCCAGCAGTTGCCGTTGGGCGTCGGTCATGTCGGTGAATTCGGTGCCGACCTCGAAGCCGCCCTCCGGGCGCGGGTCGCAGTGGGTGACCTTGCCGCGCAGCAGCAGGCCATGGGCGCGCGGCATCAGCACCATCTTCACCTTCACCCGGGTGCCGGGGGCAACTGCTGTAGCCTGCGCGAATTCGATGCCGCCCTCGGAGATGATCACCGGCTGGGGCTGGCCAACTTCGCCGATCAGGGTCTGGGCAACCACCGCGCTAAGCAGGTCGAGGCGCTTGTTCTGCGCGCGCAGGAAGGCGGCGAGGGTGCGGTCCTTTTCGCTCAGCTGGCGCAGCAGGTGCTGCGACTCGAAGTCGGACAGGTGCAGTTCGCTGAGCAGGTTGAATAGTGGTGAATCATCTTGCAACACATCTGGGTCAAGGGCTTCGGCCGCGCTAAGGGGGCTGATTTGAAGTGCGATCCGATCTTCGATGCGGTAGTATTCGCGGCGATCTTCTTCGTCTAATGTCGTCATGGCGAACCCAAGGTAGCGGCGGTGGTCCGAGTGTAAAGCCGCCGTAGGCGCCTCGCCACAAGGACGTTCCCTTTCATCCGAACAAGCCCCGACATGTTCAGACCTCTTTTCGCATTCATCGGCACGCGTTATACCCGTGCCAAACGTCGCAATCACTTCGTCTCGTTCATTTCCCTGACCTCGATGATCGGCCTCGCCCTGGGCGTGGTGGTGATGATCGTGGTGCTGTCGGTCATGAACGGTTTCGACCACGAGATGCGTACCCGCGTGTTGGGCATGATCCCCCATGCCACGCTGGAGAGCGGCCAGCCCATTGCCGACTGGCCGGCCCTTGCCCAACAAGTAAAGCAGAATCCGCAGGTGGTGGCGGTTGCGCCCTTCACCCAGATGCAGGGCCTGCTGACCCATGAAGGCAAGGTGCAGAAGGTGCTGCTCAACGGCATCGACCCGGCCCGCGAGCGCGAGGTGTCGATCATCGACAAGTTCGTCCTGCAAGGCCGCCTCGACCAGCTGGCGCCGGGCGAGTGGGGCATCATGATCGGCGACAAGGCCGCGGCCAAGCTGGGCGTGGGCATCGGCGACAAGCTCACTTTCGTCGCCCCCGAGGTCAGTGTGACCCCGGCCGGCATGTTCCCGCGCATGAAGCGCTTCACCGTGGTCGGCACCTTCCACGTAGGTGCGGGCGAGATCGACGGCTACCTGGGCCTGACCAACATCAGCGACCTGTCCCGCCTGCACCGCTGGAAGCCCGACCAGGTCCAGGGCCTGCGCCTGAAGTTCGACGACCTGTTCCAGGCGCCGCGGGTGGCCTGGGACATCGCCCAGCGCCTGGGCGACCAGGAGTTCTACAGCCGTGACTGGACCCGTACCCACGGCAACCTGTACCAGGCAATCCGCATGGAGAAGGCCATGATCGGCCTGCTGTTGCTGCTGATCGTGGCGGTAGCGGCGTTCAACATCATTTCCACCCTGGTGATGGTGGTCAACGACAAGCGTGGCGACATCGCCATCCTGCGTACCCTGGGCGCCACGCCCGGGCAGATCATGCTCATCTTCATGGTCCAGGGCACGGTGATCGGGGTGATCGGTACCCTGATCGGCGCCGTGGTCGGGATCGTCGCCGCGCTGAATGTAAGCGCGGTGATCGCCGGCATCGAGAAACTGATCGGGCACAAGTTCCTCAACGCCGACGTGTACTTCATCGATTACCTGCCGTCGCAGATCCAGGCCCAGGACGTTTACATGGTCTGTGGTGCGGCGCTGGTCCTGAGTTTCTTCGCCACCCTGTACCCGGCCTGGCGTGCGGCCCGCACCCAGCCGGCGGAGGCGCTACGTTATGAGTGAGTCGCGCATGAGTGATAAAGCCGTTCTGAGTTGCCGCAACCTGGGCAAGTCCTACGACGAGGGCCCGGAGTCGGTGCAGGTGCTGTCCGGGCTCAACCTCGAACTGCACGCCGGTGAGCGGGTGGCTATCGTGGGTAGCTCCGGCTCGGGCAAGAGTACCTTGCTCAACCTGCTGGGTGGCCTCGACCGGCCGACCCAGGGCAGCGTCTGGCTGGCCGGCGAGGAGCTGTCGGCACTGGGCGAGCGTGCCCGTGGCCTGCTGCGCAACCGCGAGCTGGGCTTTGTCTACCAGTTCCACCACCTGCTGCCGGAATTCACGGCCATCGAGAACGTGTGCATGCCGTTGCTGATCGGTCGCACGCCCATCCCCGAGGCCCGTGAGCGTGCCGAGGCGCTGCTCAAGCGCGTGGGCCTGGCGCACCGCTTCAACCACAAGCCGGCCGAGCTATCCGGTGGTGAGCGCCAGCGGGTGGCGATTGCCCGGGCACTGGTCAACCGCCCTGGCCTGGTCATGCTCGACGAGCCGACCGGCAACCTCGACCACCACACGGCCCAGGGCATCCAGGAGTTGATGCAGGAACTGTCCAGCGCGTCGCGCACGGCGTTCCTGGTGGTTACCCACGACCTCAACCTGGCGCGCCAGATGGACCGTGTATTGAAGCTCGACGACGGCCACCTGGTGGCGATCTGATCGACTGCACGGGGTGGCCGGTGTCGCCCCGTTTTCCTGTTTTCATTGGGTGTTTTCGTACATGTTCAGACCCTTGCCCATCTTCATCGGCGCGCGCTACACCCGAGCCAAGCGCCGCAACCACTTCATCTCGTTCATCTCGATGACCTCGATGATCGGCCTGTCGCTGGGCGTGCTGGCGATGATCGTGGTGCTGTCGGTGATGAACGGCTTCCAGCGCGAAATGAGCTCGCGCATCCTCGGCCTGGTGCCGCATGCTGCCATCCTTGGCGTGCAGCCGCTGGACGACTGGCACAAGGTGGCCGACGCGGCCATGCGCGACCCGGCGGTGATGGCTGCGGCGCCGATTACCGAAATGGAAGGCATGCTGTCGTACAAGGGCGCGATGCAGCCGATCCAGGTCGGCGGTATCGACCCGGCCGAAGAGGGCAAGGTCTCGATCGTCGGCCAGCACATCGTCCAGGGCCGCTTGCAGGATTTGCAGCCGGGTGAGTTCGGCGTGGTCATCGGTGAGTTGACTGCGCGGCGCTTCCGCCTGAACACCGGCGACAAACTGACCCTGATCGTGCCGGAAATCAGCAAGGAGCCGGGCGGCATCACCCCGCGCATGCAGCGCCTGACCGTAGTCGGCATCTTCAAGGTCGGTGCCGAGCTGGATGGCTCGCAGGCTTACATTCACGTGGCCGATGCTGGCGCCATGCAGCGCTGGGCGCCGGGCCAGGTGCAGGGCGTGCGCCTGAAACTGCACGACCTGTATGCCGCGCCACAGGTGTCCAAGGCCATCGCTGCCGGGCTCGGCGACGCCTACCGCGCCGATGACTGGTCGCATACCCAGGGTAGCCTGTTCAGCGCCATGAAGATGGAAAAGACCATGATCGGCCTGCTGCTGATGATGATCATCGCGGTGGCCGCGTTCAACATCATCGCCACCCTGGTGATGGTGGTGAACGACAAGGGGCCGGACATCGCCATCCTGCGCACCCTGGGCGCCACGCCGGCGCAGATCATGGGCACGTTCATGGTCCAGGGCAGCCTGATCGGCATTGTCGGTACGCTGATCGGTGGCGTGCTGGGGGTGATCGCGGCGTTCAACGTCAGCCAGATCGTCGGTTGGCTGGAGCGGGTGAGCGGGCAGCACATCTTTACTTCGGATGTGTACTTCGTCAGCAGCTTGCCGTCGCAGTTGCAGTGGGGCGATGTGGCGATCATCTGCACGGCCGGGTTGGTGATGAGCTTCCTGGCGACCATTTACCCGGCTTATCGGGCATCGCAGGTGCAGCCGGCGATTGGCCTGGCGGTTTAATGTCTACTTCAGCTTATCGAGCGGCTCTGTGGGAGCGGGTTTACCCGTGAAGATTCCAGCACGGTGCATGGCACCGGCTGCGCCGGTGTTCGCGGGTAAACCCGCTCCCACAGGGTGGCGTGCCAGCCCTGATGTCACCGATCTTCAGTGAAATCGATCACGAATCGCGTCCATCCGTCCGCACACTCCGCCCTGATGTGTCCGCCATGGGCCTGCACGATCGACCGGGTAATCGCCAACCCCAACCCGGCATGCTCGCTACTGCCTTCCCGCCGTGCCGGGTCCACCCGGTAGAAGCGGTCGAACAACCGCGGTAACGCAGCCGGTTCGATAGCCGCTCCGGTATTGGCCACGCTAATCCTCAGCCCTGGCCCCAAGGTCACTCGTATCTGCCCTCCCGCCGGGGTAAAGCGCAAGGCGTTGTCCAGCAAGTTGGACAGCGCCCGGCGCAGCATATGCCGGTCGCCCTGCAGCAGCGCCTGACCCTCGCGCAGCATCTGCACACCGCTGTCCTCTGCCAGCGGCGCGTAGTACTCCATCAGCGCATCCACCTCGTCATGCAGCACCAGCGGTGTTTGCCCCGGCACCAGCAGGCCGTGGTCGGCCTTGGCCAGGAACAGCATGTCGTTGATCATCTGCGCCATCCATTGCAACTCCTCGAGGTTGCCGTGCAGGGCCTCGCGGTACTCTTCGAGGCTGCGCGGGCGGGTGAGGGTGACCTGGGTGTGGGTCAGCAGGTTGGACAGCGGCGTGCGCAGTTCGTGGGCGATGTCGGCGGAGAATGCCGAGAGGCGCTGGAAGGCATCGTCCAGGCGCTGCAGCATCGCGTTCATGCTGCCGGCCAGCTCGGCCAGCTCTTCGGGCATCTGTGCCACCGGCAGGCGGGTGGTGAGCGAGCGCGCCGATACGCTGGCGGCCACCTGGCCCATCTGCCGCAACGGGCGCAGCCCGCGGCGTGCAGCCCAGGCACCGAGCAGCGCGGTGGCCAGCGCCGACAGCCCTACCGTCAGCCAGATCAACCGTTGCATGCCCTGCAGGAAATGCTGGTGGTGGGTGATGTCGAGGTACAGGGTAAGTTGTGGCGACTGCGGGGCGCCTTGCGCCAGGTGCACGGCCAGGCTGCGGTAGTCGGTGCCTTGCGCGTGCAGGGTTGCCAGTCCGTCGGGCAGTGGTGCCAGGGGCAGGCCTGCGCGGCTTTCGAACCAGGTGGCGCCGTCGCTGCCGTTGATGCGCAGGGCCAGGTCGGCCTGGTGGCCCAGTTCATCGCGCAGTTCGGGCAGGCGCGCCTGCAGTTCGGCCGGGGTGGTGATACCGGCCAGCTGGGTGCGGAACAGCGACAGGCGCGAGTCCAGCAGTTGCTGGTCCAGTTCGACGAAGTGCTGCTCGCTGGCCCGGCTGAATATCAGGCCGGCGCCGAGCGAGACAGCGGCGGTGCAGGCGGCGAACAGCAGGGCCAGGCGGTTGCCGAGGGAGACCCGGCGCATCACTCCGCGCGCTCTTCGAGTACGTAGCCCATGCCGCGTACGGTGTGGATCAGCTTGTTGGGGTGCGGGTCGTCGATCTTCAGACGCAGGCGGCGGATTGCCACTTCGATCACATTGGTGTCGCTGTCGAAATTCATGTCCCACACCTGCGAGGCGATCAGCGATTTGGGCAGTACCTCGCCCTGGCGGCGCAGCAGCAGTTCAAGCAGGGCGAACTCCTTGGCGGTCAGGTCGATGCGCTGGCCGGCGCGCTCGGCGCGGCGGCGGATCAGGTCCAGGCGCAGGTCGGCCAGGCCCAGGGTGGTGTCCTGGCTGGGGCTGGTGCCCCGGCGCAGCAGGCTGCGCACCCGGGCCAGCAGTTCGGAGAAGGCGAACGGCTTGACCAGGTAATCATCGGCGCCCAGCTCCAGGCCGTGTACCCGGTCTTCCACGGCATCGCGAGCGGTGAGGAACAGCACCGGGGTGTCCAGGCCGGCCTGGCGCACGGCCTGGAGGATCTGCCAGCCGTCACGGCCGGGCAGCATCACATCGAGAATCAGCAGGTCGTGGTCGCCGGTCAGGGCGAGGAACTGGCCGGTCTCGCCATCTGTGGCCAGTTCGGTGGCGAAGCCGGCCTCGTTCAGGCCCTGGCTCAGGTACTGGCCGGTACGGGCCTGGTCTTCGACGATCAGCAGTTTCATTGGGTGAATTGACTCCAGCAAGCGGCGCAAAGCCCTGTGGGAGCGGGTTTACCCGCGAAGAATTCAACACGGTGCATGGCACCGGCTTTGCCGGTGTTCGCGGGTGAACCCGCTCCCACAGGGACCGGGTGATGCTGAGATGATACGTGACGATGCACCTGCTCGCCCCAAACTGACGAAGTTGTAATCCCGCTGACTTGCGCTGCAAGGCAGGGGGCAAAACCGGTAGACTAGGGGCAATTTCGAACCTTCAGGTCAGTTTCCATGCATCCCGCTGCCGAACATTCCCCGCTGGGCAAGTCCAGCGAATACATTGCCACCTACTCCCCGGAGCTGCTGTTCCCGATTCCGCGTGCCGCCAAGTGGGCCGAGCTGGGCGTTACCGCCCAGACCTTGCCCTGGCAGGGTGTGGATTACTGGAACTGCTTCGAGCTGAGCTGGTTGTTGCCGTCGGGCAAGCCGGTGGTGGCGATCGGCGAGTTCGCCATCCCCGCCGATTCGCCGAACATCATCGAGTCCAAGTCGTTCAAGCTGTACCTGAACTCGTTGAACCAGACGGTGTTCGCCTCGCCTGGCGAGCTGCAGGCGTGCCTGGAAAAAGACCTGTCCGCCGCCGCCGGCAAGCCGGTTGGCGTGAAGGTGCGTACCCTGGGTGAGGTCGAGGCCCAAGGCGTGGTGGCCTTGCCAGGGCAGTGCATCGATGTGCTGGACGTTGCCATCAGCAACTACGAACAGCCGCAGCCAGAGCTGCTGCACTGCAACCCGCAGCGGCTGGTGGAAGAAACCTTGCACAGCCACCTGCTGAAGTCCAACTGCCCGGTCACCGGCCAGCCGGACTGGGGTAGCGTGGTGGTCGAGTACAAGGGCAGGGCGCTGGACCATGCCAGCCTGCTGACCTACCTGATCAGCTTCCGCCAGCATGCCGACTTCCATGAGCAGTGTGTGGAGCGGATCTACCTGGACCTGAAGAACCTGCTGCAGCCGGAGCATTTGACGGTGTATGCGCGCTATGTGCGCCGGGGTGGGCTGGATATCAACCCGTATCGCAGCACTGGGGCGATCAGCCCGGAGAACCAGCGCCTGGTTCGCCAGTAAGGTTCAAGTACGCTGGGGGCGCTTCGCGCCCCTATCGCGACACAAGGCCGCTCCCACAGGTACAGCGCAAGATCCGAGGCTTGCGCTGTACCTGTGGGAGCGGCCTTGTGTCGCGATAGGGCCGCAAAGCGGCCCCGGTACTTCTAGATCCCCATGCTGTGCAGCGAGTTGGCAATGCTGCGCAGGGTGGCGGTGAGGTCGGGGTGGTCGGCCTCGAAGCGTTCGATCGCCAGGTTCACGCCGTCCACCAGGTTATGGTCTGGCGTGGCTTCCTCAAGCTTCAGTTGCGCCTCGATCTGGCGCGCTTCTTCGTGCAGCGCGGCCATCTCTTCGTCCGAAAGCGGCACGTTGCGTTCCAGTTGCTCGCGCAAGCTGTTCAGGCGCTCTTGCAATTCGCGGGCAGGCATTGGCAGTTCTCCATCAATGGCTTGGCAAGCCATGGACCTCAGCGAAGCGGCAAAGGTTCTGGCCTGTCTTCAGCGTAATCCACCTGCCGTTGCTTTGCATGATCCGCGTCAAAGGTGCTGTATCAGGGTTTTTCACCCTTGCGCCGGCGCTGGGCGATGTCCTGCAGACAGGTGTCCAGCGCTTCGAGGTGGTCGATCACCGAGTGCACGCCCAGGCTGAACAGTTCCAGCGTCGCCTTGCCACGGGCCAGGTCCTGTTCCTGCGGGGTCATGGCTTGCCATTGCCGCGAGCTGCGGTCGCAGAACGGGCTGCAGGCGGCCAGCCCTACCGTCCACAACCCCGCATTGAGGCCAGATTGCAGCAGGCGTGGGTCGCCGCTGACCAGCACACAGCCGTCCAGGCGTTCGCTGTCCAGCGTCATCAGGGCCTGCCAGCAGGCGTGCGGTGCCGGCCAGCGCACGCCGTTCACCGAATGCCCCGGCAGCCAGGCAGGCAAAACGTGGGCCAGGCGCCTGCTTTGGCTGGCGTCGAGGTCATCCAGCCAGATGCACGGCACCTGGCGCTGGCGCAGGCTGGCAAGGGTGGCCAGGGCGCCGGGTGCGGGGGAGGGGGCGCCACCATTGGCGGCTTGCACAAGGCAGCCGCGCAAGCCGAACAGCACAGCGGTGAAGGCGGGTGCAGCGTCCATGGCAACTTCCCTCAAATAGTCCGCAGGCTATTCGGCGATTGTTACCACCCTGTGACAGCGGGCGCCGCGCAACAGTTGTTCACAAAATATTGAGCAGAGATGTGTAAAGCTGTTTATCAGCCCGCAAGCCTCTATACTGCCGCCGTACAGCAGCGCGACCCGTTTGCGCTTGCGGCCGAGAAATTCGATGGAGAAACACCTATGCGTAGGATCGGTGCCAGTGTGATCGAACGAGTCACCCAGGCCTGTGTCTGCGCCAGCATGCTGCTGGCGCCCGTGGCAGCCACCCAGGCCGCCACCGAGGAAGATCCCTGGGAAGCGGTCAACCGCCCGATCTTCCGGTTCAACGATACCCTCGACACCTATGCCCTCAAGCCATTGGCCAAGGGCTACCAGGCGGTCACCCCGCAGTTCCTCGAAGATGGCATCCACAACATCTTCCGCAACCTGGGTGACGTGACCAACCTGGCCAACGACCTGCTGCAGTTCAAGCCCCATGCGGCGGGCGTGGACACGGCGCGGCTGATCGTCAACACCACCTTCGGCCTGGGCGGCTTCTTCGACGTGGGCACCAAGATGGGCCTGCAGCGCAACGACGAGGACTTCGGCCAGACCCTCGGCTACTGGGGCGTGCCGAGCGGCCCGTACGTGGTCATCCCGCTGCTGGGGCCGAGCACCGTGCGTGACGGCGTGGCCAAGTACCCGGACACCTACACCGAACCCTACCGCTACATCGACCATGTGCCGACGCGCAACTCGATCTTCGCCCTGGACATCATCGACACCCGCGCCGACCTGCTGTCGGCCGAGAAGCTGATCCAGGGTGACAAGTACATCTTCATTCGCAATGCCTACCTGCAGAACCGCGAGTTCAAGGTCAAGGATGGCGAAGTCGAAGACGACTTCTGATCCTGCGCGGTCCGTGTGGGAGCGGGCTTGCCCGCGAAGCAAGCGACGCAGTGGATGGCACGGGCTTCGCCCGTGTTCGCGGGCAAGCCCGTTCCCACAGTGAGCGCATGTGCTTTTAAATTTTGAGCAAGACAGTTGCTCCCACAGGGCCGATCAATGCATCGCCAGGATCCGCAACCCGAACTTCTGCTGCCCGCCCGGCTGGTCGGCAATCCACACCACTTCGGTGCTGGCATGCAGCCCCTTCAGCGCCGGGTGGTCGGATTCGATCCGCACCTCGATAGGGTCCCCTACCCGAAAGCGCTGCGGTGCCTGCACCTGCATGCCGCTGCTGGACAGGTCCAGGCACACGGCCGCGATCACCTGGCCTTCGTGCAAAAGGCTGACTTCGGTGTCGATGCGCATGCGGATGAAATCGCGTTTCTCGCCATGGCTGGAGGGCGTGTGGGGCATGCTGCATCCTTCTCATCGGGTTGCACTGGTCGACTTTCTTATAACTCCCGGTGATTTGCCCTGTAAAGTGCGGCGAGGTCGACCCTTGCATGCTTGAAACGCTTGGCGGATGGGAGTACCGTCTGCGCCTTACAAGGTAGCTCTCACAGTTGCCGGACAGTTGCCGGGCAGGTGTTCTTGTCCTACAACTCAAGTAGAGTGTGACCATAAAGAATTCCCGTAGCTGGCCGTCTGCCTTGCCGACACCGCTGCACCAACCCAAATCGGCGCCGTTCGCCCACATGCAGAAAACCAGTGCAACGCTGCTGATCATCGATGACGACGACGTGGTCCGTGCAAGCCTCGCCGCCTATCTTGAAGACAGTGGCTTCAGCGTCCTCCAGGCCGGCAATGGCCAGCAGGGGCTTCAGGTCTTCGAAGAACACCAGCCCGACCTCGTGATCTGCGATCTGCGCATGCCGCAGATGGGCGGCCTCGAACTGATCCGTCAGGTCAGCGAGCGCGCCCCGCAGTTGCCGGTGATCGTGGTGTCCGGTGCCGGCGTCATGAGTGATGCGGTGGAAGCGTTGCGCCTGGGCGCCGCCGACTACCTGATCAAGCCGCTGGAAGACCTGGCCGTGCTCGAGCATTCGGTGCGCCGAGCCCTCGACCGCTCGCGCCTGGTGCTGGAAAACCAGCGCTATCGCGACAAGCTCGAAGCCGCCAACCGCGAACTGGAGGCCAGCCTGCACCTGCTGCAGGAGGACCAGACCGCCGGTCGCCAGGTGCAGATGAACATGCTGCCGGAAAGCCCTTGGGTGGCCGGCGAGTTCGCCTTCGAGCACCAGATCATCCCGTCGCTGTACCTGTCGGGTGATTTTGCCGATTACTTCCGTGTGGACGAACGGCGCATCGCTTTCTATCTTGCCGATGTCTCCGGGCATGGCGCGTCGTCAGCGTTCGTCACCGTGCTGCTGAAGTTCATGACCACACGGCTGTTGTTCGAATTCAAGCGCGGCAGCAAAATGCGCGAGTTCAAACCCTCGCAGGTGCTCAGCCACATCAACCGCGGGCTGATCAACTGCAAGCTGGGCAAGCACGTGACCATGGTTGGCGGGGTGATCGACGAAGACACCGGCCTGCTGACCTACGCCGTTGGCGGCCATCTGCCGCTGCCGGTGCTGCACACCCCCGAGCACACCCGCTACCTGGAAGGCCGTGGCCTGCCGGTGGGGCTGTTCGACGAGGCCACCTACCAGGACCTGGTGGTGGAGCTGCCGCCGCAGTTCAGCCTCAGCCTGATGTCCGATGGCATTCTGGACCTTTTGCCGGGTGACACGCTCAAAGATAAAGAAGCCGCCCTGCCGGAAATCGTCAGGGCCGCAGGTGGCAGCCTGGATGGGCTGCGTCAACGATTTGGATTGGCTACGCTTGGGGAGATGCCGGATGATATCGCCCTATTGGTGTTGAGCAGGAACCTTCAATGAGTACCGGTAGAATCCAGTTCGCCGAGCAGAGTGGTACCTTCGTCCTGAAATTTGTCGGTGAAGTGCGCCTGACCCTGTGTTCGGCGCTGGATGCGACGATCGAGAAGATTTTCACCGCGTTGAACTTCTCGGCGATTGTCATCGACCTGACCGAAACCGAGAGTATCGACAGCACCACCCTGGGCCTGCTGGCCAAGCTGTCGATCCTGTCGCGCCAGAAGGTGGGCCTGCTGCCGACCGTGGTCACCACCAACCCGGACATTTCCCGGTTGCTGCAGTCGATGGGCTTCGATCAGGTGTTCAACATCGTCGATCGCCCGATTCCGTGCCCGGAATGCCTGACCGACCTGCCGTCCCAGGACCAGAACGAAGACGTGGTGCGTTCCAAGGTGCTGGAGGCGCACAAGATTCTCATGGGCCTGAACGACTCCAACCGCGAAGCTTTCCATGACCTGGTCAGTGCGCTGGAGCGGACCTGATCTTCAGCCTGTACCGGCCTCTTCGCGGGCACGCCCGCTCCCACAGGTTATGCACCAAGCTTGAAGCTTGCGCTGTACCTGTGGGAGCGGGCGTGCCCGCGAAGAGGCCGGCAAGGCTAGCCAAGCATTACCTGCCTGATCACTCCCGCCGCGTAAACTCGGTCGCCTCACCCCCACCCGCATCCAGCTGATACACCCGCGCCGGTCGCCCCTGTTCATCGAAAAACACCTGCCCCAACCCCGCGCCATTCCACAACCGCTCGCCAGCCTTGCTATGGCTGGGCGTACGGGGCACCACCTGCATTTCCCGCCGCTTGGTAAACCAGTTGAGCGGCGAGCGCGGCGCATACAGCCAGCGGTTGAGCCGGTCGAGCACATCCAGCAAGCGCCGCGGGAATTCGTTCTTGATCCCGCTGCTGGTTACCTGCCACAAGTGCGGGCTGCGCTGGCGGTGGCGAATCAGCACTTCATAGACGAACGAGTAATGCACATCGCCGGACAGCACCACGTAGTGCCCCGGCGTGCGCGAGTGGCGGAAGATGTTGAGGATGACCTGCGCTGCACCGCGGTGGGCCATCCAGTTCTCGGCATCCACCAGCAGCGGGTAGCCCAGCCAGCTGAACAGCTTCTGCACCGTCTCGATCAGCTTCACGCCAAAAATCGGCGCAGGCGACACGATGATTGCCGACGGGTGGTCCAGCAATGCTTGCTGCAACTCGCTCAGCGCCTCCCAGTCGAGCAGGCCGGAGGGCTTGGCCAGGCTGCTTTCGCTGCGCCAGCGGCGGGTACGGGTGTCCAGCACCAGCAAGGGCGGGTTGGTGGGCAGGCTGAACTGCCAGCCCTGGAAGCGCAGCAGCGCGCCAATCAATTCATCCTGGGTCTGGCTGTTCAATGTCTGGCATTGCCCGACCAGGGGCTTGCAGCCCTGCGGGTCGTTACCCCAAGCCTGGCACAGCAGGTAGCCGAGCAGGGCATTGCCGATGATCCGCCGCGAGAAGGGGTGACCGTAGGCGGTTTCTTCCCACTGCGCCGAGAGGTTCCAGTCGTCGGTGATGTCGTGGTCGTCGAAGATCATCAGGCACGGCAGGTGGGCCATAACCCGCGCTACCTGGCCGAGGCCGTCGGCAAACGCCTGGATCAGCGGCAGCTCCTGCCGGTAGCGGGCCTGGCGCGGGGCGGTGAGCCCGTTGGGCATGTCCAGGTTCACCAGCTGCCAGGGCACTGGTGACCACACCAGCAGGTACATGGCCATGACCTCGGCGAAGGTCACCAGGTGGTTGTCGGCGTTGCTGGACGAGAAGATCGGCTTGCGCTTGCCGGCAAAAAAACGCTCGCGCAGGGTTTCGTTGCGTTCCTGCGCCGGCAGCAGGTCGGCGCGGTGGTAATAGCAGGCCGGGTGCTGGTACAGCGCCTGGCTGTCGGGCACCACCGCGCCCTCCAGTTGCTCGTCGAACAGGCCCAGGCGTGCAATCAGGCTGTGGATGGCGCGCAGCATCGGGCCGGCGACATCGTCGGCATAGACCTGGTCGCCGGTCATCAGCAGCACGGCGGGGCGGTCTGCGGGGTTTTCGCAGGCCTGCAGCAGGCGGTCGGCGCATAGCAGGCCGTCGGCGGCCGGGTAATGCGGCTTGCGGCAGGAGCCGTGCAGCAGGTGGTCGAGCCGATCGCGCAGCACCAGGCTTGGGCGATCGGCGCCGGTGTAGAGCAGGTGCGGCGCCCAGCCGGCGATGCCCTGGCCGTTGATGAGCAGGTCATAGTCGAGCAACTGGTTGCAGGGCAGGGGGTGGGTGAAGTGGATGTCCAGCAGGTGGATGAAGGCGTGCTGGCCCACCGCGACCACCTGGCAATCGACCTGGGCCTCGCTTGCCGGAAAGATGAATTCGGGTTGCAGCGGTTGCGTGGCGACCAGCCAGATGGCCAGGCGCTGGGGTTCCAGGCGGCGCAGTACCGGGCCGGCGAGTACGAGGGGCAAGGGGGTAGGGGAGGTCATCGACAGCTCGGGTGGCTTCTCGGGCCTCTTCGCGGGTAAACCCGCTCCCACAGGTACAGCGCCAACTTCTGGCGTGTGGGGATCCCTGTGGGAGCGGGTTTACCCGCGAAGAGGCCCTGGAATTCAATACACATCTAAGGCCAGGTAAAACAAAGCGGGCGGAAAATGCTGAACACTTCCCGCCCGTCAGGCAAACCCGAAATGTATCAGGCCTTGTCAGCCATCAACTTCTCCAGCTTCTCCTGGTCCCGCGCGAACTGGCGAATACCCTCGGCCAGTTTCTCGGTACCCATGGCATCTTCGTTCATGGCCCAGCGGAACTGGCTTTCGTTCAGCTGCTGCTTGGGCTCGCCGGCATTGCCCGGCTTCAGCACCTGTGGCAGGTCGCCCTGGTCATCGCTGAGCTGCTGCAGCAGCTCTGGGCTGATGGTCAGGCGGTCGCAGCCGGCCAGCTGCTCGATCTGGCCGATATTGCGGAAGCTGGCGCCCATGACCACAGTGTTGTAGCCGTTGGCCTTGTAGTAGTTGTAGATGCGAGTGACCGACTGCACGCCCGGGTCTTCTGCGCCTACGTATTCCTTGCCGGTGCTCTTCTTGTACCAGTCGTAGATACGGCCCACGAACGGCGAAATCAGGAACACCCCGGCATCGGCGCAGGCCTGGGCCTGGGCGAAGGAAAACAGCAGGGTGAGGTTGGTCTGGATGCCTTCCTTCTCCAGCTTTTCGGCGGCGCGGATGCCTTCCCAGGTGGAGGCCAGCTTGATCAGCACGCGGTCGCGGCCAACACCGGCGGCTTCGTACAACTCGATCAGCTTGCGCGCCTTGGCCAGCAGGGCGGGTTCATCGAACGACAGGCGGGCATCGACCTCGGTGGAGATACGCCCCGGGATGACCTTGAGAATGCCCGAGCCCACAGCCACCGCGAACTTGTCGCAAGCCAGGTCGACATTACCCTTGGCATCGGCCTTGACCTGCCTGAGCAGCTCGGCATAGCCCGGGATGGCCGCAGCCTTGAGCAGCAGTGACGGGTTGGTGGTGGCATCGACCGGTTTCAGGCGGGTGATGGCGTCCAGGTCCCCGGTGTCGGCGACCACGGTGGTGAACTGCTTGAGTTGTTCCAGCTTGGAGGTCATGGGCGTGCTCTGTCCTGTGCAATGACTCGACATTACCCGAGCCCCGACGGCCACTCAAGGGCCCGCGAAGCGCGGTGCGAAAGGTGAACCTTCGAGTCGCAAGCGGCCCTGAGGTTCCGTATCTGATTGCAAGGGCCACTGTGGATACAACCGGCTTACACAAAACCCGGAAGTTTGCGCGATCCCGGTGGGAGCGGGTTTACCCGCGAACACCGGCGAAGCCGGTGCCATGCACCGCGTTGTCTTCTTCGCGGGTAAACCCGCTCCCACAGAATCTGCATATGTCTGAACTCCGGCAGCATTCTGCGGGAGGGCTGGCTTGCCGGCGAGTACGCCCGCCTGCTGAATCACCGCCCCTGTAACAACTCCACCGCCTGGTCGAACACCGCCAACGGCTCCGCCGCCTTGTGGATATCCGCCGACAGCAACTGGCGGAAGCGCCGCGCCCCCTTGAACCCTTGGGCCAGCCCCAGAATATGCCGGGTAACGTGGTGCATCGCGCCACCACTTTCCATGTGCGCGACAATATAAGACCGCAACTGCGCCAGCGCCTCGCTGCGGCTGACCACCGCCGCCTCGCTGCCGAACAGCTGCTGGTCCACCTCGGCCAGCAGGTAGGGGTTGTGGTACGCCTCACGCCCCAGCATCACCCCATCGAAGGTTTCAAGGTGTGCCTGGCACTCGGCCAGGGTCTTGATCCCGCCGTTGAGCACGATCTCCAGGTCCGGGAAGTCCACCTTCAACTGCGCCGCCACGTCATAGCGCAGGGGCGGAATCTCACGGTTCTCCTTCGGCGACAGCCCTTCCAGGATCGCGATGCGCGCGTGCACGGTAAAACTCCGGCAGCCTGCCTCGCGAACCTGGCCGACGAAGTCGCACAGCTCGGCGTAGCTGTCGCGGCCATTGATACCGATGCGGTGCTTGACCGTCACCGGGGTCGATACCGCGTCACGCATGGCTTTCACGCAATCGGCCACCAGCGCCGGGTGGGCCATCAGGCAGGCGCCGATCATGTTGTTCTGCACCCGGTCACTCGGGCAGCCGACGTTGAGGTTGACCTCGTCGTAGCCGGCCTTCTCGGCCAGACGGGCACAGGCGGCCAGGTCGGCCGGCACGCTGCCGCCCAGTTGCAGGGCCAGCGGGTGCTCGGAGACGTCGTGGCGCAGGAAACGGTGGGCGTCGTTGTGCAGCAGGGCACCGGTGGTGACCATTTCGGTGTAGAGCAGGGTGTTTTTGGAAAGCAGACGCAGGAAGAACCGGCAGTGGCGGTCTGTCCAGTCCATCATCGGTGCAACGCTGAAGCGACGGGAAGGCTCAGAGCGCGTGGTTGCTGGGTTAGAGCCTAGTTTTGTGGTCATAACGTTCAACGTGTCTTGTACCAAATTCAGCAGTTTCGAGGGTGTTTGCAGCAAACCGAGAAGCTCGACGTAGCAAAAGTCGGCGGCAGGAGATCGGTGATTGCCAGGGCAGGCGGTTAGTTTACCAAGAGAGCTGGCTATCCGTCTGGACTCGATCTATGCGCAGCCCTGCAGCCTTCTGCCCAGATTTGCCACCAGCCAACCTACTTGAGCGGCACGTAGATATCCGTTTGCCATTGCTCCAGCGGCGTTTCCGGATACACGCTCAAATAGTGAAAGAACAACGGATGGTCACGCAGTTCCTCGTTGCTCGAAGGCAGCCAGTCCCGATAAAGCGGATAGATGGTTTCGCCAATGTAGTCAGGCGACCCGATATGCCGGATCACGGCGCAGCGGCCCGCTGGGATGACGCGTTCGTGCACGCCGAAATCATTGGGCTGCACGGCTTCTTCTATCTCGCCACACACGGCGAAGCGAAAGGCGTGCGCCGGGGTGGTGTCGGGGTTGTCGTAGGGAATGCCGAAGGTTCGGCTGCTGGCCACCGGTGACTGGCCGCTCTGGATGCGCCATTGGCGAAAACGCGCAACGCTTTCACTGACCAGGCTGGGCGCCCCTTGGTGTTCGAGCGCGGCCACATGGGTTTCGGCGAAATCCACGATACGGATCTGCATGGTGATACTCCTTGAAAGATGAGGAACAACGAAAACCGCACTCCAGGCCTGCCAGTTCGGGGCCTTGGCGAATACGCTCGGCGCCATGCCAAACGCACGCTTGAAAGCCCTGGAAAAGGCTTCGGGGCTTTCGAAGCCGGCGCCGAAAGCTGCTTCCAGTACGGAGATGGCCGGCGAGGCGACCAGTTGATGCGCCGCGCGTCGCAGCCTCATCAGTTGCACATACCGTGATACCGGAATGCCGATGTATGCCGTGAACTGCCGATGAAAGTGAAAGGCCGAGAAATTGGCGATGCGGCTCAGGGCATTTACCGACAGGTCCCCTTCGAGGTGGCTGTCGATATAGGCAAGCACGGCTTCGAACCGTTTTGCGTAGGTTGGGTTGTGCTGTGAGTCAGTCAACGAACGGATTCTCCGGAAGGTGCGGTGAGCGCTAGCATCCGTTGTTCAGGCATGGAGGTGCCTAGCCGTGATTGCTCTATCAAGGATTGTCTTGACCGTGCTTTGGATGGCCCGGCGTTGCCAATGTGTGCGGGTGAGGGCAGTGGGGTGAGTACCAAGGGGCAGCAAAATCGACATGAACGTGTTTCTGCTTCCTGGGCAGGAACGGGGTATCAAGTGTGCCCAGTGCTATCGAAACCCAGTCGGCAAAGTCGCCTTGGGAACGTGACCAGAACAAAGTCGAGCCGCACTCGGCGCAGAACTCGCGCACTACCGTCGGCGAAGAGGCAAAGGCTTTGATGCTGCAGGTGCCGCGGAGGATTCGCAGCCTGCTGCGTGGAACGCTGCCGTAGGAGGCGAAGGCTGCCCCGTGGCTTTTGCGGCACTGGCTGCAATGGCAATGACTGACTGCCTTGGGAGGGGTCAGTAGCAGGTAACTGACCGCTGCGCACAAGCAGCTTCCTTCGTATGTTTCGATCACTGGCGCTTCCGTGCAGGTGGGAAGCGCCAGCGTAACTGCCCTCGCATGATCAGTCGACTGGGCGCAGCGTGTAGTTCACCCCTCGGACCTTGTCTGCAAGGTGGTACTCCCTGTGTCGGTCGAGGGTACCGGGCGCTTGCATAAAACCGCTTGAGTAAATAAAACTGATTTACAATTGCACCCCCGTTTTTTTGCCGAGGCTGACGTTTCGTGGATGCCCTGCCGCTTTTCTCTGAGCACCTTACCGATTGGGTGATCACGCCCGTTACCGAGCAGTTTCTCGGCATTTTCAATATGAACGGCCGTTTCGGGGTCTTGTTTCTTTGCATCTCCTATGGCGCAGCCTACGGCCTGTTCCGTTTCAGGAAGCGGCGCGGCCTGAGCGACGCCCAGTCGTTCTGGCAATTCATCGGCGGCGCCCGGGTACATCTTCATCCCTCGGCGCTGCTGGACTACCGTTACTACTTCGTGCGGGCCATCCTCAAGGTTGCGCTGGTGCTGCCCGTCGTCCAACTGGTCGACCCCTACATCCTGCGCTCCGGCGATTACCTGGCCTTTTTCAACAACCTCTGGGGCGCGCGCCCGCGCCTGGGCGAAAACCTCGCACTGTCCTTGCTCTACGGGTTGGGGGTGTTCCTGCTCAAGGACTTCATCCATTACTGGGCGCACCGGGCCTTTCACTCCCGCTGGCTCTGGGCCTTTCACAAGGTCCACCATTCGGCGCCCGTGCTGGTACCGGCGACGGCGAGCCGGGTGCATTTCGTGGAAAAGATCGTCGAGAAACTGAGCACCGGCATTTGCATCGGCCTCTACGCCGGATGCTTCTGGTACCTCTGCGGCGGTGAAGTCAGCCGCTACACCCTGTTCGGCGTGACCTACCTGGTATTCATCTTCAACAGCCTGGCGGCCAACCTGCGGCATAGCCATGTCTGGCTGTCGTTCGGCCCGCAACTGGAACATGTGTTCAACAGCCCGGCCCAGCACCAGATCCATCACAGCGACGCCCCGCGCCATTTCAACCGTAACTTCGGCACCAACCTGTCCCTCTGGGACTGGATGTTCGGCACGCTCTATGTCACCACGTCAACGCCTGAAAGCATCCGCTTCGGCACCAGCGAGCAGGACCACCAGCGTTACCTGACGGTCTATAGCCTGATCGTCACGCCCTTTGTCGAAACCGGCCGCAAGGTCCTGGTGAAGTGCCAGCGCAAGGCTGTGCTCGGCGCGTCCGGCAGGGCGGGTCGTTAGCTGATCCCGTGTTTGTTGCGAACGACTGACCGCTCAGGCGGGGAACTGGGCTATCCAGTGCCTGGCAATCTCTTCGCGTCGGCAGACCCGCACCCCGTGGTGGCCCTGCACGTAATCGAGAAAGCGCGCCAGCGCCATCGCACGACCAGGATGGCCACTGATCCGCCCATGCAGGCCCACGCTCATCATCTTCGGGTGGTGCGCGCCCTTCCGATGCGGCCGACTTTTCGGTTTGGCAGGTGATCAGAAGTCGTAGAGCTGGGCGGGGTTGTCGCGCAAGATCAGGGTCTGGGTTTGCTCCTTTGGTGCCCAGCGCATCAGCAGGTCAAGGACCTGCGCATCGTCGGGTTTCTGCTCGGCGGCAAGCGTCGGGTGCGGCCAGTCGCTACCCCATAGCATGCGATCAGGGCGATGACTGACCAGTGCAGTGGCGACTCGGCCGACGTCCTCGAACAGCGGTGCTCCCATTTTCGAGCGAAGATAAGGTGCCGACAGCTTGATCCATGCCCGGTCGGTGTCCAGCAGCCGCACCAGTGCGGCGAAAGCTGGCGACTTCAGCGCTTCTGGCTGTGGTACATGGCCCATGTGGTCGATAACGATCCTGCCTGGCAAGGCCAGCAAGCGCGGGGCAACCTCGGGCAGCAGCGGCCCGGTAGCGACCTGTACGTTCCAGCCCAGTTCGCCGACCCGCGCGGCCAGGCTTTCCAGCCCATCGAGCGCCTGGCTGCCGACGCTCAGGTTGAAGCGGATACCACGCACTCCTGCCTGGTGCAGTTCGGCAAGTTCTGCGTCGGTAATCCCATTGGACACAACCGCCACACCCCGGGCATCGCCTCGGCTGCGCAACAAGCCATCGAGCATCACCCGGTTATCGGTGCCGTAGGTCGATGGCGTGACGATGACCATGCGGCGGATGCCCAGGCGCTGCTGCAGCTTGCGGTAATCCTCCAGCGAGGCATCCGCCGGCAGCAGGGTAGCGCCGGGTGCGGCCGGGATGCGGCTGTCATAGAGGTGCATGTGGCAGTCGATGGTACCTGCGGGCGGCGTCAGGCGCGGGTGCGCATCGCCCTTGCTGAAGGGCACGTCGGCCATGGCGCCCATGGAGGCGACAGCGCCCAGTGCACCGGTGGCCTGCAAGAATTGACGACGAGACAACGTCATGGATATTCCTCGTTTCTTGTTGTTGTGAAATGAGGATGCCCACGTTCCTGAGGCAGGAAAGTGGGCATCGAAGTACGGCTTTTGCGGCTTATTTCGCGCTGAGGGCGCTGGCTGCCTCGGCTTGCTCGCGCTGGCGCTTGCGGCCGATCACCAGTACCGCGACCCCGGCCACGGTACACAGCGCGGCCAACGGCATCAGCGCCAGGGAGTAGCTGCCGGTGGCATCGTGAATGGCGCCGTAGGCATTGACCATGATGCCTCCGCCAATCAGGTTGGCCATGGCGCCCACGGCTGCCAGCCCCGCAGCAGCAGTCGAGGAAGACAGCCAACCCGACACCAGCGCCCAGAACGGCCCTTTCATCGAGTAGGCGCCCACCAGGACCATGGTCAGCATCATCACCGTTGCCGGCAGGGACGAGGTGAACAAGGTCATCAACAGGCCCGCCGCGATCAGCAGCATGGTCATCGCCGTGTGCCAGCGACGCTCGCCGCTGCGGTCGGAGCTGCGACCCCAGATGATCATCAGCACAGAGGCAACACCGTAAGGGATGGCATTCACCAGGCCGATTTCCAACGAGCTCAGGCCGAATGTCTTCAGCAGTTGCGGGGCCCACACGCTCATGGTGCTGCCTGCAGCTGAAGCGCCCGAGTAGATCAGTGCCAGTACCCAGATGTCTTTGTGGCGCAGCAGCTTCCACAGCGAAATATGGCCGATGGCGGTCTTTTTCGAGGCTTCATCAGCCAGGCGCTTGGTGAGCCAGCCGCGCTGCTCGTCATTCAGCCACTTGGCCTGCTCGGGGCGGTCGGTAAGCACGAACAGGCAGGCGATGCCCAGCAGTACGGCAGGAATGCCTTCGAGAATGAACAGCCAGTGCCAGCCACGCATGCCCATCCAGCCATCCAGGTTCAGCAGCAGGCCCGACAGTGGCGAACCAATGAAGTTGGCGGCAGGGATCGCCACCATGAACAGCGCCACCATGCGCGCGCGGTAGGCAGACGGCAGCCAGTAGGTGAGGTACAGCAGCACGCCCGGGAAGAAACCGGCCTCGGCAGCACCCAGCAGAAAGCGCATCACGTACAGTGAATTGGCACCCTGAACGAACGCCGTGCCTGCCGAGATCAGGCCCCAGGTGATCATGATGCGGGCTATCCAGATGCGTGCCCCGTAGCGTTGCATGGCCAGGTTGCTGGGCACTTCGACCAGGAAGTAGGCAAAAAAGAACAGGCTGCTGGCGAAGCCGAACACCTTTGCCGTGAGCTGCAGGTCCTCGTTCATCTGCAGGGAAGCCATGCCGATGTTGCCCCGGTCGATGATCGCGATCAGGTAGCAGACGATCAGAAAGGGCAGCAGTCGCCAGGCGATACGGCGCATGGTGCTGCGTTCGAGTTCATCCGGCAGCGATGTTGCTGAAGTCATGGTGCTCTCCAATTGTTTTTTTTCTGGAGTGACGCGTGTGAACGTGCCCCGCTCACGAGAGGCACGCGAGGGGTGCGATCAGCTGGCGAAGAGGTGGCGGTTGACCACGCAACGCGGGTCCAGAGCATTACCCGCCCACACATCGAGAACCTGCTTCAGCGCTACCAGGCCTACCCGTTCGCGGGCCTCGGTGGTGTTGGCACCGACATGCGGCGTGGCGACCAGTGTCGGCAGGCCCCACAGCGGGCTGTCGGCAGGCGGCGGCTCGGGGCTGAAGGTATCCAGGCCGGCACCGGCGATGCGGCGTTCGCTGAGCGCTTTTACCAGGGCGTTGGTGTCGATCAGCTCACCACGGGCAGTGTTGATCAGGATGGCGCCTGGGCGCATGCGCTCGAGCTGGGCAGCGCCAATCAGGTTGTGGTTGGTCTCGGTCAGCGGGCAGTGCAGGCTGATGATATCGCTTTCAGCCAGCAGGCGATCGAAATCCTCTTCACGCTCGACGTGCGGGCGCTCCGGCAGCTGCTTGAGGTAGGGGTCGAACACCTTGACCTTCATGCGCAGTGGCGCCACCAGGTCCATGAGGATGCTGCCGATCGAGCCCAGGCCGATAAGCCCCAGGGTTTTGCCCGACAGCTCCATGCCGTTGGCCGAGGATTTGTCCCAATGCCCGTCACGCATGCGCGCATCCAGCAGTGCGGTTTGACGTGCCACGCTGAACATCAGGGCGAAGGCCAGCTCGGCCACCGACTGGGCATTGGCGCCCAGGGCGATCGATACCGGGATGCTGCGGTCGGCGGCGGCCTGGAGATCGATGGTGTTGTAGCCCACGCCGTGCTTGGCGATCACTTTCAGGTTGGCTGAAGCGTCGATCATGGCGCGGGTCAGTTTGCCCTGGCGTACCACGATGGCATCGGGCTGTTCAGCGCGAATGATCGCCTCCAGTTCTGCGGCGGGCAGGTAGGGCGTAGTGGGGACGATTCTGACGCCCTGTTCGGCGGCAAGGTTCATGGCCTCGGCAGCAAGCTCAGGGCCGGTCAGCAGAATGGTACGGGACATCGTGGATACCTTGTTCTTGTCTGGGGGCGGTTCGGGCGCAGTCTGCCGCGCATCTGCGGCAATGGGCTAAACCCTATCATAATGAAACGCTGTTGCAAGAAAATTAAGATGATCGTCGATAGCAGTCTAAAAAAGGCGATAAAAATCCGTTGTCACGATCTTAATGAAATGCCATTCTAAAAAACAGATTCGGCAGCCGCCGACGACATCGAATAACACCAAGAGAGGTATGTCACATGAGCATTGGCTTCCAAGTGCTTGAGCGCGCACGTAAAGTCGGTGATGAGTGGGTTGCACGTTATCGTGAGGTTCCGGTTGCCAACGTCAGCGATTCGATGAACCGGATGACTGCAGGTGGTGCCCGCCTGCGCCCCATGCATCGCGAAGGTGTGCTGTGCGGCCCGGCCTTGACAGTTAAGGCGCGCCCAGGTGACAACCTCATGCTGCATTACGCGATCGATATCGCTCAGCCGGGCGATGTGATCGTGGTCGATGCCGGTGGCGATCTGACCAACGCCCTGATCGGTGAAATGATGGTGGCTTACGCGGTCAAGCGTGGCTTGGCCGGTATCGTCATCAACGGCGCCATTCGCGATGCAGCCAACATCGGCGCGGGTGACTTCCCGTTGTTCGCTGCTGGCGTTTCGCACCGTGGCCCATACAAGGACGGCCCGGGCGAGATCAATGTGCCGATTGCCATTGATGGTATGGTGATCGAGCCAGGCGACCTGGTGATCGGTGATGACGATGGCCTGCTGTGCGTGCCTTACGACCACGTCGCTGAGGTCTATGCTCGCGCCACCGCCAAGCACACTGCCGAAACCGCACAGATGGAACACATTGCCCAAGGCACCAACGACCGTTCCTGGGTCCTGGAGTCCTTGAAGAAGAAAGGCTGCCTGCTGCCAGGCTGATCCAGCATGCGCTGCGCACCTTGCGATGGGGTGTGCAGCGGCTGTTGGGTCGGTGTCGGTCGCGGGTTCTATTGAGGATTCGCAGACTTGTCCGATTCATCGTCACCGCATCGCAAACGTTGGCCCGCCGCCGTGCGGGCGCTCGCTCATCGCAACTTTCAGATCTATTTCGCCGGCCAGGGTGTTTCCACCCTGGGCAAGTGGGTTCAGCAGGTTGCATTGGCCTGGCTGGCCTATCATCTGACCGGTTCTGCCGTACTGCTGGGGCTGATCACCTTCCTTTCGCTCGCGCCGCAATTGCTCATCGGCCCGTTGGCGGGAGCCTGGATCGATCGGCATGACAAGCGCCGATTGCTGATCATCGTGCAACTTATCCTGATCGCGCAGTCGCTCGTGCTGGCGCTTGCAACCTGGCGCAACTGGATCGATGGTCCGTTCATTGCTGCCATGGCATTGCTGCTTGGCTTGCTCAATGCCTTGGAAACCCCTCTGCGCCAAGCGCTGATCGGCAGTTTTGTCGACGACCCGGCCGACCTGCCGAACGCGCTGGTGCTCAATGCCATGTTGATCAATGCCGCACGGTTCGTCGGCCCGCCATTGGCCGGTGGGCTCATTGCCCTGGCCGGCGAGGCGGCCTGCTTCGCCCTTACTGCCGTGGCTTTCATGGCCTTGCTGGGTGGCTTGCTGAAAGTGCGCGGCACTGCCGGCCCAAAGGCCAGTGGCTCAACCGCGCAAGTGTTTCGCGAAGGGTTGTTGTATCTGTGGCAAACGCGCAACGTTCGCCAGTTGCTGGTCAACGTGATCATGGTCAACTTGTTGGCATCCTGCTACGCGGCACTGCTGCCGATCCTGGCCAGGGCCGTGTTCGCTGGCGATGCGCGAGTGCTTGGATGGTTGTGGGGGGCGGCAGGCGCGGGCGCGTTCGTGGCCACGCTGGTGCTGGCGGTTGGCGGTGCATTGCCTCGCCTGCGCCAGTTCACCGATGCTGGAGCGCTGCTATGCGCGGTTGCGCTGATCGGTTTGTGGATGGCGGGTGCGCTGCCACTGGCGCTGCTGGCGCTGGGCGTTCTGGGTTTCGGCATCACCCTGAGCAATGTCAGTACCAACATGCAGCTGCAAAGTGGCGCACCCAGCCATTTGCGTGGCCGGGTGATCGCTTTCTATATTGCCATGCGCTTCGGCTTCGAAGCTTTGGGCGGCATGGCGGCGGGGCTGATCGCGGCCCGCTGGGGAGCGCCGGCGACCTTGGGGGTCGCCGGAGGGTGCCTGGTGATCGGGCTGTTGGGTCAATACGGCATGCGTCGTCGCAGCTGAGCGGTCAGATTGTCTGGCCTTGGCCGTGAGGCGTCTGCTGCTTGGCGGGGTCGCCCAGCCAAAGCATCAGGCAGGTGCCGACCAGCAGGATCGATGCAACGGCAAAGAACGGCATGCTGAAGCTATGAGTGGCGTCCTTGATCAGGCCGATCAGGAACGGGCCTGTGAAGCCGCCCAGGTTGCCGATCGAGACGATCATCGCCAGGCCGCCAGCGGCGGCACGACCAGTCAGGAAGGTCGAAGGTATCGCCCAGAACGTGGCCTGGAATGACAGGATGCTCGCCACCGCCACGCACAGGCTGGCGATCTTCAACACCGGCTGGTCAAGCAGGGCGGCGGCCACCAGGGCCACGGCGGCCAAGGCCAATGCGCTGACCACATAGGGCAGGCGGTGACGGCTACGGTTGGCCAGCCGTGCCCACATCGTCATCGCCAGTGCCCCGAGCAGGTAGGGCAGGGCGACCACCAGGCCGACCACGCCGCTATCGATGCCCAGGCCTTTGATGATCTGTGGCAGCCACATGCCTATGCCAATCGAGCCGACGATGCAGCAAAAGTTGATGGCCGCCAGGGTGAACACCTTGGGGTTGGTCAAGGCTGCGCGCAGCGTATTGCCATGAGACGCACCGATGGCCTGTTGTTCTTGGGACAGGCGCTGGTCAAGCCAGGCTTTCTCTCGCGGGTTGAGCCATTTTGCCTTGGCCGGGGTATCGACCAGCACGAAGAGGCAAGCGATGCCAAGCAGCACGGCCGGCATCGACTCGGTGACCAGCAGCAGTTGCCAGTTCTTCAGGCCCAAGACGCCGTGCTGTTCCATCAGCCAGCCGGACAGGGGCGAGCCGATGATGTTGGCCGCAGGAATGCCCAGCAGGAAGGCGGCAGTGGCTTTCGCCCGCCATTTGCCGGGGAACCAGTAGGTGAAGTACAGGTATACGCCGGGCGTGAAGCCCGCTTCGGCAAGCCCCAGCAAAAAGCGCGCAATGCTGAAACTGATAGGCCCGGTGGCGAAGGCGGTGGCCATGGAGATCAGCCCCCAGGTGATCATGATTCGCGCAATCCACACCCGTGCGCCGAAGCGCTGCATCAGCAGGTTGCTGGGGATCTCGAACATGAAGTAGCCGAAGAAGAACAGGCCGGCTGCCCAGCCGAACATCGTCGCGGTAAGGCCCAGGTCCTGGTTCATGCTGATGGCGGCGAAGCCGACATTGGTGCGGTCGAGGTAGCTGATCACGTAGCAGATGAAGATGAACGGCACCAGGCGCCACAGCACGCGGCGCATCAGGCGTTCGCCCTCGGCGTCGCTGAGCGGCGCCTGGGCAGCGGGGGTTTCGTGGGTCATGTCGTCACTCTTTTGTAGTTGTTGTGTGCCCTGACAGGGGGCTGGTTCAGCTGTGGGAATACATTGGCAGCCCAGGCGCAGTGGTGCGCACCTGCAGAATGCTGCCGGTTTCGGATTCGGTGATGTACAGGGTCTGCCCGTCATTGCCGCCGAAGGCCAGGTTGGTGTTGCTGATGCCTGCGCAGGAGACGATGCGCTGCAATGGCTCGGCGACTTTCGACAGCTTCCATACCGAGCCGAAACCGGTATGGGCGATGTACAGGTTGCTCTGCGCATCGAGGGCCAGGCCGTCGGGCCCGCCCAGGCCGCCATGCAACTGGGCGAAAACGCCCACCTTGCCGATGATCGAGCCGTTGCCCAGCGGGATGCGCCAGATCTGTTGCGCGCGTGTCACTGCCACCAGCAGATGATTGAGGTGCGGGTCGTAGACGATGCCATTGGGGCTGGGGATAGTGCCAAGCAGGCAGGTCAGGTTGCCGCTGGCGTCGAGCTTGTACACGCGACCGCTGGCATCCTGCAGCCCGGTCTGGCCTTGGTCTGTGAAATACAGGTCGCCGTTGGGCGCGAACACCAGGTCGTTGACGCCTTTGAAGCCTTCCGAACCAGCCGAGTCCAGCAGTGCTTCGATAGCACCGGTATCTGGGTCGAGAAGCATGATCCCGCGCTTGTAGTCGGTAATGAAGATGCGTCCGTCCTGGTGAATCTTCAGGCCGTTCGGCCAGCCATCGTACTGACACACCAGTTCCCATTCGCCCTGCGGCGAGATGCGGAAAATTCGCCCGTTGGGAATGTCGGTCACGTAAAGCCGGCCTTGACGATCGAATGATGGGCCTTCGAGGAACGAGTCGATGGCACGGCCCTGGCGGTTGGCATTGGCCCAGGCAGTCGGGCGTGGGTCGCGGAAGCGGTCGGGCAGGCGGGTGAATACCGTGGTCTCCACGGTCGGCGGGGCAGCAAAGAAGCTCATGGGCGCTCCTGTAGGGCCGGGGACGCCTGGGCGTCCGATTGTTGTTTTGATGTATTTAATGCAACGACGTTGCAAAATAAAACAAAATCGGACGAAGAGTGAAGCTGTTTTTGCGGTGATTTCTGTTTTTTAGGGTCGGCTAGCGTTGCTCGTTGACGAGGTTGCGATAATCTGCCTCCATATAAAGAAATGCCGTTTCAAAATAACAACAACGATCCTTTGGAGTCTCTTGCTTGAAATCCCTACCTTCCATCTGCCGCATTGCCTTGGCAGCAGGCGGCAGCGTCATAGGCTTGTCTGCCCAGGCCGACCTGTTAGGTGACAGCCGCGCGAACTTGTCGATGCGCAATTTCTACTTCAACAGCGATAACCGCGACGGCACGGCGCAGCCCTCCAGAACCGAGGAGTGGGCGCAAGGCTTTCTGCTCGACCTGCGCTCCGGTTATACCGACGGTGTGGTTGGTTTCGGCGTGGACGCCACGGCCATGCTGGGCCTTACGCTGGACAGCGGCAGAGGGCGGCATCAGGGCGGTAGCATGATTCCTTCCGATGGCGATGGCGCAGCTGACCGCTGGAGCAGCGCCGGTGCCACCGCCAAGATGAAGCTGAGCCAGACCGAGCTGCGCGTGGGGCAGCTGATGCCCAGGTTGCCGATACTGGTGGCCTCTGATGGCCGGTTGCTGCCGCAAACCTTCCAGGGCGTGCAATTGCAGTCCAGTGACATCGATAACCTCATGCTCATCGGCGGGGCGTTGAACCGCGCCAGGGGCCGGGCTTCGACCGACCTTACCGGCATGGCCGTAAACGGCGGCACTCAGGAGAGTGACCGTTTCAACTTTGTCGGTGCCGACTACCGCGCCACCAAAACGCTGCTGCTGCAGTATTACGCCGGGCAACTCGAAGACTACTATCTGCAGCAGTTCACCGGCCTCAATCACACCCTGTCGTTGACCGATGACAGCTCGTTGACTACTGACCTGCGCTATTTCCGCACCCGTGCGGACGGCGCCAACGGCAGTAGCTCAGGGCGTAGCCAGGGCTATACCGTTGGTGGATACACCAAGGGTGGTGATGGTGAGATCGACAACGACCTGTGGAGTGCGGCGTTCACCTATCGTTTGCGGGGCCACTCGCTGACCCTGGGTTATCAGCGTGTTTCCGACGATAGCAACTTCGTGCAGATCAACCAGGGGTCGATCGACAAGGGGGCTGGTGGCAGCAGCCTGTATCTGTGGACGGACAAGATGCTGCTCAGCTTCACGCGCGCTGGTGAGCGTACCGGGTTTGCCCAGTACGGCTATGACTTTACTGCCAACGGCATACCTGGGCTGAAGGCTTCGGTGATCTATTTGAAAGGCGACCACATCCAGGCAGCCGCTGGCGCCGAACAGTCGGAGTGGGAGCGAGACTTCTCGCTGGACTACGTGATCCAGGGCGGCACGTTCAAAGGGCTTGGCGTGGCCTGGCGCAACGGCAAATCGCACAGCGAGGCAGCACGCAATGGTGACCAGAACCGCCTGATCATCAACTACACCCTGCCGCTGTTCTGAGCATCGGCCAGCGCAGCGAAAGGGGTCGCATCGGCTGTAAGGTTCGCTGATTGCCAGGTCTGCAGATATTTGCCCCATACGACAGCGATCAACCTCTAGCCAGCAGGCGCAGGTACATTGCCCTGCTGGCTTTTTTTACTTTGCACGCGCAGCGCATGCTACGTTGGCGGGGGCCGACCGTTGTCGGATAATGAGGTTTTTCCGCCCTTGCGTACAATCGAGGGCTTCGATCCTGTGAGGTTTTGCAAATGGTGAAAGCGCGGCCGCGTCCAGCGGTAAATGGTGTGGCATCGGCAGACCGTGTTTTGACCGTGTTGACCGCGTTTCAGATAGGCGACTCTGCGCTGAGCCTGGTTCAGCTGGTTGAACGTACCGGCCTAATCAAAAGCACGATCATGCGCTTGATGGTGTCTCTGGAAAACCATGGCTTCATCACGCGCATGGCTGACGGGCGTTATCAGCTAGCCAGTGAAGTCATGCGGTTGAACACGGTCTATCAAGAGGCGCTGGACCTCGAAAGGCATGTGATGCCACGTTTGCATGATTTGGCTGAAAAGTCAGGTGAGACCGCCTCCTTCTATGTGCGTCACGGTGCATATCGGATGTGTCAGTACCGTGTTAACTCTTCTCATCGACTTCGCCTCAACCTTCAACCCGGAGACATGCGTCCGATGGATGAAGCAGCAGGGGCACAGGCCTTGCGCGCTCCTTATCAAGTCGGCATTGCATTGCAGAAACCTTTCTATTCGAAGGGAGCCACCGACCCGCATGCGGCTTCAATGGCACTGCCCATCTACGGAGCGCAACAGGAACTGATGGGAGCCCTTGTAATTTCGGGACCTGCGAGCCGTTTGACGGAAGAATATGCTGAAAGCCTCAAAACCATGTTCTTCGAAGCTGCACGTGATCTGATGCGAAGCCTGGGCTTCAAGCCTGCGTCATTGGAGCCCGAATCGGTCCAGTAGGTCGAGCGCATGCTCACTCAACCAAGGCCAGCCACGGCGAACGTGCCTGGTAGTCGGCAGCTATTTCCCTGAACAAGCCTGGCCGCGGGTTCAGCTTGTTCATCCCGAGCAGGTCGTTCTGCAGGTCATCCAGGCCATGCGTGCTGTAAAGGTCGCCGGTGCCGATATCGACCCCCGGGCAGGGCGCCTGCCGTCAACATGCAGTGCGGGATATCCAGCCCGTCGGGCTGTGCTGTCGCGTAGAAAACTGAATTCGCAAGCGGTCCGCGTACCCTGTGGGGGCGGCTGACTCAATGAGTTATGTGCAGTTCCATGAGAGTCGGCTTGCCGGCGATGAGGGCGGGTATTGACTACCGAGCTTTGGATCGCTGTCTGCTTTGGGTCGATAGCGGTCAAACTTGAGCCTTTCGATGGCCATCCGGGCTCGTCACAAGCCCGGCGCCACGTGACATTACTGGGGAACGGCAGCGGTAATGATCACTTCCACCAGCAGCCCCGGATCTGCCAGCTTCGCCTCGCCGCAGGCTCGCGCCGGTGCATGGCCGCTGGGTACCCAGGCATCCCATACGGTATTCATCTCGTCAAAGTCTGCCATGTCGGCCAACCAGATGATGGCCTGAAGCAGGTGCTGGCGAGTGGTGCCGGCCTCGTCGAGCAGTGCATCGACCCGCGCCAGGGCTTCTCGGGTCTGTTCCGCCACCGTCTGGCCGGTCTCGCCGACCTGGCCTGCAAGATAGACGGTGTCTCGGTGGATCACGATCTGGCTCATGCGCGGGTTGATCTGTTTGCGCTGAATGGTCATGGGTCAATCTCCTTGGGTCAGAAACGGCGTGAGGAAAACGCGTCTAGCCATGCAGGCGCTGTTCCTTCGATGAGTTGGCTTACCAGTTGCCCTGTTACCCCTGCCAGTGTCAAACCAAGGTGCTGATGACCAAAGGCGTGAATCAGGCGCGGTTCGTTCGGCGAGACGCCAATGACCGGTAGCGAGTCCGGCAGCGACGGGCGAAAGCCCAGCCAGCGCCTCGCCACTGGCTGGCGAAGGCCAAGCACGCGCCGTACCCGTTGCTCCAGGTACTCGTAGCGCCTGGGGTTGGCCGGGTCATTGATCGAACCCAGCTCCACGGTGCCGGCCACGCGCAGGCGACCCGCCATGGGGGTCATGTAGAAGGCGCTTTCGACCGGGCAGCAGGGGCGTTCGAGCAAGGTATCCTCCAGGTCGAACTCGATATGGTAGCCACGCTCGGTATCCAGCGGGATGCGATCGCCCAGTTGCTGCGCGAGGGCGGCAGACCAGGCTCCACCGCACAGCACCACGCGTTCGGCGAGCAGGCTGTGGCCATCGGCGCAGTCCAGTTGCAGTGCATTGCTGCGCCGAACAAGGCGCTGCACGGTGCTGAAACACAGGGTGCCATCGAGCAGCAGTGGCGCAGCCAAGTCCTCGAAGAAGCGTTTTGGATCATCCAGATGGGAGGATTTGGGGAAGAGGATGCCGCCTACCGTCTTGCCGGCAAGTGCGGGCTCAAGTGCTTCGAGTTCGTCGCGACTCAAGCGCTGCTGAGGTATGCCGAAGCGGTCACGCAGCGCATAACCGCCTTCGGCGCCACGCAGGCTGTCCAGGCTGGAGTAGGCATAGATGCAGCCTTTATGGCGCAAGTGCTTTTCGGCCACAGGCGCTTCATCCAGCAGTGGTGCATACCCTTCGTAGGTGTGTTGCAGCAATTGTGCAAGGGCCGTCGCGTTGCGCTGGAAATGATGAGGCCGGCACTGATTCAGGAAGCGGACAAGCCAGGGCATCAAACGCGGCAGGCGAGACCACCGCACCACAAAGGGCGAGTCCGCCGAGAAGAGCAGGCGCGGTATGTCGCGCAGCAGGCCAGGTTGTGCGATAGGCATGCAGCCATAGGGCGCGAATGTGCCCGCATTGCCATAGGAGGCACCTGCAGCGACCGCATCGCGCTCCAGCAACACCACATGGTAACCCTGCCGGCGCAGCCACAAGGCAGTGGCAACGCCGACCGCACCGGCACCGATTACAGCGACTTCACAACGCTCTGGCATCTTCATCTAGGCTTCAGACCCTGTCGAACATATGCAAATGGCCTTGCTGCGCGAAACGGGCAATGACATCCAGGGCCTGGACGAGCTGCGCGCGAGACTTGGCCGCGGAAAGGTTGATGCGCACCGCATTGGGCGACTGGTCATGGCGCAAGCTGAACGCCCCGCCGGGCAGTAGCCCGACGCCATGCTCCCGGCAAAGGCGGGCGAAACGTGACGCGCTCCAAGGTTCAGGCAGCTGCAGCCAGGCATGTGTGCCAACATCGCTGGCCTGGTAATGCAGGCCCTTGAGGTGCTCTGCGAGCAAGGCCTGGCGTTCGCGCAGCTCCTCGCGCTGATGGGCAATCAGTGCCTCGCTGACGCGATCCTCGATCAAGCGTGTCGCGATCAGCGCGTTGAGCGGCGAAATGCTCCAGCAGTCGATGCGCAAGGTGGTGGCGATGTTCTGTACCTGTTCGGGCGGCGCGACGACGAAGCCGATGCGCAGACCCGGTGCGATGCATTTGGAGAGGGCGGTGACATAGAACGTTCGCGCAGGGCGGCGCGACATGAATGTCTCGTCCCTGCGCTCGAGCAACGGGCGATAGACATCGTCCTCGATCAGCCAGAGGTCGTCGTGTGGTGCAAGTACTTCAAGAAGGTCCGCGCGACGATGCGCGTCGAGGGTGATGGCGGTCGGGTTGTGGATCGACGGCACGAGGAACAGCACCCGTGGTGCGTAGGTCGCGATAGCCTCGCCCAGGGCTTGAGGGTTCATGCCCCGCTCATCCCCCTCTACGCCAACCAGGTTCAGCCCCAACGACCGGCACAGGGCGTTGATGCCCTGATAGGTAATGCTGTCGGCCAGCACGGTGTCACCTGCCACTGTCATGGCGCGCAAGATGCAGGCGATGCCGTGCTGGGCCCCTTCGGTGATCACCACATTGCTCGCTTGGGCGGGTACATCCAGTGCACGCAACCAGGTCGCCGCGGCTTCTCGCGCCCAGGGCATGCCTTCGGAAGGGTGATATTCCTTCATCCCGACAAAGCGTGGGTCGCTGGCCAGGCGCGGCAGGAGGGTGGCCAAAGCCTCGGTGTAGGCATCGGTAGCGGGACGGTTGACGCTGAGGTCGATCATGCCGGGCGCATCGCTTGGCGCCGACTGGAACTGCACCTGTACCTGGCGCGGCACCGCAACCTGGGTGCCCCGGCCAGGGCGACTCTCGACCAGGCCTTGCTCCTGCAGCACGGCCATGGCGCGGGTCACGGTGGTGATGTTGATGCCCAGTTCGCCGGCCAGCTCGCGATGGGGTGGAAGCCGTTCGCCCGGACGCAAGGCGCCACTGCGAATGGCTTCGGCAAGGGAGGAGGCCAGTTGCGCGTAGAGTGTCTCGGCGCCGTCGCGTTGCAGCAGCGTATCCGTCTTTAGTGCAGCAAGTAGCTCTTTGAATGGGCTCATGGCCTGATTTTTCCTTGTGCTTATCATGCACGGAGCAGGATAAAAGCTGGGCTTGTCCTGTATTGTTACCCATGACAAACAATATTGACAAGAGATATGTGGGTTGGTAGCTTCGAATTGTACTGCTTGTCATGCATTACAATAATACGAACCCCTACGGTAGGAATTCGCCATGACAGATCAGCCGTTCCACAGCCTGGCGCGCAGCCCGCTTGCATTGCTTCCGGCTCCAGGGGGCCACGGCAGGCGCCCAGAATATCCGGCGTCGCATCACATTTCATCATCCGATGTCTCGTTCGGCGAGGCTCGCTTGTACGGCAACACGCAGGATCAGGAGGTGCACCCATGAGCAATTCGCTGAAGCTGGATGAACCGCGTGAGCGCCGGCTGAGCGGCGCCTTGCGCCAGCGGCACATCACCATGATTTCGCTGGGCGGCATCATTGGTGCCGGCCTGTTCGTTGGCAGCAGTGCAACCATTGGCGCGATCGGCCCCGCAGCGTTCCTCAGTTATCTTGCCGCCGGCATCGTGGTGATGCTGGTCATGCGCATGCTCGGTGAAATGGCGGTGGCGATACCGGGCGTTGGATCGTTTACCGAATACGCGCGACTGGGGCTGGGCAATTGGGTCGGTTTCACCAGTGGCTGGTTGTACTGGTACTTCTGGGTCATTGTCGTGGCGGTGGAGGCGGTGGTCGGAGCCGACATATTGAAGCAATGGATCCCGCTGCCGGCCTGGGCCATCGGCCTGAGCCTGCTGGCAATCATGACCGCCATCAATTGTCTGTCGGTGAAGTCCTATGGCGAGTTCGAGTACTGGTTCGCATCACTCAAGGTGTTCGCCATCATCGTGTTCATTGGCCTGGGTTGTGCCTATCTGTTCGGATGGGCGCCTAGCACCGGCGCCTTGCTGGACAACCTGGTCAACGACCGCGGCTTCATGCCTAACGGCATCAGCGCCGTCCTCGCCGGCGTGCCAACAGTGATCTTCGCGGTGGGCGGCGCAGAAATCGCTACCATCGCTGCAGCCGAATCGGATGACCCTTCCAAGAGTGTCGCTGCGATGACCCGCTCGGTGATCTTTCGGGTGATCACGTTCTACGTCGTCTCTATTCTGCTGATCGTCTGCATCGTGCCCTGGGGCAGTATCGAGGCAGGGCATTCACCCTTCGTCACCGCCATGGAGGTCATGCATGTACCGGGTGCGACGCTGATCATGGAAGCCGTGGTTCTGGTCGCCGTGCTGTCGGCGCTGAACTCCGGGTTGTACGTGTCTTCGCGCATTCTGTTCGGTCTCAGCGAGCGTGGCGATGCGCCGGCTGCATTGTCGCAACTGACCGGGCGCCGGGTACCGCGCTTGGCGGTATTGCTGAGCAGTGTGATTGGCTACATTGCCATTGCCGCAGCGATCGCGTCACCGCAAGGTGTTTTCCTTTTCCTGGTGAACGCCTCGGGCGCCATCATGCTGTTTGTCTACCTGGCCATCGCGATCGCTCAAGTGCGGCTGCGCCGTCAACTGGAGCGCGAAGCGCCACAGCGCCTGACGCTGCGCATGTGGCTGTTCCCGGGCTTGTCCTACGCGGTTATCGCCGCCATCGTCGGGGTGCTGGTGGCCATGGCGTTCCAGGAAGGGCTGCGCACGCAATTGCTTGCCAGCCTGGTCAGCCTGGCGGTGGTTTCGGCGGCGCATTTGTTGGTGCGCAAGCGCCGGTTGCACGCCGGGCCGCGTGATACGCGCATTGCATAATCGCACCGTCGGACCGAAACCCCGCCAACTGGCGGGGTTTTGCGACCCCGTACCTAGTTTGCGGGCAAGAGGATCACGAAGTTCTTTTTCATGTCTTCCAGCACGGTCCATTTGCCCTTGGCGCCCGGTTCGATAATGAACGTGTCGCCAGCGGCCAGTGTGATGGGGGCGCAACCTTCAAGCTCGATGACGCAGCACCCACTCAGGACATGGCAGAACTCCCAGACTTTGTAGTCGATGCGCCAAGCTCCGGTGCTGGCTTCCCATTCTCCGGAAATGCGCCCTTGCTGTTCATCGTGATAGTACTTGGACGTCAGCGTATGAGGGGTGCCTTCCACGACTTCTTCAAAAAAGGGAAGGTCGCGCACCGGTTGGATATCCAGTTCGCGGAACACGGTCAGTTTCTTGTTCATGGTTGTTTCTCGAGCACGTTGTGGGTAGGGCGATACATCAAATAGGCTTCACCGGTTACGCCCAGCATCGGGTGTGGAACGATCTGGCAGGTTTTAACAATCTGAAAACCGTGACGTTCGTAGAAGCGGCGTGCACCGTGGTTTTCTGCATAATCGATCAGGCATAGCCCATCCAGGCCAGAGTCCTCAGCGCGCTGCTGGGCGTGGCGAAGAAACTGGGCGCCCAGCCCCTGGCTGCGCCAGGCCTCATCCAGGGCCAGGCTGGATATGTACAAGGTGTCGGGTATTTCCATGTCGGAATAAGGCGCGAGGACCGGGTCTGTCTCGACAGGCCTGTCAGGGGTCTCGCGCAAGGCATAGCTATGCATCATGCCGATGACGCGCCCTTCGAAAGTGGCCATCAGGCAGTTCTTGTAGGAAAAGTCGCCCTGTTCCCTGGCATAGCGAGACGCACCGACACTCAGCAATGCTTCTCCAGGTGCGGCAAGCTTGCTCCATATGTAATCGGCCATGCCCTCCGATGTCAGTTGAAAGAAGCGTGCAATATCGTGCGCGTCCGAGGCTTGAGCGGGTCTGAAGTCGATAGGCATGTACAGTGCTCCCATGGCATCGGGTGGTTGGTTTTCAAGGATTACGCCTTTGGCAGGGTGGCAGGGTAGGTGGGTTCAACGGTTCCCATCATGCTCTGGGCGAACACCGTCAGTACGGTGTGCGACGCTGCTCCATGCTCAAAGGCACGTGGCCGTCCAGGGCTCATGTCTGGGGAATCGATCGTTCAGTTGCCGTAGGTGGTGAGGCAAGAGGCGGGGCGACGTCTACTTCCATGGCGCAATAGCTGGAACCAGAGCTAGCCAGCTCTCTTAGAACTGCACATAACTCATTGAATTAGCAGGGACGCTGTGGGAGCGGCTTTAGCCGCGAACACCGGCGCAGCCGGTGCCATGCACCGCGTTGGATTCTTCGCGCAGGTGCTGCACCTGGCTTGAGGCCAACGAAATCGAGGTGGGAGTGAACGAGCACTCGGAAAAGGCCATGAAAGCGTTGGTTACATTGCTCTATGCCGCCCTGTGGTCGATGGGACCATAGTTCATGCGTGTTCCGGATCGCTGTCTTGAGCTGGCCGGGGTGCCACTGGTCGCCCAGGCTCGGCAAACGGTAGATTTGATTCGGGTTTTGTACGATGATTTTCGTATTGGCAGGGATGAGCTATGAAATTCGGCTTCAGGGAGGCTCAGCGAGCGGTGATAGCGGCGCTTGAGTCAGGGGAGTATCAACACGTTTCACGCAGGGATATCGACGTAAAGAACCTGCTGGCTACAGGGGAAGTGTCAGCCGGTGAGGTTGCCGAAGTCGTTCGCTCATGCAGGGGTATTCATCACGTCAGTACCTCTCACCATGTCGTCGCAGCCATCGAGGTGCATGTGCTCAAACGGGATGGTTGGTACATAAAGTTCTTTTTCATCGAGCCAGACACCTGGTTCATCAGCGTTCACCAGTGAGTACCCAGATCATGAAGATCTTTTTCGAAGGCGACAGAGGAAAAGCGCTTTGCGAGCATTGCCAGGCAGTGGTGCCCACGCACTATGCTCGCCGGGATGTGCCGTTTAGCGATGGCCAAGGGGTGGCCAAGGACATTCTGGTGGGTGTGTGCGCCCGTTGTGATGGTGTGGTCGCCATTCCATCGCAATCCACACCGGCCATCCGCGAGGCGCGCAAGCAGCAGCTCAAGTCGATCGAGGCGCGTTTGCCGGCGGTCTATCTGGATGTGCTCGATGCGGCCATGCATGCGGTCAGTAATGAGGCGGGGGCAAATTTGCGCAAGTTGTTTCTTGCCCACTATTTCCAACAGTTGGTGCAGGCGCAGCAGTGTGGGCAGTTGCATACGGTGCATCAAACGTTCCTGCAGGCGCTGGATGAACAGCGAGAGCAGCGCGGGCTTGCGCGTTCCAATGCTACTCGGCGCTTGTCGATGAAGGTCAATCCGTACATGGCGGAGGACATGCTTGCGCTTCAGCAGCATGCAGCGATGAACCAGACCGAATTGCTGAAGGCTGTGATCGCGCGTATTCAGGCGGATGTGCTGGAGAATCAGGATCAGGAGGTGATTCGAGCTTTGAAGCGGCTGGCGCGGTTGGCGTTGTAGTGAGCATTTGAAAGAAGCACAGCGTACCGCCAAGCGCTGTGCTTCACACACGGATCTTGAGTCTTTTTAGAGAAACTCATATCGGTTCCTACAAGAACTAATCAGATTTTTCCCCTTCCTCGTAGTCCATTTCTGAATCATCCTTTTCAAGCCGTTTCACCATTGCGATGGAAACCTGAGCCCCCTAGTCTCGCCTTGTCGTTGCAAATTCAACGACCGGGTCTGCAAGCCCGATGCTTGGTTTGGTCTCAGTTTGCTGTTGGCTTCGTTCAACGGTGGCTGCGTGCGGGTGGTCTTCGGGCCAGCCGGGAATCGACCTCCAAGCCCGGTCTTGCAGGCCCGCATGTAGCCGCCACCCTATCATCTGCAAGTGATCTGGCGACGGTCCGACTTGTTATTGTCTGGAGGCTGTCATGCTGAAACTCGTTTCCGATCCACCTTTCTCCACCGACCCATCGATCATGACCCTGGCGGTCGTGCATGAAATGGAGGCTGTGCGCACGCTGCTGGAATCGGCGATTGCGCAGGTGCAGCTCAGGGGCAGGCAGCCGGTGCATACATTGCATTGATGGGCTGATTTTCAAATTTGGCGAGCCTGGGTGGTGCGGTTTTCCTACCAGCGACTGCAACCGGGAAATCGCATTGGCCGGCAGATTCACAAGAGGGTTTCAGATGGACAAGGAAATGGATGACGACACCGGCACACTGGGCCTGACCGTAGGTTCGGCCACGTTCCTGGATGGTGTGCTGGATGGCAAGAAACTGTTCCGCGTAGAACCGGGAAACTGCTGCGACCATGCCATCGAACAAGCGTCGGTATTGATGGACTGCTCTCGGCGAGCGTCGTTCATCGGGGTGATGGACAACGAACCGGTGCTGGTCTGGGCTTCGCACTTTCTCTGCGACATGGCCAAGGCGCTGATGGATGACGCCCACATGGGTATGCGCAAGAACCGATAGCCATGGGCGGCGATGTTGGCCCCTGGTGTTGGCAGGGTGGGCTTGGCACCCTGCCAGTATTGTCTGATTGGCATGCAGGGGTTAGGTTGCAAGGCTCATTTCAAGGAAGATGACCGATGAAACGGACCCTACCTCTGGCATTCGCCTGCGCGCTTTTCCCCCTGCAAGCCTGGTCGGCGCTGGAAGTCGGCCAGTTCACCCTGGGCATGCCCAAGCCCCAGGCCATTGCCATTCTGCAGCAGCAGTTCGATGAGGTTGAGCATTTCACCGGCTATCACTACCAGGTGCCTACCGAGTTCTTTCAGGGGAATGACCCGAAGGGCAATTACAACCTGGGCGGTATTGCCATCACGCAAGTGAAGGCATCGTTCAACGAGGCCGACCAGCTTCGCCAGGTGGAGGTGCGGCTGGCCAGCACCGACGAGGCGCGGGTCCAGCAACTGTTGCCGATGACCAGGCAGGCCAAGCCTGTGCCGAATAGCGGCGGCCGGCTCGAGGCGTTTTCCGCGGACGGCGAACTGGTGTATTGGGTGTCCAAGGACCGGGACTGGACGGTGGTGACCATCGCCGACAAGGCCAGCTCGGAGAAGAACATCAAGGCGCGAGCCGAGAGTGACAAGCGCTCTGCTCAACTGAACCGCAAGTTCGACAAGCTGATCGAGACGGCCAAGGCGGTGGAAGGCAAGCACTGATCGACAAAGCCGGGCAGCCTTGAAGCCTTGCGCATACCATGCATTCATGGGACTGCACATAACTCATTGATTTGGCAGGGACCCTGTGGGAGCGGCTTTAGCCGCGAACACCGGCGCAGCCGGTGCCACGCACCGCGTTGGATTCTTCGCGGCTAAAGCCGCTCCCACAGGTTACGCGGACCGCTTGCGAATTCAGTTCTCTAAGCGACAGCGCAGCAGAATAAGGCCAGAAACAGCCCGCGTCGGTTTCAGGATGCGCCTGGTCGTTCGCACGCAACCCCTCGACGCCACAAGTGCCATGCTTGCAGGATGCCTTCGGACCAGCGCGCGCAGACGTGCGGTCGTAGGCAAGGAGGCCGCTGGCACCACGCAACCGTGACGTGGCCGGCGCGCCGCAGCAGAACACGCCGGATACCTGCCCTCACAACAATTCAGGCAGGGTCCGTGATGCCGAGGTCCGCTGTATGCCTGATGAATTGCTCCACCTGCCTGTGATCCACCGCATTCTGGCCCGTGACAAGGATACCCCTGGCGCCCTGTTGCCGATCCTGCATGCCATCCAGCACGACATCGGCTACATCCCCGATGCCGCTGTCGCCGAAATTGCCCATGCCTTGAACCTCAGCTTGGCCGAGGTGCGCGGGGTGATCAGCTTCTACCACGATTTCCGCACCACGCCACCGGCGCGCCACACCTTGCGCCTGTGCCGCGCCGAGTCGTGCCAGAGCCGGGGCGCCGAGGCACTGGCCGCACAACTGCGCGAACAGCTGGCGCTGGACGACCATGGCACCAGCGCCGACGGCGCCATCAGTCTGCGTCCGGTGTACTGCCTGGGCGCCTGTGCCTGCTCGCCAGCGCTGGAACTGGACGGCCAGGTGCATGCGCGCCTTACCCCTGAGCGCCTGCGCGCACTGGTCAACGCTTGCCGGGAGGACGCAGCATGCTGAAGCTGTATATCCCCTGCGATTCGGTAGCCCGTGCCGTGGGTGCCGATCAGGTCGCCGATGCCTTGCAGCGCGAGGCCGAGCGCCGCCAGCTGCCGCTGGACATCCAGCGCACCAGCTCCCGCGGGCTGTACTGGCTGGAGCCGTTGCTGGAGTGCGACAGCACGCAAGGGCGCCTGGGTTTCGGCCCGCTCACCCCGGAAGACGTGCCGTCCTTGCTCGACGCCTTGACCGGTGAGCCCGGCGAACCCGGAGGCCACCCGCTGGCGCTGGGGCCGGTCGAAGACATCCCTTACCTCAAGACCCAGCAACGCCTGCTGTTCGCCCGTGCCGGCATCACCCGCCCATTGTCGCTGGACGACTACCGCGCCCATGGCGGTTTTGCCGGCCTTGAAGCGGCCGTGGCCCTGGACGGTGCCGAAGTGGTCGCCGCCGTGCTCGATTCCGGCTTGCGCGGCCGCGGCGGTGCCGCATTCCCGGCCGGCATCAAGTGGCGCACCGTGCGTGACGCCGGGGCCGGGCAGAAGTACGTGGTGTGCAACGCCGACGAGGGCGACTCCGGTACCTTCGCCGACCGCATGCTGATGGAAGGCGACCCGTTCCTGCTGATCGAGGGCATGATCATTGCCGGCCTCGCCGTGGGGGCCGACAAGGGCTACATCTATGTGCGCTCGGAATACCCCGACGCCATCCGCGCGCTCGACCAGGCCTTCGCCATCGCCCGCGACGCCGGCTACCTCGGCAGCGACGTGGCCGGCAGCGGCCTGGCCTTCGACCTGGAAGTGCGGGTCGGCGCCGGCGCCTATATCTGCGGCGAAGAAACCGCACTGCTCGAATCCATCGAAGGCAAGCGCGGCATCGTCCGCGCCAAGCCTCCGCTACCGGCGCTGCAGGGCCTGTTCGGCCTGCCGACGCTGGTGCACAACGTGCTTACCCTGGCCTCGGTCCCCATCATCATGGCCAAGGGCGCGGCGTTCTATCGCGACTTCGGCATGGGCCGCTCGCTGGGCACCATGCCGTTCCAGCTGGCCGGCAACATCCGCCAGGGCGGCCTGGTGGAACGCGCCTTTGGCCTGACCCTGCGCGAACTGGTGGAAGGCTATGGCGGCGGCACGGCCAGTGGCCGGCCGTTGAAGGCCGCGCAGGTCGGTGGCCCGCTCGGTGCCTGGGTGCCGCCCAGCCACTTCGACACGCCGCTGGACTATGAAGCCTTCGCCGCCATGGGCGCGATGCTCGGCCATGGTGGTGTGGTGGTGGCTGACGACACCCTGAACATGGCCAGCATGGCGCGCTTCGCCTTGCAGTTCTGTGCCGAAGAGTCCTGTGGCAAGTGCACCCCGTGCCGCATCGGCTCGACCCGGGGCATGGAAGTGGTCGACCGGCTGATCGCCACCAGCGACATGACCGAGCGGCATGACCAGGCCCTGTTGCTGCGTGACCTGTGCGACACCATGCAATACGGCTCGCTGTGTGCCATGGGCGGCATGACCGCTTACCCGGTGGCCAGCGCCCTCAAGTACTTCCCTGCCGATTTCGGGCTGACCCACACGGAGGCCGCACAGTGATCAATTTCTTCGACCCCGCTTCTGATAAAAGCAGCGACCTCGGCACCCCGGCCCGTGACAGCGAGGTACAGGTCAGCCTGAGCATCGATGGCCGTGCCATCACTGTGCCCGCCGGTACCTCGGTGATGCGTGCCGCGGCCATGCTCGGCACCAGCATCCCCAAACTGTGCGCCACCGACAGCCTCGAAGCTTTCGGCTCGTGCCGCATGTGCATGGTGGAAATCGAAGGCATGCGCGGCTACCCGGCCTCCTGCACCACCCCGGTCAGCGAAGGCATGGTCGTACACACCGAAACGCCGCGCCTGGCCGGCCTGCGCCGCAACGTGATGGAACTGTACATCTCCGACCACCCGCTGGACTGCCTGACCTGTTCGGCCAACGGCAACTGCGAGCTGCAGACCGTGGCTGGCCAGGTGGGCCTGCGCGAGGTGCGCTACGGCTACGACGGCGCCAACCACCTGGCCGAGAAAAAGGACGTATCCAACCCGTATTTCGACTACGAGCCGAGCAAGTGCATCGTCTGCAGCCGCTGCGTGCGTGCCTGCGAGGACATCCAGGGCACCTTCGCCCTGACCATCACCGGGCGCGGCTTCGAATCGCGGGTGGCAGCGGCGGGGGGTGAAAACTTCCTCGCTTCCGAGTGCGTGTCGTGTGGCGCCTGCGTGCAGGCCTGCCCGACCGCGACCCTGACGGAAAAGAGCCTGGTGCAGCTGGGCCAACCCGAGCGTGCGGTCATCACTACCTGCGCCTATTGCGGCGTCGGCTGCTCGTTCCGCGCCGAAATGAAGGGCGACCAGCTGGTGCGCATGGTCCCGGACAAGAACGGCGGTGCCAACCACGGCCACGCCTGCGTCAAGGGCCGCTTTGCCTGGGGCTACGCCACCCACCCGGACCGCATCACCAAGCCGATGATCCGCAAGCGCCTGGAAGACCCGTGGCAGGAAGTCAGCTGGGACGAGGCGGTGACCTACGCCGCCAGCGAGTTCCGCCGCATCCAGCTCAAGTACGGCCGCGACTCCATCGGCGGCATCACCTCCAGCCGCTGCACCAACGAAGAAGCCTACCTGGTGCAGAAACTGGTGCGCACGGCGTTCGGTAACAACAACGTCGACACCTGCGCACGGGTATGCCATTCGCCTACCGGCTATGGCCTGAAGCAGACCCTGGGCGAGTCGGCCGGTACGCAAAGCTTCGACTCGGTGATGCAGGCCGACGTGGTGCTGGTGATCGGCGCCAACCCTACTGACGCCCACCCGGTATTCGGCTCGCAGCTCAAGCGCCGCCTGCGCCAGGGCGCGCGGCTGATCGTGATCGACCCCCGGCGCATCGACCTGGTCGATTCGCCGCATGCCCGCGCCGAGCTGCACCTGCAACTGCGCCCGGGCACCAACGTGGCCATGCTCAATGCGTTGGCCCACGTGATCGTCACTGAAGGCCTGCTGGCCCAGCGTTTCATCGATGCCCGCTGCGAAACCGAGGATTTCGCCCGCTGGCGCGACTTCGTCAGCCAGGCGGAAAACGCCCCCGAAGTGCTTGGCCCGGTCTGCGGCGTGCCTGCCGAGCAGATCCGTGCCGCCGCCCGCCTGTATGCAACCGGCGGCAACGCGGCCATCTACTACGGCCTGGGCGTCACCGAGCATAGCCAGGGCAGTACCGCGGTGATGGGCATCGCCAACCTGGCCATGGCTACCGGCAACATCGGCCGTGAAGGGGTAGGGGTGAACCCGCTGCGCGGGCAGAACAACGTGCAGGGCTCGTGCGACATGGGCTCGTTCCCCCACGAACTGCCCGGCTACCGGCACATTTCCAACGAGGGTGTGCGCGCCGAGTTCGAGCGTGCCTGGGGCGTGACCCTGCAGCCCGACCCGGGCCTGCGCATCCCCAACATGTTCGAGGCGGCGCTGGACGGCAGCTTCAAGGCCCTGTACTGCCAAGGCGAGGACATTGCCCAGAGCGACCCCAACACCCAGCACGTCACCGCGGCCCTGCTGGCCATGGAGTGCGTGGTGGTGCAGGACATCTTCCTCAACGAAACGGCCAAGTTCGCCCATGTGTTCCTGCCGGGCAGCTCGTTCCTGGAGAAGGACGGCACTTTCACCAATGCCGAGCGACGCATTTCGCGGGTGCGCAAGGTCATGGAACCGCTGGCCGGCAAGGCCGACTGGGAGGCGACCGTGGCCCTGGCCAATGCCCTGGGCTACCCGATGAACTACCGCCACCCGTCCGAGATCATGGACGAAATCGCCCGCCTGACGCCCACCTTCCACCGCGTCAGCTACGCCGAGATCGACCGCCACGGCAGCCTGCAGTGGCCGTGCAACGACGCCGCGCCCGATGGCACGCCGACCATGCACATCGACCAGTTCGTGCGCGGCAAGGGGCGCTTCATGCTTACCGGCTACGTGCCCACCGACGAGAAGGTCAACACCCGCTACCCGCTGCTGCTGACCACCGGGCGCATCCTCAGCCAGTACAACGTCGGCGCCCAGACCCGGCGCACCGCCAATGTCGCCTGGCATGACGCCGACCGCCTGGAAATTCACCCGACCGACGCCGAAAGCCGTGGCATCCAGGATGGGGACTGGGTCGGCATCGGCAGCCGTGCCGGGCAGACCGTGCTGCGCGCCAAAGTCAGCACGCGGGTGGCGCCGGGGGTGGTGTACACCACGTTCCACTTCCCTGAATCGGGGGCGAACGTGATTACCACCGACAACTCCGACTGGGCCACCAACTGCCCTGAGTACAAGGTGACGGCGGTGGAGGTAGTGAAGGTGTTCCAGCCTTCGCAGTGGCAGAAGCGCTACCAGGACTTCAGTGACGAGCAGCGGCGCTTGCTGAAGGAACGCCGTATTGCGGAGAAAACCGAGGTGCGCCGATGAGTAGTGAGAACCTGGTCAAGATGGCCAACCAGATTGCCCATTACTTTGACAGCGAGCCAGACCGGGCGCTGGCGGTGCAAGGGGTACGGCAGCATCTGCAGAGTTTCTGGACGCCGGCAATGCGCCAGCAGCTGGCGCAATGGGCCGAGGCCAATGCAGGGGAGGGCCTGGACCCGAAGGTGCGGGAGGCGTTGGCCTAGAGGTTTCTTGTAAGAAATCCCTGTGGGAGCGGGTTTACCCGCGAATGCGTCGTTGGACTTACCGCCGCCTTCGCGGGTAAACCCGCTCCCACAAGGCCCTGCAATTTCAAGGAATCCTGTGTCCGCAAATTCAGCCGCGGGCCAATTCCGCCTGGTGGGCAATTGCCTCCTCGCTCTTGAGCACCAGCACATCCCCTTCCAGCGAATCCAGCACCACTTCCGAGGTATTGCCAATCAACGCCCCGGAAATCCCCGTGCGGCACACGGTGCCGATCACCGTCACCACCGCATCGAGCTTCTGCTCGGTATACGGGATCAGTACATCAGCCGGCCCTTCGGCCACATGCAGGCACTCGTCGCTGATGCCGTACTCGGCCTGGAATGCCTTGCACGCCTCGCGGTAACGCTTCTCGATGGTTTCGGTCAACTGGTACACCGGGTCCGACGCCGACAGCATCGGCGAGGGATGGGCGCTGATGACGTGCAGCTCGCCCTTGGCCAGTTTGGCAATCTCGAAACCATGGTCGATGATGCTGGCATGCAGGCGGCGGTGGTCCTCGTCCTGGTTGCCTACGTCCACCGCGGCCAGGACCTTGCCGCCGGTCCACGGCCGCTCGCTCTTGACCATCAGCACGGCACACGGGCACTGGCGCAGCAGCTTCCAGTCGCTTGGGGTGAGCAGGGCCTTTTTCAGCGGGTTGTCCGGGCGGTGCTCCTTGATCACCAGCTCGCAGCCCTCGGCCTGCTGCACGTAGATGATGGTGTCGTGCAGGTTGTCGCGCCAGGCCTCTTCATGGGTGACGTTGTCGTACCCGTCATCATGCAACTGGCTGCTCAGCAGGCTCAGCAGCGCGCTGTGGTCATGCCTTCTGTCGCACATCAGCAGGTGCAGGCGCGCGCCGGTGAGGCCGGCGATCAGCTTGGCCCGGGTCAGTGCCCGGCTGTGGGCGTGCTCGGGGTCGAGAACGACGAGGATGCTGCGGACGGCTTGCATGGGCGTTAGCTCCCTTCAAAGGTGGCGACCAATGCCTGACTATAGTCGGCGCTTCCCCCGCTGGCGCTTGATGTACATCAAGCATAGTCACTGGCGCCGCCCGCCGCCGCCGGTATAATCGCCGGCCCTGCCTGGTTCAATGTGGTTGCACGCTCATGTCCCTGATCCCCGAAATCGACGCCTTTCTTGGTTGCCCGACGCCAGATGCCTGGATCGAAGCGGCGCTCGCCGACCAGGAAACCCTGCTGATCGACCACAAGAACTGCGAATTCAAGGCTGCCAGCACCGCCCTGAGCCTGATCGCCAAGTACAACACCCACCTTGATCTGATCAACATGATGTCGCGCCTGGCCCGCGAGGAGCTGGTGCACCACGAGCAGGTGCTGCGCCTGATGAAGCGCCGTGGCGTGCCGCTGCGCCCGGTGTCGGCGGGGCGTTATGCGTCGGGGCTGCGGCGCCTGGTGCGCGCCCACGAGCCGGTCAAGCTGGTGGATACGCTGGTGGTGGGGGCATTTATCGAGGCGCGCAGCTGCGAGCGCTTTGCCGCGTTGGTGCCGCACCTGGATGAGGAACTGGGCCGCTTCTACCACGGCCTGCTGAAGAGCGAAGCGCGCCATTACCAGGGTTACCTGAAACTGGCGCACAACTACGGCGATGAGGCAGACATTGCCCGCCGGGTGGAGCTGGTGCGCGCAGCGGAGGTGGAGCTGATCCAGTCACCGGACCAGGAGCTGCGCTTCCACAGCGGTATCCCGCTGGCACAGGCCGCCTGATTCGCACCAGGCGGCCCTGGCGTCAGTGGCGACGGCCCAGCAGCAGGCCGGCTACCAGGCCGAGGCCCGCGGAAATGGCCACGGTCTGCCACGGGTGGCCGCCGATGTAGTCCTGGGTAGCCTCCACCACCGGTTGCGCCCTGCTGCGTACCTTGCTGGCGGCATGGCGCGCCTGGCGTAGCTTGAGGCTTACCTGCGCGCGCAGGGTTTCGGCCTCGTCACCCACCAGGGCGGCACTGTCGTTCAGCAGCTTTTCCGATTCTTCGATCAGCGCCTGCAGTTCGCTGAATACCTGGTCCTTGATCTGATCGCTGTCGGCCAGCGTGGCGTTTTTCCGGGCCATGAGCTCGTCCTCGTCGAAGGTGTGGTTTGAACAATGGATGCCGGCGCGTCGGGAAAGTTGCGGCGGCTTTGGGCTGTTGCTGTACCTGGGTGTAAGATAGCGGCCATTTTCAAATCTGCAGGTACCTTCATGAGTTTCAATCTGGCCAACATGAGCTTCGAGGAACGGGCGCAGATCGAGGCAGAGAAGGCCCGGCTGTTCGAGCTGTGGCAGAACAACCTGGGCAAGGCCAAGGGCGAAGCGGCGCGGTTGATCGCCGAAAAGCCACGGCGCAAAGGCAAATGGGCCGAGTGGGTGCGCGCCGAACTGGATGGCATGTCGCCGCCCGAATACGCCAACATGGTGCGCAGCGAAGTCAACAAGCTGATGGCCGCGGCCAGCGCCAACCGTTGATCACACCCCGCCGAGCGCTTACCAGGAGGCGCCTTTGGGCAGGTCCAGCCTGCCCTCGTCGGTGAAGCGCACGGTCCCCAGCAGCCCGCCGGCCAGCTTGCCGCGCAGTACATAGGGCAGGCCCTGCAGCGAATCCACATGGCCCAGCCCATAGGCCTGGCGCAGGAAGGAAAACGCCGTGATGCTCACCGGCACCACGATCACTGCTTCGCCATAACGGCCAATGTGCCCCTGCTGGTCGCTGACCCCGGCAGCCAGCGGCTGGCCGTTCACTTCCAGGTTCAGGGCGATGCCGTTGTAGTCGATGGGCGCCTCGTTGGGGTTTTGCACCCGCATCTTCACCGCCATGCGCAGTTCCAGCTCCTGGCCGGGTAGCGGCTCGATACCGATCACGCTGATATTGACCGGGTCGCGTGCCTGGAACAGCGCGCAGGCCCCCAGGCCGTAGGCCATCAGCAGGACCAGGAACAGGCGGGCGTAGCGTTGCAGACGGGCAGCCATGGGTTGCGACCTTGCCAGAGTGGGCGAATGGGCAGTGTGGCAAATGCGCGTCGGCGTTGAAAGTCTCCCTCCATATGAAAGATACTGTTTCTCATTAACGCCCGATAAACTTTCCTACTGGCTGTTCCCAAACCCATGCTGACCTCACCCGTGTCGGGCCTGCTGGCGAGTTTCCAGGAGCACTACGACGACCTGCTGCAGTTCCTGACCCGGCGCATGAGCGACCGCCAGCGTGCTGCCGACGTCGCGCAGGAAACCTACCTGAAGCTGGTGAACATCGACCAGCAGGCAGTGCCGGTGCTGCACGCGCGCAGTTTCATCTTCCGCGTGGCCGGCAACCTGGCGATCGATGCCTTGCGCCGCGAGCAGCGCATTGCCGCCAGCCACGACGACTGCGAGCGGGCAGGTGAGGTGGCCTGCCCGGCGCCGGCACCCGAGGCGGCGTTGCTGGCCCGGGAGCGTCTGCAGATTCTCGACCAGGCGCTGCTGCAACTGCCCGACAATGCCCGCCAGGCGCTGTTGCTCAACCGCGTCGAAGGCCTGACCCAGGCGCAGATCGCGCAACGCCTGGGGGTTTCCGAAAGCATGGTGGCGAAATACATCGGCCAGGCCCTGCGCCATTGCCGAGGCTGGCTCAAACAGGCGGGGGTGGCTGCTGCGCTGGTGTTGGCCGTTGGTGTGGCGGGTTGGCAGCAGGCGCCGGTGCTGCTGGCGGATTACCGCACCGGGGTGGGGGAGCGGCAGGTGGTGACCCTGGCCGATGGCACACGGGTGACGCTGAACAGCGCCAGTGCCCTGAGCGTGGTGTTCAGCGACCGTGAGCGGCGGGTGGTGCTGGCGTCTGGCGAGGCCTTGTTCGAGACCACCGATGATTCACGGCCCTTTGTGGTCGATACGGCCGGTGAGCGGGTGCAGGGGCGTGCGGCCACCTTCAGCGTGCGTCGCGATGGCCGCGTGGTATTGGCACAGGGTGAGGCCAAGGTTGGCGAGCATGAACTGGCAGTAGCGGCCGATGCCGGCACGCAGATGGCCTGGCAGCGCGGCAAGCTGATCTTCAACGGCAAGCCGCTGGGGCAGGTGCTGGCGGAGCTTGAGCGTTACCGGCATGGGCGCATTGTGCTGTCGGACAGCAAGCTCGCGGCGATGGAGGTGAGCGGGGTGTTCGACCTCGATGAGCCGGAGGCCCTGTTGCAGACACTTGAACAGCGCTATGGGCTGAAGGTGACCTACCTGCCGTGGCTGGCCGTGGTTCATTGACTCGCCTGTGTCGGCCCCTTCGCGGGCTTGCCCGCTCCCACAGGTATTCCACAGATCTTGAATCCTGTGGTGTACCTGTGGGAGCGGGCAAGCCCGCGAAGAGGCCGGCACAGAAATAAAAATATTTTCCATTTGGCACTGCAAGTTCCTGCCAGCCAGATCGTCGTAGAGGGACTGATCAGCAACCCATTCTCATTTACGACTTGTCAGGAAGCTCATTCGTGCCTCTGATGCTCAAGCCCTTGCACCGCCGCCGCGGCCCTCTTCACCATGCCCTGATGTCCTGCAGTGCCCTGGCCATGCTGGTCGGCCCGCTGCAGGCGTCGGCCTCGACCGCCACCGAACAGGCCCAGACCCAGGCTCGCCAGGTCCAGCTCGACCTGCCAGCCCAGCCGCTGGACCATGCCCTGACCACCTTCGCCGACCAGGCCGGCCTGCACCTGCTGTACACCACCGGCGATGTCGCCGGCCAGGCCAGCCCGGCCTTGCAGGGCAGCTACAGCATCGAGCAGGCCCTGCAACAGTTGCTGGCCGGCACTGGCATGAGCTGGCACTTCAGTGATGCCCGCACGGTGACCCTGCGTAAGGCCGACGCCGCGCCGCAAGCGGTCAACCTCAAGCCGATCGAGGTCAGCGTGGCCTCGCGCACCAGCACCGCGATCAGCGAAATCCCCGGCACCGTGTGGGTGGTCGACCAGCAGCAGTTGCGCGAGCAGATCGACAGCGGCGTCAGCCTGAAGGAAGCCATCGGCAAGCTGGTGCCAGGCCTCGACCTGGCGCCGGAAGGGCGCACCAACTACGGCCAGAACATGCGCGGGCGCAACGTGCTGGTGATGATCGACGGGGTCAGCCAGAACAGCTCGCGCGGCCTGTCGCGCCAGTTCGACAGCATTTCGCCGTTCAACGTCGAGCGCGTCGAAGTGCTGTCCGGTGCCAGTGCCATCTACGGCGGCGGCGCCACCGGCGGCATCATCAACATCGTGACCAAGAAGGGCGAACCCGGCCCGGCGCGCTTCGAGACCCAGCTCGGTGCCAGCAGCGGCTTCAACAACAGCGACGACCTGGCCACCCGCTTCGCCCAGTCGGTCAGCGGCGGCAACGAGCGGGTCAATGCCCGGCTGGGGGTTTCCGGCGAGCAGAACGAAGCCTTCTACGACGGCGCCGGCGACCAGATCTTCATCGACAATACCCAGACCGACCTGCAGTACAACCGCACCATCGACGTGCTCGGTACCTTGGGAATGCAACTGAACGACCAGCAGAGCCTCGACCTGCTGGCCCAGTACTATGACTCGGGCAACCACGGCAGCACCGGCATCTACTTCCCCCACCTGAACTACAACGCCCCGTCCGACCTGGAAGACGCCGAGCTGCGCAGCGGCTACTCGTCAGACCTGGAGCCGCGTACCCGGCGCCTGCTGCTGAACGCCAACTACCACCACACCGACGTGCTGGGCCAGGACTTCTACCTGCAGGCCTCGTACCGCAAGGAAGACGACAACTTCTACCCGTTCCCGTACTACAACCGCGCCACGCCCACCGGCTCGCGCGGGGTGTACTTCGCCGCCTCGCAGCAGAACTTCGAGGTCACCAGCCTCAAGGGCCTGTTCGCCAAGCAGTGGGATACGCTGAAGCTGACCTACGGCGTCGACCTGGACCGCGAGCGCTTCAACGCCGAGCAGACCACTTTCAACGCCCAGACATCGTCCGAGTCGGGTGGGCTGGAGCTGGAGAAGGACAGCAAGGTCGCCCGCTACCCCAGCTACCGGGTCGATGGCGTGTCGGTGTACGCCCAGCTGGACTGGCATGCCACCGATAACCTGACCTTGTCCGGCGGCGCCCGGCGCCAGCAGATGGACGTGGACGTCAGCGACTTCAAGGGCGTGCCGGGCGGCAGCAACGATTACCAGGTCAACCTGTTCAATGTCGGTGCCATCTACGACTTCAAGAATGGCCACCAGGTATGGACCAACTACGGCGAAGGCTTCGACCTGCCCGACCCGGCCAAGTACTACGGCAAGCCCGGCCTGAGCGTGGCCGACAACCCGCTGGCCGGCATCAAGAGCCGCCAGGTGGAGCTGGGCTGGCGCTATGCCGACCTGGACTGGGACGCCCAGGCGGCGCTGTACTACATCTGGTCGGACAAGATCATCAACGTCGATTCGCAGACGCTGACCATCAATGTGGAAGAGCAGAAAAGCCGTGACTTCGGCTTTGAAGGCGCGCTGACCCGGCACTTCCAGACGGGTTGGGAAGCCGGTGGCACCCTGCACCTGACCCGCTCCGAGGAAGAAGCTGCCGATGGCGGCTGGATCAAGCGCGATGCCCGCTATGCCTCGCTGTCCAAGGCTACCGCGTTCGTCGGCTGGAAGGGCGATGGCCGCAGTGCGCGGCTGCAGGCCAACCATGCCTTCAGCCTGAAGGACGATGCCGACCACGAGATCGACGGCTACACCACCTTCGACCTGCTGGGCAGCCAGGATACCGGCTTCGGCACCTTCAGCGCCGGCATCCAGAACCTGCTGGACAAGCAGTACAGTACGGTCTGGGGGCAGCGTGCGACGCTGTTCTACTCGCCAACCTACGGGCCGGCGTACCTGTATGACTACCAGGGGCGTGGACGCACCTACACCCTGACCTGGAGCATGGCTTACTGATGGGTGTTGTCTGTCCCGGCCTCTTCGCGGGTAAACCCGCTCCCACAGGCACGGCGCAGCCCTCAGGCTGTGTGAGAACCCTGTGGGAGCGGGTTCACCCGCGAAGAGGCCAGGTCAGGCAAACGCCGCCAGCAAATCCTGCGCAAACGCCTGCTGTGCCTCGCCAACCGCCTGCGCCCGGTGCCTGGCCAGGGTAAACGGCACCACAAAGTCCAGCCCCGGGTCCAGCGCCCACAACAGCCCTTCAGCCTCCCACCCCTGTGCGCAATGGCACGGCAGATAGCCAATATGCCGCCCCGACAGAATGAACGTCAGCACGCTCTCGATCTGCTCCGCCACCGCCATGCTGCGCTGGCTCTGGAACGGCTCGCCGCCCTTGAGCAACCGGTACGGATGGCGCACCTGGTCCATCGCCAGCAACCGCTCCCGCCCAACGCCAGCCTCACCGAACAGCACATGCCCCTTGCCGCAATACAGCCGTTGCCGCTCCTCGAACAGCGGCTGGTAATCGAAGGCTGCCTGGTTGCCGGAAAAGTAGCTGATGGCGTAATCCAGCCGCTGCTCCAGCAACAACCGCTCCAGCTCTGCCGGCGGGGCACTGATCAGTTCCAGCTGCACCGCCTCCTCGCGCCTGCGAAACGCCGCAATGGCCGCCGCCAGCTTCAGGCTTACCGCCTTGTCCTGGTGCTCCGCCATGCCGATCCGCACGGTCCCCAGCAGCCGCCCGGCAACGCCATTGGCCTGCTGGCGAAACTGCTCGATGTTCAGCAGCAACCCACGGGCGGCGTCCAGCAACAACGCGCCTTTTTCCGTCAGGTGAAAACCACCCTTGCCGCGGCTGCACAGGCGGTAGCCCAGCCGCGTTTCCAGCTGCGCCATGCGCTGGCTGATGGTGGGCTGACTCAGGCCCAGCACGCCTTGCGCGGCGCTGAAGCCACCGGCCTCGACTACAGTGACGAACAGCCGCAGCAGGTGCAGGTCGGGGTCGTGCACTTGTCCGAGCATTACATTGCTCCTGATGAATGTCAGCTTTGCAAACTTGCCATTCCTGCAATGTAACCCGGCTGGCATGCTCGCGGCATCCACCCATTTGCCGAGGTGTCCGCCATGCGTCGATCGTTGTGCCTGCTGTCCCTGGTCCTGGCCTTGCCGCTGCAGGCCGAAGAAAAGGTCGTCAACCTCTACAGCTGGGCCGACTACGTCGCCCCGCAAACCCTCCAGCGCTTCGAGCAGGAAACCGGCTACAAGGTCCGCTACGACACCTTCGACACCACCGAGGTACTGGAAACCAAGCTGCTGACCGGTGGCAGCGGCTATGACGTGGTGGTGCCGTCGTCGGCCGTGCTGGCCCGGGCGCTCAAGGCCAACGCCCTGCAACCGCTCGACCCCCAGGCCATGCCCGGCTACGCCAACCTCGACAAGGACCTGCTGGCCAAGCTCGCCGAGGCCGACCCCGGCAACCGCCATGCCGTGCCCTACACCTGGGGCACACTGGGCCTGGGGGTGAATGTGGAGGCCGTGCGCCAGCGCCTGGGCGATGTGCCGCTGGACAGCCTCGACCTGCTGTTCAAGCCCGAGTACGCCAGCCGGCTGAAGGACTGCGGCATCGCCATGCCCGACTCGCCGCAGGAGGTGATCGGCGTGGCCCTGAACTACCTGGGCAAGGACCCTTACAGCCAGAACAAGGACGACCTGGCCGCCGCGCAGAACCTGCTGAGCCAGCTGCAGCCGTCGATCAGCTACGTCGCCAATGGCCGGCAGATCAGCGACCTGGCCAACGGTAGCGTGTGCCTGGCGCTGACCTACAACGGTGATGCGGCGATGGCCGCCGACCAGGCGCGCCGCGCCGGCAAGCCGTTCGAGCTGATCTACCGCATCCCCCGCGAAGGCACGCTGGTGTGGCAGGACAACCTGGTCATCCCCAGGGACGCCCCGCACCCCGAGGCCGCGCGGGCGTTCATCGCCTTCATGCTCAAGCCCGAGTCGGTGGCCGCGCTGACCAACACGCTGTTCTTCGCCAACGCCAACCAGGCGGCCACGCCGCTGGTGGATGAAGCGGTGCGCAACGACCCGGACATCTACCCGCCGGCCGCGGTGCGCCAGCGCCTGTATGCCGACCGCAGCATGGCCCTGGCCGACCTGCGCCAGCGCAACCGCCTGTGGACCGCGTTCCGCAGCCGCCAGTAACCCATGACGACAAAGGAGCCCGACCGTGGAGCAAGCAGCAAACAACGACCAGGCCATGACCCGCGACAGCCTGTATGGCACCGCTGCGGAAAGTACCTACGCCGGCATTACCAGTTTCTCCCGCCGCCGCTACAGCCGTGACCTGCGTGGCGTCGATGTGGTGGTCAGCGGTGTGCCGTTCGATACTGCCACCAGCAACCGCCCTGGTGCGCGCTTCGGCCCACGGGCGATCCGCGCCGCTTCGGTGCAGCAGGCCTGGGCCCGGCACTGGCCGTGGGCGTTCGACCCGTTCGACCACCTGGCGGTGATCGACTATGGCGATTGCGCCTTCGACAGCGGCACCCCGCAGTCGGTACCGGACAGCATCGAGGCCCATGCCACGCATATTCTGCAAGCAGGCTGCGCCATGCTCACCTTGGGCGGCGACCATTTCATCAGCTACCCGCTGCTCAAGGCCCATGCCCGCCGCCATGGTCCGCTGGCGCTGATTCACTTCGATGCGCACAGCGACACCTGGCCGGACGAGGAAGGCCAGCGCATCGACCACGGCACCATGTTCTGGCATGCGGCCCGCGAAGGCCTGGTGGACCCGGCCAGCTCGGTGCAGATCGGCCTGCGCACCACCAATGACGACAGCCAGGGTTTTGCCATCCTCGACGCCCGCCAGGTGCACCGGCAGGGCACCGAGGCGGTAATCGCGGCGATTCGCCAGCGGGTGGGCGAGCGGCCGGTGTACCTGACCTTCGATATCGACTGCCTCGACCCGGCCTACGCGCCCGGTACCGGCACGCCGGTGTGCGGCGGGTTGAGCACGGTGCAGGCGCTGGAGATCCTCGGCGGGCTGCGCGGCATCAACCTGGTGGGCATGGACCTGGTGGAGGTGGCGCCGGCCTATGACCATGCCGACATCACCGCGCTGGCGGGGGCCACCCTGGCGATGGAAATGCTGTGCCTGTATGCGGCGCGGCACAAGGTGGACAAGGGCCAGTAACCTGGGGCCGCTTTACGGCCCATTCGCAGCACAAGGCTGCTCCACAGGGAGCGGCCTTGTATCGCTAAAGGGCTGCGCAGCAGCCCCCAAGGCCCATACTGAAACATCAGGAATCATCTCCCCCCATATTCACACTTTTGCCGCGAACCCTTCGCGCCTTAGGCTATCAAACCCACCAGGCGCGGCATTTTCGTACAGGAGGTGAAGCATGACCCCGACATTGCCCATCCTGGCCCTCGGCCTGGCCCTGTACCTGCCTGTGCAAGCGGCCCCCGAACCGCCCTTGCAACTCGCCGCCGGCAACAACAACCCCTACAACAGCCCGATCCAGCGCGCCAACCCCAACAGCCGCCAGGGCAGCATGCCGGCCACACCGCCGGTGCGCGGCCCGTCCACCGACCCGTACCAGCGCACGCCAACCCTGGACAACCGCGGCATCGGCAACGGCGACAACCTGCGCCGCCAGCAGCAAACCCCGAACCTGGAGCCCACTCGACCACCCCGCGGCAACCCGCGCGCGCCTTGACCGCCCTACGAAAGGAATCCTGCATGCTTCGAGCACCCTGGCTTGTCACCCTGACCACCGCCGCACTGCTGCCCCTGCTGGCGCAGGCGGCGGCCGAACAGCAGTTCCGCAGTGAAGAAGGCACCTTGACCGTCAGCACAGTGGCCGATGGCCTGCGCAACCCTTGGGCCCTGGCATTCCTGCCGGGCGGCAAGGACATGCTGGTCACCGAGCGCGCCGGCAACCTGCGGGTGGTCAATGCCGAAGGCAAGGTCGGCCCGCCGATCAGCGGTGTGCCCAAGGTCTGGGCCGAGGGCCAGGGCGGCCTGCTGGATGTGGTGCTGTCGCCGGAGTTCGCCAAGGACCGCACTGTCTACCTGTCCTACGCCGAAGAGGGCAGTGATGGCAGGGCCGGCACAGCGGTCGGTCGTGGCCAGTTGTCCCAGGACCGCGCCCGGCTGGAAAACTTCAGCGTGATATTCCGCCAGCAGCCCAAGCTGTCGGAGGGCAACCACTTCGGCTCGCGCCTGGTGTTCGACCGCGACGGCTACCTGTTCATCGCCCTTGGCGAGAACAACCAGCGCCCAACTGCCCAGGACCTGGACAAACTGCAAGGCAAGATCGTGCGTATCTTGCCGGACGGCGAGGTGCCCAGGGACAACCCCTTCGTCGGCAAGGACAACGTGCGGCCAGAGATCTGGTCGTTCGGCCACCGCAACCAGCAAGGCGCCGCGCTCAACCCCTGGACCGGCAAGCTGTGGACCCACGAGCACGGCCCGCGTGGCGGCGACGAGATCAACATTCCCGAGCCCGGCAAGAACTATGGCTGGCCGATTGCGACCCACGGCATCAACTACTCGCTTCTGCCCATCCCCGAGGCCAAGGGCAAGCATGTGCAGGGCATGGTCGACCCACACCATGTATGGGAGAAATCGCCAGGCATCAGCGGCATGGCGTTTTACGACAGCCCCACGTTCAAGGCCTGGGACCACAACCTGTTCATTGGTGCGCTGGCGACCCAGGAGCTGATCCGCCTGCAGCTGGATGGCGACAAGGTGGTGCATGAAGAGCGTTTGCTGGGTGAGCTGAAGGCGCGTATCCGCGATGTACGGGTGGGGCCGGATGGCTACCTGTATGTGCTGACCGATGACAAGGACGGCGCGCTGCTCAAGGTAGGCTTGGGCGACGCCTGATTACTTACTGCCGTACGCGGCCCCTGTGGGAGCGGCAGCCTTTTGAATTTGGGGCAGACGGTTGTTCCTGCGAGGTCTGCGGGGTGTCAGCCGTGTAGAATGCCGCATGGCTATCGATCCCCATTCCCTCTACCAGCAGGCCCTGAGCACCCAGGGTTATGTCGCCGACCCTGCCCAGGCCCGTGCCGTCGAGGCCTTGCAGGCCTGTTTCCAGTCTGTCGAGCAGGGCCGCCCCACCCGGGGTATCTACCTCTGGGGCCCGGTCGGTCGCGGCAAGACCTGGCTGATGGACCAGTTCCACCGCTGCTTGCGGGTACCCAGCCGGCGTCAGCATTTCCACCACTTCATGGCCTGGGTCCACCAGCGCCTGTTCCAGCTCAACGGCACCGCCGACCCGCTGCTGGCGCTGGCCGGGGAACTGGCCGGGCAGATTCGCGTGCTGTGCTTCGACGAGCTGTTCGTCAACGACATTGGCGACGCGATCATCCTCGGCCGCCTGTTCCAGGTACTGTTCGACCAAGGCGTGGTGATTGTCGCCACCTCCAACCAGCCACCCGAGCAGCTCTACCGTGACGGCTTCAACCGCGAGCGTTTCCTGCCGGCCATCGCCGCCATCCAGCGGCACATGCAGGTACTGCCGGTAGCCGGCGAGCAGGACCACCGCCTGCACCCCGGTGTCGAGCGCCAGCGCTACTGGGTGGCGCAAGCGGGGCAGGCCAGCCAGCTGGGCGAGGTGTTCCGCCAGCTTAGCCCGAGCGATGCGGGCCACGATCAGCCCTTGGCCATCGGCTCCCGGCAGGTGCAGGTGGTGCGGCGCAGCGCGCAGGCCATCTGGTGCCGCTTCACCGACCTGTGCGAACAACCCTTGGCGGCCATGGAGTTCATGGCCCTGTGCGACCGTTTCCCGGCCATCCTGGTGTCGGGCATTCCTGCGCTTGGTGGGGAACAGCGGGCCGGGCGCATTGCCCGTGGCACCGAGGATGCTGCGGCGCGGGTGGTGGCGGGCGACCGCGAACTGCCGGCGCTCTCGCCCAAGGACGACGCGGTGCGCCGCTTCATTGCCCTGGTCGACGAATGCTACGACCGCCGCGTGGCGTTGTACCTGGAGGCACAGGTGCCGCTGGATGCCCTCTACACTCAAGGGTATCTGGCGTTCCCGTACCAACGGACCCTGAGCCGGCTACGGGAGATGCAACTGCAACGCTTCGCCTGAAAAGGAGCCGAACCATGGAGCCGCTGTCGCATCATCTGCTGACCCAGGCCTACAACAATGGCTGGGCCAACCACCGCCTGTACAAGGCCTGCCTGCAACTGACCCAGGACGAGTTCGTCGCCCCGCGCTGCAGCTTTTTCCCGTCGATCAAGGCCACCCTCAACCACTTGCTCACGGTGGACTGGTTCTACCTGCACATGCTCGAGTGCGAGCAGCGCGGCGAACTGCCTGACGCTGACGGCGAGCGTTTCTTCGAGCCGGAACAGCCCTTCGCCACCTGCACCGACCTGCATGCCGAGCAGGCCCAGGCCGATCACCGGCTGATCACCTATTGCCGGGGCCTGCGCGATGCTGAATTGGGGCGCTATGTGAACATCGTGCGCCCCGAGCGGGTACAGCGCGAGCAACGGCTGCGCCTGCTGGCGCACCTGTTCGAGCACCAGGTGCATCACCGCGGGCAGGTGCATGCGATGCTCAGTGATACGGCGGTGAGGCCGCCGCAACTGGATGAGTTTTTCTGCGAGGAAGAGGCGGGGTTGCGGGCAGGGGATTTTGCCGAGCTGGGCTGGACAGAGGAGCAGGTCTGGAAAGTGTAGGGGCCTCTGTGGGAGGCGTATGTCGTGAGATGTTCGGCGCCTGTGAGATCGAGCGCCGCCCGCGCGGCGCATCGCGAGCGAAGCTCGCTCCTACATCTGTTTCGGGCCAGTATCGCCTGTGCCAGCGCGCGCGACCGCCTTATTTGTACCACCCGATATCGAGTCATGCGCCAAAGCGTTCGCGCGCAAATCGCACAGGAATAATTGGCCCGAAACAAACGTAGGAGCGAGCTTCGCTCGCGATGCGCCGCGCGGGCGGCGCTCGATCTCACAGGCGCCGAACATCTCACGACATACGCCTGTCAGCCCAACAGGTTTTACCAGGCGTGAAACCAGCCCAGGGTGACCATCGTCAGCACCGCATAGCGCCCGGCCTTGGCCAGGGCCACAAGCAGCAGGAAGCGCCAGAACGGCTCACGCATGATGCCCGCGATCAGCGTTAGCGGGTCGCCGATCACAGGCATCCAGCTGAGCAGCAGCGACCATTGCCCCCAGCGCTGGTAGCGCTGCTGCGCGCGCTCCAGCTGGGCAGGGCTGAACGGAAACCAGCGCTTGTCACGCAGGTGCTCGATGGCTCGCCCCAGCACCCAGTTGACCACCGAGCCCAGCACATTGCCCAGGGTAGCCACCAGCAGCAGGGTGGCCCAGGCCTCGGGCTGGCGCAGCAAAAGACCGACCAGCACAGCCTCCGATTGCAGCGGTAGCAGGGTGGCGGCGCCGAAGGCGCTGAGGAACAGCGCCCACAGGCTGAGCATCAGTAGTTGGCAACCACGGTGTCCTTGCCGTCCTGGGTCACGCCGATGACCTGGTAGGCATCCTTGTGGTCACCCATTTCCATGCCGGGCGAGCCCATGGGCATGCCTGGTACGGCCAGGCCCTTGAGGTCGTTGCGCTTGGCCAGCAGGCGCACCTGCTCGGCCGGCACGTGGCCTTCGACGAACTTGCCATCGATCACCCCGGTATGGCACGACGCCAGGCGTGGTGCCACGCCCAGGCGTTGCTTGACCTCGCTCATGTTCGGCTCGACATGGTCGTTGACGGTGAAGCCGTTGTCGCGCAGGTGGCTGATCCAGGCCTTGCAGCAGCCGCAGTTGGGGTCGCGGTAGACGTCGATGGTCTCGGCGGCCTGGGCCAGGCCGGTGACGGCCAGCAAGCCCAGGGTCAGCAAGTGTTTATGCAGCATCATGAAGCACTCCTTTGGAAACACAGGTGGACACCAGTGACCAGGCCTGCACCTTGCTTGCGTCCGGCGTCGTTGCGGCCCGTGGTTCGGTCCAGTATCCAGCGGTTGGCCAGCAGCATAGCGCAAGTGGCCCCCAGTCGCAGCGCGGCCGGTTTATCTGCCAGGTACTGGTTCCGGATGCCGGCCCGCCAGCATGCGGGCTAACGTTTGGCCGACCTATCCGAGAGCCTGGTTGATCATGACCCTACCACTGGACTGCCTGTTGTACTCCAAGACCAATCTGATTGGTATCGGACCAAACCTGTCTGAAGAGGAGCGCCTGGACGTGCAAACGTTGCTGGACCATGCCGACGAGTTCGCAAGCCGCTTCCTCGACCGGGACGAGCTATGGAAGAGTTGGTTCGACCGCTTCCGCAATCGCCTGGAGAAACATGGCTGCGTAAGGACGGCCGCCCTGGAGTTACCGCCCCAGGTCATCAGGGACCATGACGACTTCGATACCAGGCTCGGGCCCATCGGCACAGGCAGCACACCGACGCTGTTGGCCCAGCTGGCGCGTGCGTCCATGCAGGAATTGCGAATCAGTGCACACGCCAGGAAGTTTTTGCAGTCTGGCTGGCAGGACGACGTCGCCTCATCGTTTCTGATAACCCCCTGCCAGAAGGACGAGACCGGCCAGATCCATCTGGCGGTCTACGCCTTCCGTTTCAACGGCACCGTCGAGTTACGGGACTTCGGATTCTGGAGCGAGACCCAGCGTGACATCGTCGTGTGGAACACTGGTACTGCTTACCGTTTCGATGTGGAACGTTTTGCCGCTTTTCGTCAGCAGATCCGTAAAGAGTTGGGCGCCCGACGGCTTGGCGCCGTTACCAGGATTGAACTCTAGCCACCTCGCTCAAGTTGGCAGGTCACGCATCAACAGGCCGTATGCCAACGGCACCTGTTCGGGAACAGGAAGGTAGATGGTGTGGCCATCGCCCGGGGCGACCTGCAGCGGTTGCTGCTGGCCGTTGCTCATGTGCTCGAGATCGAAGTGGTAGTTGCCGCGCGGGGTCATCAGTTCCAGGTGGTCGCCCACGGCGAAGCGGTTCTTCACCTTGACCTCGGCCAGGCCGTCGACGCGCTCCCCGGTCAGCTCGCCAACGAACTGCTGGCGCTCGGACACCGAGTTGCCGCGCTGGTAGTTCTGGTATTCGTCGTGCACGTGGCGGCGCAAAAAACCTTCGGTGTAACCGCGTTGGGCCAGGGATTCGAGGTTGTCCATGAGTGAGCGGTCGAAGGGCCGCCCAGCCACCGCATCGTCGATCGCCTGGCGGTACGACTGCACGGCGCGGGCGCAATAGAAGTGCGACTTGGTGCGGCCTTCGATTTTCAGCGAGTGCACGCCCATGGTGGCCAGGCGCCCGACGTGCTGGATGGCGCGCAGGTCCTTGGCGTTCATGATGTAGGTGCCGTGCTCGTCTTCGAACGCTGGCATTTCGCTGCCGGGGCGGTTGCTCTCCTGCAGCAGGAATACCTGCTCGGTCGGCGCACCCAGGCCCAGGGTCGGTTGCACTTCGCGCACGATGTCGCCGGTGGCATTCTCGGTGGCGGGGGTGGCGTCGTACTTCCAGCGGCAGGCGTTGGTGCAGGTGCCCTGGTTGGCATCGCGCTTGTTGAGGTAGCCTGACAGCAGGCAACGGCCGGAGTAGGCCATGCACAGGGCGCCGTGGACGAATACCTCCAGCTCCATGTCCGGCACCTGCTGGCGGATTTCCTCGATCTCTTCGAGCGACAGTTCGCGCGACAGGATCACCCGGCTCAGGCCCAGCCGCTGCCAGAACTGCACACTGGCCCAGTTGACCGTGTTGGCCTGCACCGACAGGTGCACCGCCATTTGCGGGAAGTGCTGGCGCACCAGCATGATCAGGCCGGGGTCGGACATGATCAGCGCATCCGGCGCCATCTCGATCACCGGTGCCAGGTCTTTGAGGAAGGTCTTGAGCTTGGCATTGTGCGGGGCAATGTTGACCACCACGTAGAAGCGTTTGCCCAGGGCATGCGCCTCCTGGATACCCAGGGCCAGGTTGGCATGGTCGAACTCGTTGTTGCGCACCCGCAAGCTGTAGCGCGGCTGGCCGGCGTAGACCGCGTCGGCACCATAGGCAAAGGCGTAGCGCATGGTCTTGAGGGTGCCGGCGGGGGCCAGCAGTTCGGGCTTGGCGGTAGGGTTCATGTGCGCACCGGGGCAAAAGGCGAGGATGCTAGGGCTGGCGGACACGGCGCGTATTGATTTGCATCAAGGGAAAAGCGGCACTTTTGCCCAGACGTGGTGCACTAATACCGCATAAGCCATGCGAGGACCCGCGATGAACCAGACCGCCCTGCAGAACAAAGCCCTGGCAGTACTGCTGGCGCTGGTGACCATTGCCTTCGTCTGGATCCTGCTGCCGTATTACGGTGCGATCTTCTGGGCGGTGATACTCGGCATCCTGTTCGCCCCGCTGCAGCGTCACCTGCTGCTGCGTTTCGGCCGCCGGCGCAACCTGGCCGCGGCTACCACCTTGCTGGTATGCCTGCTGGTGGCGATCCTGCCGGTGATCATCACCAGTGCACTGCTGGTGCAGGAGGGCGCCGCCCTGTACCAGCGCATCGAGCACGGGGAGCTGGATATTGCCGGTTATGTCGAGCGCGGCAAGGACATGCTCCCGGCGTTTGCCCAGCAGGGCCTGGACAGCATGGGCATGGGCAACCTCGACGGGCTGCGCGACAAGATCAGCAAGTGGGCCACCCAGGGTAGCCAGGTGCTGGCCAGCCAGGCGTTCAACTTTGGGCAGGGAACATTCGAGTTCGTGATCAGCTTCGGCATCATGATGTACCTGCTGTTCTTCTTCCTGCGCGAAGGCGCGGAGGTGGCCCGCCAGGTGCGTCTGGCGGTGCCGCTGCCCGAGCAGCAGAAGCGCCGTTTGCAGCTGAAGTTCAACCGTGTGGTGCGGGCGACGGTGAAAGGCAACGTGCTGGTGGCCATTACCCAGGGGGCGCTGGGCGGTTTCATCTTCTGGGTGCTGGATATCCCGAGTGCGCTGGTGTGGGCGGTACTGATGGCGTTTCTGTCGCTGTTGCCGGCGGTAGGGGCAGGGATCGTGTGGGCGCCGGTGGCGGCGTATTTCCTGCTGACCGGGGCGATATTGCCGGGGCTGATCCTGACCGCGTTCGGCGTGCTGGTGATCGGTTTGGTGGATAACCTGCTGCGGCCGATCCTGGTGGGTAAGGACACGCGCATGCCGGACTACCTGATCCTGGTGTCGACGCTGGGCGGGCTGGCGGTGTTCGGGCTCAACGGCTTCGTGATCGGGCCGTTGATCGCGGCGCTGTTCGTGTCGAGCTGGGCGATCTTTGCCGCGACCAAGCCGCAGGTGCAGTTGCCACAGTAGGGCTTTACCGGCGGGCCTGTCGGGTTCAGTGTAGGCGCGACACAAGGACGCTCCTATAAAAAGCCGTGCATGGATCAGGTTATGGAAAACAGGCCGAACAGCAACCCCGAATACACCTACCAAGCGGTTTACCGCTACCTGCTCGAGCGGATCGAGGCAGCCCCATGCAACGTGGAACAACGCCTACCGTCGCTGCGCGAGCTGGCTCGGCGCCTTGGCGTTTCGGTATCCAGCACCAAGTACGCCTATGCGCTGCTCGAAGATGAAGGGCGGGTGTATGCACGTCCCAAGCAGGGCTACTTCACCCGCACTCGCCCATCTGCATTGCGCGGGCATTCCCCGGGCCTGCTTGACACGGTATTCGCCAGCGCCCGTCAGCCGGGTATGCTCGCCTTGGGCAGTGATGCGCCAGCCATGCTGCTGTCGCTGGAGCAGCCACTGCTGATGATCGAGCGCGAACTGGCGCGCCAGTACCCACGTGCACAGGCCCCCCTGTACCAACCGTTCGGTGAGCCGGAGCTGCGCAGCGTGCTGGCCGACCGCTACACCCATTCGGCGCAGCACTACTGGCAGGCCAACCAGGTGTTCATCGGTGCAGACCTGCGCAGCGTCCTTGAATTGGCATTGCGCGCCCTCGGCCTCGAGGGCCAGGTGGCGCTGGTGGAGTCGCCTTGCAACTGGGCGGTATTGCGGCAGTTGCAGGCGGCAGGCATGACCATCATTGAAGTGCCATTGGGTGAAGACGGGCGTTTCGACCTGCAGCACTTTCACCAGTTGCTGTGCGATCAACCGGTTCGCCTGGCTGTGCTGTCGTCGGCGGCCAACGTGCCACAAGGTGGGCTGATGCCGGCGGCAGACAAGCAGCAAATCTGCCACTGGCTGGCCGAGTACAATGTGTGGCTTTTCGAAAACGATGCTTACGGCGAGTTGTGTTTCCATCCGGCAGCGCCACGCTACCGCGACTTCGCCGACCCCGACCGGCTGCTGGTGTTCTCTACCTTCGACAAGCTGATTGGTGCGGAGGCGCCCTTTGGCTATCTGCTATGCCGGCATCATGTCGATCGCTTGCAGCAGCTCTTTCTTGAGCGCGCCTTCCGCCTTTCACCCATTCGTCAGCGAGCGATCGCCAGGCTGTTCACCTCGCGCCGGCTTGAGCAGCATTTACAGCGGTTGCGGCCCCTGCTGCAGGAACGCCTGCAACAGATGGCGGCGCTATTGCAGACGCACGGCCAGGGGCGCCTGCATATCATCGAGCCGCAGGGCGGGGCCAGCCTGTGGTTGCAGGCGACCCGCCCGGTGGACATGTGCCGGGTCTTCGCCCGGTTGCTGACGCAGCGCATCGTCATTGCCCCAGGGGAAATCTTCAGCCAGTGCGGCCTTTGGCGCAGCCACCTGCGGCTGTGTTGCAGCGTGGACTGGAGCAAGGATATTGCCTTGGCCTTGCAATGCCTGGTCAAGGCCATCGAGGATGAAGCTCAAACGCCGTAGCAGTGTTGCCGGGTTGGAAACATGCCGTTGCGTACTTCTTGCGCATAGCTGTTACAGGCCTCGCGGATTACCTGGCCGACGTCGGCATACTGCTTGACGAAGCGCGGTACATGAGCGCTGCCCAGACCTAGCAGGTCTTCGGTCACCAGCACCTGGCCATCGCAGGCGGGTGAGGCGCCAATACCAATGGTCGGTTTGGCGCTGGCTTCGGTGATGGCGCGGGCCACTGGCTCGGCCACGCCTTCGAGCAGCAGGCTGAAAGCGCCGGCGCGCAGGTTGGCCTGCGCGTCGGCCCGTAGCGTTGCAGCACTGTCCTCGCTCAGCCCCTGGGCCTTGTAACCCCCCATGGCATTGACGAACTGGGGCATCAGGCCGATGTGTGCCATTACCGGGATGCCACGTGCGACAAGGAACTCGACGGTGCTCGCCAACGCCTGGTTGGCCTCCAGCTTGACGGCATCGCAGCCGCTGCTGGCCAGTACCTTGGCGCAGTTGCGAAACGCCTGTTCATGGGACTCCTGGTAGCTGCCGAACGGCATGTCGGCGATCACGCAGGCCAGGCGGGTGCTGTCGACCACGGCGCGGGTATGGGCAATGGTCTCGTCCAGGCGCATGCCGAGGGTGGAGGGTCGACCGTAGCCGACCATGGCCGTGGAGTCGCCGACCAGGATGAAGTCGACCAGCGGGTCGATCACTTGAGCGATGGTGCTGGAGTAGGCGGTCAGCGAGACGATCTTCTGCTGACCTTTCATGGCCACCAGTTGCGGGATTGTCAGGCGCCGGGTGCGGGTGTGTGTGCTCATTGGGGCTGGGCATCTCAGGACAGGGAGGGCCCATGTTTTGGCAATTTCCGCGGCAACTCAATGTACAGATTCGGGCCAGATCGCAACCCAGAACAAGGGGCCGCAAAGCGGCCCCAATGCCGGCTCAGGAGGTTTGCGGCATCTCGCCCTTGGCCAGGCGGCGGTTGATGTCGGCGATCACTTCGGGCAGTTCGTTGATGGTGTCGATCAGGTAGTGCGGACGGCTGCCGGCGAACAGTGCGTGGATGCGCTGGCGCTCGCTTTCCAGCTTCTCGGCGCTCAGCGCGCGGTAGCCTTCCCAGGTCAGCCCCAGGGCATTGCCCGAGCACACCAGGGCCACGGTCCACATGCCGGCGCGGCGGCCTTCGAGAATGCCCGGCACGGTGTCGTCGACCTTCACGCACGCCGCCACATCGTCGATACCCAGCGCGATCACGTTGGCCAGGGCCTGGGCCGGCCATGGGCGGCCGTTCGGGGTTTCGTCGGTGGCCACCACATGGTCGGCCACGTAGCCGTTCTGCGCGGCCAGTTCCACCACCTTGTCCATCACCACCTTCGGGTAGCCCGAGCACGAGCCGATCTTCAGGCCGTCCTGGCGCAGCCCGGTGAGGGTTTCCAGGGCCCCGGGGATCAGCGCCGAGTGCACGGCGATCTTCTCGATCTGCAGTGGCATGAAGCGGTTGTAGATGGCGGTGACATCATCGTCGGTCGGGGTGCGACCGAATACCTTGCGGTAACGCTCGGCAATTTCCGGCACATCGCACAGGGTGCGGATGTGGTCCCACTTGCCCATGCCCATCGGGCCACGGGCTTCTTCGATGGACACCTGCACATCGAATTCGGCAAAGGCTTCGACAAAGATCTGGGTCGGGGCAAAGGAGCCGAAGTCGACCACGGTGCCGGCCCAGTCGAGGATGGCGGCTTGCAGCTGGGTGGGGTTGCTGTAGTTCATGTGCGCTTGTTCCTGAGATCGGGTGGGCAAAGGGTCAGATGTCCAGCACTTCCATTTCCCGCAGCACCTCGGCCACGGCATTCACGGCGGCCTGCATGCCATCCGCTCCGACCACGCCGATGCAGCCGACGCGGAAGGTTTCCACCTGGGTCAGCTTGCCCGGGTAGAGGATGAAACCCTTGGCCTTGACTCGCTCGTAGAAGTCCTTGAACTGGTAGCGGGCATCCTTCGGTGCGTGGAAGGTGACGATGATCGGCGCCTGGATCTCGGCGGGCAGGAAGCTGCGCAGGCCGATGGCAGCCATGCCGTCGAGCAGGGTCTTGCAGTTGTCGGCGTAGCGCTGGTGGCGCGCCGGCAGGCCACCTTCCTCGTTGTACTGCTGCAGCGCTTCGTGTAGGGCGGCGACCACATGGGTCGGCGGGGTGAAGCGCCACTGGCCGGTCCTGGCCATGTAGGTGTGCTGGTCGTGCAGGTCCATGGCCAGCGAATGGGCATTGCCTTCGGCGGCAGCCAGGGCGGTTTTTTCGGCGAATACGAAGCCCATGCCGGGTACGCCTTCCAGGCACTTGCCGGAAGCGGCGATCAGCGCTTCGAAGGGGATTTTGCGGGCGTCGATCGGCAACGCACCGAACGAGCTCATGGCGTCGATGATCAGGCGCTTGCCGTGGCCTTTGACCACCTGGGCGATCTCGGGCAGCGGGTTGAGGATGCCGGTGCTGGTTTCGCAGTGGATCAGCGCGACATGGGTAATGCCCGGGTCGGTGGCCAGCAGGCGGTCGACGTCGGCGGCAGTGGTCGGCTGGTCCTCGGCGGTTTCGAAGGTGCTGTAGGCGCGGCCCAGTACCTTGCAGATCTTTGCCAGGCGCTGGCCATAAGCGCCGTTGATCAGCACCAGCACCTTGCCGTCCTGCGGCACCAAGGTACCGATAGCCGCTTCCACGGCGAAGGTGCCGCTGCCTTGCAGGGGCACGCAGTGGTGGCTGGCGCTGCCGTCGATGATCGCCAGCAGTTGCTCGCAGACACTGGCAGTCAGTTGGTTGAAGTCGCGGTCCCAGGAGCCCCAGTCCACCAGCATGGCTTGGCGGGTGCGGATTGATGTGGTCAGGGGACCGGGGGTAAGCAGAATCGGGGCGTTGCTCATTCCGTTATTCCTCACAAGCGGTGGGCTGAAACTACGGGGCCTAGGTTGCAATTCCCGCTTGTATCAATCAAATTGTTTGTTGTTATCCGAGCTATAAGTCAGGCCGATAGAAATGAACCTGTTCCAGCTGCGTGCCTTCGACGCCGTTGCCCGTGAAGGCAGCTTCACCCGCGCTGCGGCGCGGCTGTTCATCAGCCAGCCGGCAGTGACTGGCCACGTCAAGGCGCTGGAGGAGCATTACCAGATCACCTTGCTGCGCCGCACTGCCCGGCGGGTGGAACTGACCGAAGAGGGCACCCGCCTGGCGGCGATAACCCGCGCCATGTTCGGCCTTGCCGAAGAGGCGCAGGCCATGCTCGAGGCCAACCGCCAGTTGCTGACCGGGCGTCTTGAGGTGGCTGCCGATGGCCCGCACCGGGTCATGCCGATGCTCGCGGTACTGCGTGAGCGTTACCCGGGCATCACGGTGAACCTGCGCCTGGGCAATGCCCAGGAAACCTTGGCCGCACTGCTCGGCGAGCATGCCGATGTGGCGGTGCTGACCGAGATCGAACCGCGCAAGGGCCTGCATCTGCAGCCGCTCTGCGAGTCGCGCCTGTGCGCCTTGCTGCCGGCGGGGCACGCCTGGGCCAGCGCCGAAGGCGACTTGCCACTGACCGAGCTGCACCAGCAGATCATGGTGCTGCGCGAGCCGAGTTCGACCACCCGGCGTACCTTCGACAAGGCCTGTATCAGCGCGGCAGTGCAGCCCAAGGTGTTGCTCGAACTGGATAGCCGTGAGGCGGTTACCGAGGCGGTGGCATCGGAGCTGGGCATTGGTGTGGTGTCATCCACCGAGGTGGCCAACGACCCGAGGGTTGTGGCACGCCCGCTGGCCGGTGCAGGGCTGGTCAATCAGCACATGCTCGGCTGCCTGGAGCGCCGTCGTGAATTGCGCCTGATTCAGGCCTTCCTGGGTTTGGCTGCCAGCCTGTAGGTCAGGGCTGGTGTTTTTTGCGGGCAGGCCTAAGATGGCCGGCATAGAGCAGACTGGATGGCCGATGAGCGAAAAAGACACCATCTCCATGCAACTGGTGCGCGAAGCGCTGTTGCAGACCTGCCCGGCCGGGCAACCCGATGCTGGTTTGCTGGCCCGTGCCGGTATCGACATCCGGCAACTTGAATTGCCCGAGGCCCGGGTCAGTGCCGAATCCTACGCAAACCTCTGGCGGCTGTTGGCCCGTCGCTGCAACGACGAATTTTTCGCCATGGACCCGCGTGGGCTGCGCACTGGCAGCCTGGCGTTCATGTGCCGGGCGAGCATGGCCCAACCAACCCTGGCCGAAGGGTTGGAAACGTTGTTGGCCTTTCTGTCCCTGATGCTCGAAGACTTGCAGCCGGGCCTGGTACGCCAGCAGAGCCTGGCCGAGATCGTCATCAACGAGCCGCGGGACCAACCTCGGCGTGCCTTCACCTATTTCACCTTCTGGATGATCGTGCACGGCGTGGCCTGCTGGCTGGCGGGGCGGCGAATTCCGATCCTGGCCGTGGACCTGCGTTGCGCCGAACCGCCGTTCTGCGATGACTACCGGGTGATGTTCTCGGAAAACCTGCAATTCGGCCGCCCACGCACGCGCATGATCATCGCCGCCGACTGCCTCGACCTGCCGCTGCGGCGCTCGGCAGATGACCTGCAGCGCTTTCTGGCCGAGGCGCCTGGCAACATTCTTGTCAAATATCGTGATCCGGCCAGCCTGGGGCGGCGTATCCGTACCAACCTGTTGCACCTGGACCCTGGCGCATGGCCCGATGCCGATGCCGTGGCCCGCCAATTGAGTCTGTCAGCCTCGACATTGCGCCGACGCCTGGGGGAGGAGGGGCAGACTTACCAAGGGTTGAAGGACAGTGTGCGGCGCGAACTGGCCATCGCCTGGCTCAGCCAGGGTGAACGGCCCATGGCCGAGATCGCCGAGCACCTGGGCTTTGCCGACAGCAGCTCGTTCTACAAGGCATTTCGCAAATGGTTCGGCTGCAACCCAGGGCACTACCGTGCCGTGATCCAGGCGCGAGATGGGCTGCGCTGAGGAGCCAGCCCTTCCCGCTGCCGGGATGCCCTGAGCAGGTTCAGGCTGGCAGGTCGAACCATTCAGAGGTATTCGACCATGCCCGACAGGATCCTCGCAAAACTGCTGCACCCGGCTGATGACTTCATTGGCGAACACTTGCCCCCATGGCTGAAAAACGCTGCGCATGAGCAGGTCCAGGCCTTGCGTGCCAGCATGACGGCGCATCTGCAGAGCCAGAAGGACATGGCTGCGGCCCTGCAGGCGCTGCAGCCGCTCGAGCAGTTTGCCGCCCAGCGCCTGGAGCAGGCGCTGAAGGATCAGCTGAAGCTGGACATCGATGTGACCCACGACCGATGGCGGGAAGAACGCCGCCGGCTGGAGGTCGTGCAGGGCTCGGTGCGCAATTTCGAGTCGTATTTCGTGACGGTGCCGCTGCTGCAGAAACTCTTGCAGAACTTCAAGAATGGCGAGTCCTATTTCGAGCAGACAGCGGTGATCCGTGAGGGGCAAGCACCAGATGGTGCTGAGCAGGTTCTCACCCAACGGATCGATGAAATCGTCAGTCTGTGCCGCAGGGTGGATGTGGGTAAGGCTTACCAGGAGCACTTGAAGCAAACGCTGACGCCAGCCTTCAGGCGCCAGTTGGCCAAGGATACGCGGCTGTGCATGGCGGCAGCTGTCGAGATCGCGGCCATGAAAGGGCAATTGGCGGGCAGCGATCTACGGATGCTACGCCAGCTAGGCAAGGGCGAACCTGCACAGTTGCCTTCGAGCCTGCGCCTGGGTATGGGCGTCTTGCAGGTGCTTGGGCAAGCCGTGGACGGCGCACTGGCATTCGAGTGGACTGGCACCGTTAGCGGTATGCCTGGCCTGGTTTTCAATCCGGATCGCTTGCAGGCGGTGCTGCTCTATCTGCCAGATGATCGGGAGCAACCCTTTCAACGGTTCGACGACTGGGCATCGGCAAACCGTACCTTGGCCAGGTTGATGTGCGGTGCCGATTTTCGAAAGGCAATTGCCCGACGCATCGCCCTGGACAAGCAGGTGGACTATCAACTGCTGCTGCGCAAGCGCCTGCAGGATGACGAGCCGGACCTGGAGCCCGGCTTGCTTGCCAGTGACGGTGAGCTTTTTGCAAGCTTGGCTGCCAGACACGTGCGACGTATCGAGGCGGATGCTGCTTTCCTGGCTGTGCCGACGGCGCAGGCGAATGCCCGGTCGGCCGCAGCGCGATTGCAGGCACTGGAAACGGCGGGCCTGGTATTGCTGAACCTGGTGGGTCTGTTCGTGCCAGTCGTTGGCGCCTTGCTGCTGGTTGACCTGGCCCGACAGGTGCTTGGCCATGTGTTCGAGGGGAGCGGCGACTGGCTGCAGGGGCACCAGCACGAAGCGACGGAGCACCTGCTGGAGGTCGCAGCGACACTGGCCACTGGCGCCACCGTCACAGCAGGTGGTCAGGTGCTGCGCAGTACCTTTGTCGAGCAGCTGGAGCCGGTTACCACCGAGGCGGGCGAGCAGCGACTGTGGCGCTACGACCTGCAACCTTATGAGCAGCGCTCGACCACGGCATCCTTGACTGAACTGGACAATGGGCTGCTCAGCGATGGCCAGGCCTACTGGTGGCGGCGCGACGCTGTGCTTTACAGGGTACGCCGCGATGCGGCGGGCACTTGGCGATTGCTGCATCGCGACGGGCCAGGCGTGTTCGGGCCGGCGCTGGAAAGCAATGGTGAGCGTGCCTGGCGGCTTGCCTGGGAGCGTCCGCTGGCGTGGCAGGGGGCGCAGAGGCTGGTCAAAGGTCTCTGGCCTGGCGCAGCAGAGCTGGATGCGGAGCGGATCACTCAGATCCTGGCGGTAGCGGATGTGGACGAGGCGTATTTGCGTGGGCTATGGGTGGAAGGCCGCCCCCTGCCCATCAGGTTGCGCGATACGCTGGAGCGCTTTGCTGCCGATGCCCGGGTCGATGCGTTCTTTGCGCAAGTGGATGTGGCAGGCGACGACACCGAAGCGTTGCAGTGGTGTATCGACACGTTGGAACTGCAAGGGGAGAACCTGGTAGAGCAAACCCGGTCGATCCGCCAGTCGGCCGAACGGTTGCGCGGGCCGATGCTGGAGCATTTCGCCCAGCGTTACCTTGCCCCTGATCCACTGCTGGCCACACTCAAGGGCAGCTTCCCCGGACTGCCAGATGCCTATGCGCTGGATCTGCTGAAAAGCGCCAGTGCCGAATCGCGCGAACGCATGACCAACGAAGCGCGAGTGCCGCTGGCATTGGCCGAGCGGGCGCGCGGCGCGCTGCAACAGGCGCGCCTGACCAGGATGCGCGAAGTACTTTATCTACCTAACAGTTATCGTGCCGATGCAGTATCCCTGGCGTTCTCCTTGCTACGCCGCCGCGGCTTGACACCGGGTGGGGTGAACCTGGTGCTGCGCGAGGGCTCTGCAACCGGGCCGGTACTGGATCGGCTTTTCCCTGAGCGCAATGGCGCGCAGTCCGTGACGGAAATGGTATGGCGTGAGGGGCGCTTCGAACTGTTCGACGACATGGGCCGTACCCGCGACATCGAGGTCGCCCAGCCTGAGGGGCTTTTCGAGGTACTTGCGGCCTGTCTGCCGCCCACGTTCCTGCAACGCCAAGGCTGGACGGGCGAGGACGCTGCCGGGCGTATCCGCTCATCGTTTCAGACTTGGCTGCCACGTGACCGCCTGGAACTGATACGACTGCTCGGCTGGCGTGAGGCCAGGCCCATGGCGCCCCTCATGCATCGTCTGGCCGATGGGCGGGCAGGTTATCTGCTAAGTGGCAGGGGCGCTTCCAGTCAAGCGCACGGGCAGGTTCTGCGGCGTCGTATCGGTAGCCTCTATCCCGCCTTCGATGATGAGGAGGTAGAGCGGTACCTGCAGCTGCTATTGGCACAATCGAGCTCGGCCTATACCACGCTGTTGCGTCAGGAGGGGGATTATCGACGGATGGATCAAGCCCTGCGGCTTTGGACTGACGCAGTTGCCGAGACAACCCGTGGCCACCGGCAGGCGGTTGCCGATGCACTTCGCCGTGCCTGGCGCCTTGAAGGGGAGAGGGTGATCTATCGCAATGGTGAGCCCGGAGGAATGCGGCTCAGCATCATCGGCGTGCCGGCGGGCAGCCTGCCGACCCTGCCGGAGGGGACGGATTTTACCCACATTACGGACATGGTACTGGTCGGTATGCGCCTGGAGTCTCTTCCAGCCGGCTTTCTGCGCACCTTCCCCGAGCTGCGCCGCCTGGACCTTGGCAACAATGCCTTGCGTGCGATTCCGGAAGGCCTCGCCGGGCTGACGCGCCTGCGCCATCTGCGGCTGCCCCGCAACCGGATCCGGCTGACGGCACCACATGTCGACGCGCTGGCGGGCCTGGCTCGTCTGCGCATCCTCGACCTGAGTGAAAACATGCTCGGCTCGATCAGCCTGCGCTTCAATCAGTTATCGCGCCTGCGAGAGCTACATCTGAGCCGGGCAGGTCTGCAGGCGGTGCCAAGGGGGCTGGAGTGGTGTGGCCTGCTCGAGTATGCCGATCTGCGCGGCAATCAGATATCCAGCCTGCCACAGGCGTTACTCGATGCGCCGTTGGCCTTGCGTCGGGCGGTGTGGGTCGATGGTAATCCGCTGACGGCAGCCGATCGTGAGCGTCTCCTTGGACCGGAGGCGGAACATGCCCATGGCCAGGTTCCCGATGCTGAAGAGCCTGCTGAAGCTGCAGATCCTTTGCGGGCACGAACCACCTGGCTTGGGGCGCTCGCCGAGCCCGAGCAGGCGGCCAAGGCTGCACAGTGGGATGCCCTGCAGGGTGAACCTGGGCATGTGCAGTTCTTCCAGCTACTGGCAGAGCTGACCGAGAGTTCCGATTTTCGTGTGGCCCGTGACGACCTGTCGCGAAGGGTGTGGGCGATGATAGACGCTGCGACCAGCAATACACTGATTCGTGATGAACTGTTCGAGCGGGCTGCAGACCCGCGTACCTGTGTCGACAGCGTGGCGCACTGTTTCAGTCAGCTCGAAATCCGAATGCGGGTACTGCAGGTGACTCATGGTGAAAACCCGGTCGCCACGCGTAATGCCCGCCTGGAGTTGGCACAGCGCCTGTTCCGTCTCGATCAGGTGGAGCACTTTGCCCGTGCTGATTTCCAGGCACGGCTGGCCGAAGGGCGAGGGGTGGATGAGGTCGAGGTCAGCCTGGCCTATCGTACAGGCCTGGCAAGCCGCCTGAACCTGATCGGGCAACCGCGCAGCATGCAGTTCCACCAGGTTGCCGGTGTGGCCAGTGAGGACCTGGATCGCGTCTACCTGGCAGTCCTGAACGCCGAAGCGGGTGATGAGCGGGTTCGCTACATCAGCCAGCGAGACTACTGGCAGGCGTACCTGCGTGAACGCTACCCCGAGGCATTCGAGCAGATCTCCAGCGACTTCAGCAAGCAGATCGACGAGCTTGAGGAAGAGAAGGAAGCCCTGGGCAGCGGCGCTTATGTCCAACGCTGCAAGCAGCTGCGCCGGGATACCGAGCAAGCCTACGATGCGCTTGCCTTACGGCTCACCCAGGATGAAATGAACGTGCCGGCCCTCTCGCAGAACAACACATAAGTCATTGATTCAGGGGGGCCGTGTGGGAGCAACTGTCTTGCTCAATTTCTAGAGGCTGGCGCGATCCATGTGGGAGCAACTGTCTTGCTCAATTTCTAAAAGCTGGCGCGCCCCCTGTGGGAGCGGGCTTGCCCGCGAACACGGGCGAAGCCCGTGCCATCCTCCGCGGTGTCGTCTCGCGGGTAACCCGCTCCCACAGGATCACGCTGTGATTTGCGCCATGTTTTCATGGCTGCGGTAAGTCATCCCGCCACGGCGTGCCCGTTCTGAGCATCGCATTGAGGCGCACGATGAAGATTCTCATGCAGGCTACAAGCGCAACCTTGGCAAGTTTCCCTCGCCCACGCAGCGCCTCATATCGGGCTTTGAGCGTTGGATTATGTTTCACCGCTACCAGGCACGCCATGTACAGCGCACGCCTGACCTCAAATCGGCCTCCTGAGATAAAGCGCTTGCCCACGGACTTTCCGCTGTCGTGATTGAAGGGGGCCACACCGACCAAAGAGGCTATTTCCCGGGACTCCACGTGCCCCAGTTCCGGCAAGAGCGCTACCAGCTTGGTCGCGGTTACCATCCCGATGCCTTTGACTTCGTCCAGTTTGGCTATCCGTTCATCGCTGAGCACTGTGGCCTGCCGCTTGATCGCTTGCTCCACCAACTTTATCTGCGATGCAAAGTGCTGAAGATTGGTTTTCAGGAAATTGGCGACCATTGCTGACTGGGCCTGCTTCAGGCGCCGCCGATCGTCATCTCGCTGTTGGACCAGGCGATCACGCTGCTGAAGGAGTTCTCGTAACAGGGCCCTTTCAGGGCTTGTTTTCAGGGTTGGCTTGTCAGGAATGACCTCAGCGAAATGGGCCAGCACTGCGGCGTCGATGGCATCGGTCTTGGCCTTGATGCCCAAGGAATCCGCGAACGATCTGGCTCGCTTGGGGTTCACGCGTATGACCTTGTAGCTGGCGTTCTGGAGAAAGCGCATGACATCAAGCTCGTAGCCGCCTGTAGCTTCCAGAAGGATGCGCTTGATGCTGAGCCCTCGAAGGCTCTTCACCAGTTCCTCAAAGCCCGCTGGATCATTGCGCACGCTGATCCTGATGCCCTGGGGCCGCACCAGTGCATCAAGGGAAAGACTGGAAACATCGATACCCAAGAAGGAAGCCATCGCCAAAACCTCCTAGACTCAACAGTGTGAGAGAGCTTTGGCTTGGCCCACGCTTGTGGTTCGAGATTAGGCCCTCATCCAACTGTTCGGGCTCTCGCCAAAGTGGAACGGTGAATGGCAGCTTGTGCTCCCACACGTGCTCAAGGCACCTCTGGCATTCAGCTTGCCATTCACCGCTCTCACTCCAGATTCTAATCCCCTCTCAAGACACAAGCGGCTTTAGCCGCGAACACCGGCGAAGCCGGTGCCATGCACCGCGTTGGATTCTTCGCGGCTAAAGCCGCTCCCACAGGGTACGCGGACCGCTTGAGAACTCGGTTCCCTACGCTACAGCGCAGCCCAAAGGGCTGGGCAACCTCCCATGCGCCCAGGCTCGATCTTGCCTAGCCGAATTTCCTCCTGCACGAAGCGCTCGTGCAGGAGGAGGGTGATCGCCTTCCCTGTCGCCTGGAGATCGCCATGCCTGAACTGCACGAACATGCCAAGCTTGCCTACCCGGTAAACGACTTCATTGTCGAGATACTGCCTGAATGGCTGAAGAAGGCCAGGAAGGAATCGATCAATGCACTGCGTGCAGCGTCGACTGATCACCTGGCGAGCCGCAAGCAGCTGGCACCGTTATTGGGCCGCTTGCTGCCGCTCGATCAATTCGCCAAGGCCCGCCTCGGTCCCGCCATCGAAGCGAAACTCGAGGTGCAACTCGACCTGGACAAGGTGGTGTGGCGTGAAGAGCGCCTTCGCGCCATCGCTCGGCCGTTCGACCCCTTACCGGGACTGTTGCCCCCGGACCTGCAGCAGGTGCTGGTCTACGAGCCGTTGTTGCAGAAATTGTTGCAGAACTTCACGGATGGCGAGTCGTTCTTCGAACAGACGGCGGTCATCAGGCAGCAACCGGCCGATGGCTCATCGGCACAGGTACTGACCTGGCAGATCGATGACCTGGTCGCCTTGTGTCGGGACACCGATGTCGGCGGTGCTTACCAGCGCCATCTTGACCAGGTGCTGACACCGGAACTGACCACGGCCCTGGGCAATGATCAACGCACTGGTCTGGCGTTGGTCATTGAAATCGCCGCGCTGCGGGCACAGCTCAAAAACAGTGATCTGGACATGCTCCGTCTGCTTGTCCAGGGCAAGGCGGCTCGCCATGCCCAGGGCTGGAATGGCATTGCCAGAGCCGTGCAGGTTCTCGACTGCCGAGTGGAAGGTGCCATGGCCTTCGAACTGGTCGAACCGCCGCGTCGGCAGAGTGATTTCCCGGCTGGCCCGCCAGACAGTCTCAAGGGCGTGATCCTGTACTTGCCGGACGACCATGAGCAGCCCTTGCGGCGTTTTGCTGACTGGGATGCGGTGAATGATGCGCTGGTCCGGCACATGCGGGACGAGCCATTCAGAAGCGCGTTCGTCCAGCGCATCGCATTAAGCCAGCGGGCTCAATTCCTGACGTTACTGGATAAGCGCTTGAGTGACGATCAACCGGACCTGCAGCCATCCCGGCTAGCGCTAAAGGATGATCCCTTCCTCGATGCAGCCAGGCGACATGCCTCGCGCATCAGGGAAGACGCCCGCTTCCTGGCGGTGCCAACGGCTGAGGTGGACCGGCGCGCCAGCACTGACCGGCTGGCAGCGCTCCAGGAGGCGGGGTTGGCGCTGGTTGGCCTGGCAGGGCTGTTCGTGCCAGCCATCAATGCCGTGCTGCTGGGCGACTTCGCCAGGCAGTTGCTGACCCAGGTTTATGAAGGCGCCAGCCACTGGGCGCAGGGGCATCGGCATGAGGCGCTGGAGCATCTGGTGGACCTGGTCGCATCGGTAGCTGTGCTGGGAACGGCCGCAGCGGGAATCCATACCATCCGCTGCGCCTTTGCCGACACTCTCGAGCCCGTTACCACCGAGTCGGGCTCGCAGCGGCTCTGGCAGAATACCCTGAGCCCTTATCGTACGGCAGGCTCCGACATTTCGCTGACCGAGCGGCACGATGGCTTGTTTTCTGGGGACGACCAGCTCTGGTGGCATGACCAGGGCACCTTCTACGCTGTGCGCCAGGACCGCGAAGGGAGCTGGCGGTTGCTGCATCAGGATGGCACCGAACGGTTCGGCCCGGCTTTGCGAGGCAATGGCGAGCGTGGCTGGTGGCTGCGGATTGACCGTCCCCTGGAGTGGCAGGGCAATGCCAGGCTGTTGACCGCCCTGTGGCCAGCTGCCAGGGCACTGTCTGACGAGCAGGTCGGGCAAATCCTGACAGTGGCCGGGCTGGATGAAGCGATGCTGCGGCAGTTGCTGGTGGAAAGCCGGCCGCTGCCGGTCGCGTTGCGAGACACGCTGCAGCGGTTTGCGGTGCAGGCTGAGAATGAAGCCTTTTTTGCTCAGACCAGTGAAGGGCCGCAGTACGCCGAGCGCCTGAGTTGGTGCGTCGAGGAGTTGTCGCTGCAGGGCCAGGACCCGGCCGAACAGATGGATGCAATCCACGAGGCGGCTCAGCGCTTGCGTCAGCCCATGCTTGATCATTTCGCCGAAGCCAGCCTGCCAGACGACCCGGCGACGGCGGTGATCCGGCGCGACTTCCCCGGCCTGCCCAAGGCTTATGCGCGGGAGCTGCTCAAAGCCGCTTCGCCGTTCATGCGCCAGCGGATGGTCGAGGATTTCCGCTTGCCGTTGGCTTTGGCCCAGCAGGCGCGGCTCCTGCTGCTGGAGGTGCGGCTGGTAAGAATGCGCGAGGCCTTGTACCTGCAGGGCAGCTATTGTGCCGACCTGGTGCGTCTGGTGTTTGCGCTTCTGCGAAGTCAAGGCGTTGCCGCAGAAAAGATGAACCTGGTGTTGCGCGACCGGACTTCCACTGGCGCGGTGCAGGACCGGTTGTTGCCAGCCTTTGGTGATGCAACTCAGACCTTCGACCTGGTATGGAAAGACGGCAGCTTCCAACTGTATGACGAAAGAGGCCTGGCCAGCGAGCTTGAGGTTGCGGAGCCGCAAGGTGTGTTCGAAGTACTGGCGGCAGTACTTTCTGACAGTTTCCTTCAGCGTTCGGGTTGGGTTGGTAAAGACGTGCCTGGCCTCATCCGGGCCAGTATGCAGGTCTGGTTGCCGCGTGATCGCAAGGCCTTGCTTGCATTGCTGGACTGGCGAGAAGCCAGGCCACTGGGCGCAATGATCCAGCGCCTGGGCGATGGCCGTGTGGGTTACCCCCTCGGCCCTGTGCTTTCGTGCATGGAGTCACCGGCGTGTACCCTGCGGCGCCGGGTACGTAGCCTTTACCCCGGTTTCAGCGAAGCACAGGTCGAGCGGTTCATTCACTTCTTGCTTCTACGCCGGGCCTCTCCCTTTACCACCTTGCTGCGGCAGGAAATGGAATATGCAGCGCTGGACCGCAGCTTGAGAGCCTGGGCGCGACAGGGGGATGCCGGGCAGTGGAGGCTGCGCACGTCGGCCGGCGACGAAATTCGCCGTGTCTGGCGCCTGGAGGGGCCGCGGATCGAGGATGACGTGGAGGGCGAAAACGGGGAGGACCCACGCTGGAGCATGCGTTTGTCCCTTTCCAATTGGCCGTTGGGGGATTTGCCCGATAT